>DATKRM010000001.1:0-2949 GCA_035532195.1 Solirubrobacteraceae bacterium
AGTGTGCTGGCTGACGCTGGCCAGGGTGGCGATGACCGTGCCGTCGCTGGCCCGGGCTTGCATGACCGGCATCAGCGGGTTATCGATGAACGGATACGAGGACCAGCACTGGCGCAGATTGGCCGGCTCACTGGCCTGCGCGTAGCTGATCGTGGCCGGCCGCATCGCGTTGTAGGCGTTCTCCACGGCCAGCGCCGACTTGCGGACCAGGTAGTCCACGAAGTACTGGTTGGTGCCCGAGGTGGCTGACGAGGCACCGCCCAAGCCCAGAGTGTCGGGCGCGGACTCGTCATGGGTGGCCGAGATCTGGATGCTGTCCAGCCGGTAGCCGTCGCGCAGCACCTGGGCCCGGATGCGATCGGCGTACGTGTTGAAGAAGCCCTCCTGGTCCACCACCTCGATGGCCACCGTCTTGTGCCCGTTGGACACCACGATGGCCCGGGCGCCGACCTGGTCGGCCGCGTGGTCGTAGTAGCGGGGACCGCCGCCGCCACCACCGATAAAGTTCCCGTCCCAGCGGCCGTCATGGTTGCAGTCCAGGAATGGGTCTCCCAGGTCGTAGTGGCCCGAGTGCTGCTGGTCGATGTAGGGCTCCTCGAAGGCGAATTGGCGCGGGCCGTTGAACGCGCTGTCGGCGGCCGACGCGCAGTCGGCCGGGTCGGCCTGGATGGCCCCAGCGGCGGGGGGGGAGAAGCTCTGCACGGCCGCGCCTACGCGGAACGGCGCTCCGCCGCTAGCGCTCGAGGCCGCCGGCACCGCCGCTCCCACGGCGATGACCAGCGCCAGCACGACTGCTCCTGCCAGCCTCCTCACGGCCAGTGATCGTAGGGCCGATTGGGTGCCATCGGCGCAGGATTGTCCGAATCTCAGCCGCTTTACAGGTCAGCCAGCGCGGCCGCGGGTTCTCCGGAGGGGATCGCCCCGTCGCGCACCGGCGGCAGCGCCCACGCCGCCGGCGATCAGCTCTCGCCGTCTGACCTCCCTCCTCGGCACGGAAAGAAGGTAGCGTGCGGACATGGGTCAGCGCACGGCTCTGGCTGTGACCATTGCGGCCCTGGCCGCGTTGGCTGGCTCGGCGCAGGCCGCCGCGCGTTCGGTGATGGTCCCCGCCGGGGCGGCGCGGTTCGAGGTGCTGACGCCCACCCTGATCCGGGCCGAGTACGCCCAGGACCGGCGGTTTGAGAACCGGCCCACGATGACCGCGACCCGGGCGGCCGTGCCGGCGCCGGGATTCACGGTCAACCGGTCGGGTGGTTGGCTGACCATCCGCACACGGCTGGCCACGCTGGCCTACCGACTGGGCTCGGGGCCGTTCTCAGCCGGCAACCTGAGGCTGACGCTGTCGGTGAGCGGTCGGCGGGTGAGCGTGGCCCCGCAGCCCGGCCAGAGCCAGGGCAACCTGGGGGGCTGGCGGCGCGCTCTCGACCTGCTGGACGGGCCGGTGGCGCTGAACGACGGGCTCCTGTCCCGGGCCGGCTGGTACGTGCTCGAGGACACCTCGACCGCGCTGCTCACCCCTGGCTCGCCCGGGTTTGCCGTGCGGCCCAGCCACCCGGGCCCGTATCAGGACTGGTGCCTGTTCGCCTACGGCCACGACTACCAGCGCGGGCTGGGCGACCTGCGCGCGCTCACCGGGCCGGCGCCGATGCTGCCGCGAGGGGCGTTCGGGGTGTGGTTCTCCCGCTACTGGCCCTACTCCGACCAGGACTACCACGACCTGCTGGCCACCTTCCGGGCCCACCAGCTGCCCCTCGACACGCTGTCGATCGACACCGACTTCAAGCGGGAGAGCAGCGCCCAGGGGGCGCAGATCGCCGCTGCCATCGCCGGCGCGCCCGGCCGGCCCTACAGCTGGGACGGGTGGGAGTGGAACCCGACCCTGTTTCCCGACCCCCACGGCTTCCTCGACTGGGCCCACCGCCAGGGCCTGTCGGTGGCGCTGAACATCCACCCGTCGATCTCGACCAACGACCCCAAATACCCGGGGGCCAGCGCCCAGGCCGGCGGCCTGACGATCTCAGGCGGAGCCAGCACGTGCCACATCCTGATCGCCGACCCCACCGCCAGCTGCGCCGTGTTCGACTGGACCAAGCCCCAGCAGATCGACACCTACTTCGGCTTGCACCAGGACTTCGAGCGCGCGGGGGCGGACGTGTTCTGGTTCGACTGGTGCTGCGATGATTCGAGCGCCTCAGCGCCGGGGCTGACCGCGGACACGTGGATCAACTCGCTGTACGCACAGCGGCAGCGCGCCCGGGGCACGCGCTGGCCGGCGTTCGCCCGGGCCGGCGCGTCCTACAGCGCCTCGGACGGATTTGACGGCGATACCCAGAGCGGAGGCACGGGGATCTTCGCCGAGCACCGCTACACGATCCAGTTCACCGGCGACACGTGTGCCACCTGGGCGATGCTGGCCTTCGAGGCCCAGTTCTCCGCTGCCGAGGGCAACGTCGGGCTGCCGTACATCAGCCACGACATCGGGAGCTTCCACGGTCAGCCGGTGCAGGGTCAGTGCGGTCCGATCGGGACCTCCGCCCTGTCCGCCCACCTGCCCGACAACCTGTATGCCCGCTGGGTGGCGCTGGGCACCTTCCAGCCGCTCGACCGTCTGCACTCAGACCACGGCGACCGGCTGCCCTGGGAGTACGGGCCCGCCGCCGAGGCCGCGGCCTCGAGCTTCCTGCGCCTGCGCGAAGCCCTGGGCCCCTACATCTACACGCTGTCCCGCCGGACCTATGACACGGGGCTACCGATCACCGGAGCCCTGTACCTCGAGTGGCCCGGGCGCCCAGACGCCTACCAGCACCCCAGCGAGTTCACGTTCGGACCCGACGTGGTGGTCGCGCCGGTGGCCGCCGACGGCGATCCGGCCCCGGCCCAGGTGTGGGTGCCGCCTGGCACCTGGGTCGACTACTTCACCGGCCAGCGCTTGCGCGGGCCGGCGGTCGT
>DATKRM010000002.1:0-4308 GCA_035532195.1 Solirubrobacteraceae bacterium
CGTCGGCAGCGCCACGTTGACGATCGTGATGTCCAGGTTGATCGCGAATGCCGCCAGCAGCAGCGAGGCCAGGATCACCGGGCGCGAACGCATCAAGGCTTGAGTTTCAGTGAAGCCGAGGCTCGGGGGCTCCCCTACGAAGGAGATCCGCGGGCGCTGGATCGTCTCCGGCCCGTGTGACCGCGTCAGCCACCGCGTCGGCGCTCATGAGCGCTACGCCGATCCCCTCCAGCTCACGCTCGCCGCGTTCGTAAAGGCCCGACAGCGCGTCGCGGGCCACGACCACCCGGAAGTCGCGTTCGCTGGCCTCGTAGATCGAGGTCCGGGGACAGTTGGGGAAGTTGCAGCCGGCGAACACCACGGTGCTGATCTCCTGGTCCCGCAGGTGTGGTTCGAGCTGGGTGCCGTAGAACGCCCCCCAGCGCGGTTTGTACATGGCCACCTCCCGCGGGCCCAGGGGCTGAGCTTGCCCGCTCAGGAGCAGCTCGGCGTCTAGCGGGGCCGATGGACCGGGCAGCAGGTCCCCGGCGATCTGCGATCCCGCGGTGTCACGGATCAACAGCTGCGTCCCGTCGGCCAGGAGCTGGCGGCGACACAGCTCGGCATTGCTGCCGTCGGACTCGTAGAGACGAACGATGTGCACGATCGGACGCCCCGCGGCGCGGAATGCGTCGAGCACGCGGCGCATCTGCGGGAGCGCGGCCGAGGTGCCGGGAATCGGGAACCCGCCCCCGTCGAGCACGTCACCCTGGGTGTCGATCACGACTAGCGCGGCGGAGGCGAACTGGGGGGCGGCATCCGGACCGGTCATATCAAGGCGAGCCTACACTCGCGCAGCACGGACTCGTGTATCGCGCCCTGTTTCATCTCGTGCTGCGCCGCCTGGATCCCGAGCGGGTCCATCGCCTAGCGCAGCGGTTGCTGCGCCTCGTGCGGGCCAGCCGCTCCGGGCGGCGTCTGCTGGCGCTCTGGGTGGGACCGGCAGATCCCGCCCTCCAGGTCGAGGCGCTGGGCCGGACCTTCCCCAGTCCGCTGGGCGTGGCGGCCGGCCTGGATAAGGACGGCAGCTGGTTCGAGGATCTGATTGCCTTGGGCTTCGGCTTCGTGGAGGTGGGGACGGTGACCGCCCGCCCGCAGCCCGGGAACCCGAGCCCGCGGATCGTCCGCGTCATCGCCCAGCGAGCGCTGGTCAACTGGATGGGGTTTCCCAACCCCGGGGCCCAGGCCGTGGCCTCGCGCCTGGTTGGGCGGCCGCCCGAGCTGGTAGTGGGGGTCAACGTGGGCAAGAGCCGGGCGGCGTCCGTGGAAGCTACGGCGGCCGACTATCGCGACTCGATCCGCCAGGTGGCGCCGCTGGCCGACTACATCGCGGTCAACGTGAGCTCGCCAAACACGCCTGGGCTGCGTGAGCTCCAGGCGCCGGAGCGGCTGCGCGATCTGATCGGGCAGATCCGGGCGGAGCTCGAGGCGCTTGACCGCCGCGTCCCGGTGCTGGTCAAGATTGCGCCCGATCTGACCAACGAGCAGCTCGACGCGATCGGGAACCTGGCCGTGGAGCTCGAGCTGGACGGCATCGTGGCGGTCAACACCACGCTGACGCGGGTGGGCGACGGTACGCAGACCGGGGGCCTGTCAGGCCCGCCGCTGGCCGGCCGGGCCCTGGAGGTCCTGCGCCGGCTTCGGGGCATTACCGGGGATCGGCTGACCCTGGTCTCGGTGGGCGGCGTCGAGTCAGCCGAGGACGTGTGGGACCGGCTGCGCGCCGGAGCCACGTTGGTCCAGGCCTACACCGGGTTTGTGTACGGCGGTCCCGGCTGGCCGCGTCAGATCAACCGACAGCTGGTCCGGCGCATCAGGCAGGCCGGCTACGCGTCGGTGCGGGACCTCCTCGGCGCCGACGCGTCGACCGCAGCCGGCCGAGCCGAGTTGACCTCATGAAGCCGCGGGTGCTCTGCGGCGCTGGGGCCCTCACCGCCGGAGCCGTATGGTGCGGGCCGGGGGCGGCGGTGCACTTTCCTCCCCTGGCCGCTGCGCTGCAGGTTCCGCTGGGTCTGCCTGGGCTCGGGGGCGTGGCCCTCACCTTCGACGACGGGCCACATCCCGAGGGGACTCCGGCTGTGCTCGACGCGCTCGACGCAGACTCGGCCCGAGCCACCTTCTTCCTGGTGGCCGAGCAGGTGGAGCGCTATCCCGACCTGGCGGCGGAGATCGCGCGCCGGGGCCACGAGGTGGCGGTCCATGGCCACCGGCACCGCAACCAGATGCGGCTCTCGCCCCCGGCGTTCGCGGCCGACCTGGCGCGGGCGCAGGCCATCGTCGGCGAAGCCCGCGGCGCTCCGGCCTGGCTCTACCGGCCGCCCTATGGGATCTTCACGCCGGCTGGGTTGGCGGTGGTGCGGCGGGTGGGGCTAAAGCCGCTGCTGTGGTCGAAGTGGGGATTGGATTGGCGAGCCAAGCTGTCGCCGGCGCAGCTGGCCAAGGTGGCCACCCGAGGGGTCGGGCCTGGCGATGTGATCCTGCTGCACGACGCCGACTGGTACAGCCGGCCCGGCTCGCACCGCGTCACCGCGGCGGCCGTGGCCCCGATCCTCGCCGAGCTCGAGCGGCGCGGCCTGCAAACGGTCACGCCGTCGCGGGAGACCGTGGGCTAGCTGGGCTAGCGCGCCACCAGGCTGCGCCGACCCAGTCCCAGGCCGAGGCTGGCGTACCGGCGGAACATCTGATCCTCGGCTCCTGCGATCACCTGCTCGAGCGCGCCGGCGAACCGGCGCAGCTCCGCCTCGCTGATGATCAGCGGCGGAAGCGCCTTGACCACGTTCATGTGGTGACCCGCAACCTGGGTGAGGATCTGGTGGTCGCGGAACAGCGGCACCGTGATCATCTGGGCGTACAGGCCGGGCTGACGCCGCTCGATGGCATCCCACAACCGCCGGGCCGCCCCGCCCACCGGAGGCCCGAGCTCGATCGCCCACAGCAGCCCCAACCCGCGGACCTGACGCACGGTCTCGAACCGATCGACCAGCGGAGCGGTGAGCGCGAGAAGCAGCTGGCCCATCTGCTCGGCGCGCTGGCACAGCTGCTCGCGATCCAGCACCGTGAGCGTGGCCAGCGCCGCCGCCGCGGCCAGGTCTCCACCCGCGAACGTGGAGCCGTGGACCACGCTGCGCTCCATCGAGTCGAATGTGGCCCGGAACACGTCACGGCTGCACAGCAGCGCCCCGACCGGCACGTAGCCGCCCGACAGCGCCTTGGAAACGGTGACCAGGTCAGGCTCGACCCCCCAGTGCTCGAGCGCCAGGAAGCGACCGGTTCGGCCCACACCTGTCTGGACCTCGTCCAGGATCAGGAGCGCGCCATGGCGCCGACACAGCTCCTGGGCGGCGGGCAGATATTCCTCGGGGGCCACGTACACGCCCTTGCCCTGAACCGGCTCCACCACGAAAGCGGCCACGTCGCCCCGGGCCAGCTCGGCCGACAGAGCGTCGAGGTCACCGAACGGCACCGGGTCGCACCCGGGCAGCAGCTCGCCGAAGCCCTCCCGGAACTCCTCGTTGCCGTTGATCGACAGCGCGCCCAGGCTCAGCCCGTGGAATCCGCGCTCGCAGTACAGGATGCGCGGCCGGCGCCGGGCCGCCCGGGCCAGCTTGATCGCTCCCTCCACGCTCTCGGTGCCCGAACTGGTGAGCACGACCGCCTGAAGCGATGAGGGCGAGCGGGACACCAGCTCCTGGGCCAGCGCCCCGGCCAGGGTCGAGACGCCGAGCTGCGGCATGCTCGGCGTGTTGGCGCACAGCACTCGCTCCAGCTGGCTGCGCACGTAGGGATGGTTGCGGCCCAGCGCGAACACTCCATAGCCGGACAGCAGATCCAGGTACTCCTGACCGGAGCGGTCGATCAGATAGGAACCACGGCCTTCGGTCCATTCGCGGTGAAACCCCAGCGTGCGCACCACCCGCCCCAGCTGGGGGTTGAGGTAGCGCTGGTTGAGCGCCATGGCCTCGCCGGCTCGATCGTCGAGCAGGTCGGCTATCTCAGGCCAACGAACGTCCTCGGCGGGGGTCGCCACGACCCTAGATAGTCGCACCCGGGACGCCGGTTTGCTGGCTGGTACCGGCGATAACATCAGCCCATGGGCTTTGGAGGCAGGCCGACCTCGCTCATGGCTGCCGCCGCGCTTGTCGTGACCGTGGCCGGCTGCGGCGGGGGCTCCAAGTCCAAGTCCGCCGCCACCGCCCCGTCCACAACCGCCTCGCCCAGTGCCGCCGGCGTGCAGGGCGGAGCCTCGGTGACCACGGGCCCGGTACACGC
>DATKRM010000003.1:0-6016 GCA_035532195.1 Solirubrobacteraceae bacterium
ACGCGCCGGTGGGCAGGACCCACAGCAGCTCGTAGTCGCGCAGCGCCTGAGGAAGCAGCAGGCGCACCAGCCCGAAGCCGCCGACCCCGAATAGGGCGACGGTGGCCGCCAGGCCCCGAGCCGTGTTCGGGACCGGGTTCAGGATGTCGGCCCGCGGCCGGCGGTCGAAGTGGAACACCATCAGCGCCAGCGCCAGCAACAGCCCGGCGCCCACCAGGCGCCGCACTCGGACGTCGCCGAAGAGAGCGGTGAGCCGGGTTAGCCGGCCCGGCGTTTGGTCTAGCTCAGCACCCGACGCAGGAACGTCGGGTTCCCCAGCAGGTACCGACGCCACATCCGCTGGGGATCGATCGCGAGTCTGAAGGTCCATAAGTTAACTTCGCCTGCCGCGGTCCACCACGGGATCATTGGTTGGGAACGTCTCGGCTGCTCTGGTGCTTGGCCTCGGTCAGCACCCGGCGCAGGAACACCGGGTTCCCGAGCAGATAGCGACGCCACATCCGCTGAGGCTCGATCGCGAGTCTGAAGATCCACTCAAGGCCGTTGTCGGCTATCCACCGCGGGGCTCGCGGAACGTGCCCGGAGACGTAGTCGAACAGCGCACCAACAGTCCACACGACCGCGCCGTCCAGCCGGTCGGCGTAGCGGTCGACCCACAGCTCCTGCTTGGGGGTTCCCATCCCAACCAGCACGATCCGCGGACGGTGGCTGTTGATGTCTTCGATCACGCGCTCGTTGTGCGGGCTGTCCAGGTGAAAGAACCCATGGTGCGTGCCGGCCACGTCGAGTTGGGGGTAGAAGCGCTTCAGACGGGCCGCAGCCTCGCGCGACAGGGGTGGCTCGGAGCCCAGGAGGTAAATCGGGTGGCCGGCGAGCTCGCACAGCCGCGCCAGCCCCCAGATCCAGTCGGCGCCCGTCATCCGGTGCGGGACCGGACGGTTCAGCACACGCGCCGCCAGCCGCACCCCGTAGCCGTCGCAGTACACGAGGTCAGCCCGCCGCAGGGCCTCGGCCAGCCCGGGTGTCGAGCGCGACTGATTCACCACGTGCGCGTTGACGTACATCACCCGGCGCGTGTACCCCGCGGCCGCCCAGGTCGTGATCGTCCGCAACAGCTCCGACGGCTGAGCCAGGTCGATCGGGATGTCGAACAGCTCCGCAGCCGGGCGCGTCGGCAGCTCGAGGGCGGTCGCGGTCACCGGCCTAGGATGTCATCCCCGTGCCAACCTTGTACCGGTGACAGCCCAAGTCAGCGTGGTCGTCCGCGCGCGGGACGAGGCGGAACGCATCGGGCGCTGCCTGCAGCTGATGCGCGATCAGCGGCTCGACGGGCCAGAACTGCAGCTGATCGTCGTCGACAATGGCTCGCGGGACCGGACGGCCGAGATCGCTCGGGAACATGGAGCCGAGGTCCTCGCGCTGCCGCGGGAGTCGTTCTCGTTCGGGCGCGCGCTCAACCTGGGAGCCAGCCATGCCGCCGGCGCGGTCGTCGCAGCCCTATCGGCTGACGCGTTCGTCACGGATCCGGCCTGGCTCGCGCGGCTGATGGCTTGGTTCGCAGATCCCCAGGTGGCCTGCGCTTCCGGCGACCGCTACGACGCCGCCGGGCGACCGCTATCTGAGCCGCTCAGACAGGATCACGCGATGGCACAGCGATGTCCGGGGTGGGGTTACTCCAACGGCGCGGGCGCGTTCCGCGCTGAGCTGTGGCGCCGCAGGGCGTTCCGCGAGGATCTCCCCGGCTGCGAGGACAAGGAGTGGTCGCAGCACTGGTTGGCCCGGGACTACCGCTGCTTAATCGATCCGCGGCTCGTTGTCGAGCACGACCACACTCATGACAGCGTTCTCAGCATCTACCGGCGCGCGCGCCGCGAGGCCGAGGGGCTGGCGGCGTTCGGAGACGGCCTGGCGCCGCCGCCCCAAGGGCTCCTCGCGCAGTGGTGGTCTGACACCCGCTTCTACTCCTCGCCGTTGCGGGCGCGGCTCAGCCACCGGCGTGCGGCGCGGTTGCTGGGCGAGCGCTCAGGACGCCGCCGCGCCCACGGCTGATCATGGCTCAGCTGATCGCCATCGACGCGCGGGACGCCGCCGCGAGCCAGCTTCGCGGCTGGGGCCGGTATGCCGCGTGCCTGATTCGGGCGCTGCCCGCGGCGCTTCCGGCCGGTCTGACGCTTGAGTTGGTCGACGGGGGCTGGCCGGGGCCGGAGGTCACGTTCGAGCAGCTGGTGCTGCCGGTGCAGCTGAAGCGTCGCCGAGCGGCCCTGGTCCACGTGTGCAACTGCTTTCTGCCGCTGGTCCGACCGTGCCCTGGGGTCGTCACGATCCACGATCTGGCGTTCGAGGCGTGGCCGTCGGACTTCTCGCGGAGGACCGGGCTGAAGTACCGGAAACTGACCCCGCGGGCCGCCCGCTCGGCCGAGCGCGTGATCTGCCCGTCGGCGTTCACCGCTCGCGACCTCGTTGAGCGGTACGGGATCGACCCGGGCAAGGTCAGGGTGATCCCCGAGGCGCCCGCGCTGGCGCTGGGCCAGGCTCCCGTGCGCGGGGGCCCATACCTCCTGGCGGTGGGGGACCTGCGCCAGAAGAAGAACCTGGGTGCGCTGGTGCGGGCGTTTGCCGCATTGAGTAGGGCAAGGAAGATCCCGCACCGTTTGGTGCTGGCTGGAGTGGACTCGGGCGAGGGAGCCCACCTGCGGGCGCTCGCCGGCCAGGCGCCGCTCGAGCTGACCGGGTACGTGGACGACGCCCGTCTGGACGCGCTGATCCGGGGTGCCGACCTGCTCGTCAACCCGAGTCTGTACGAAGGGTTTGGCCTGGTGGTGCTCGAGGCGATGGTCCGCGGCACTCCGGTGCTGGCGGTACGGGCCGGAGCGCTGCCCGACACCGGTGGGGACGCCGCCGAATACTTCGAGCCTGGCGACCCCGACGCACTCGCCGCGGCGCTGGCCAAGCTGCTGTCCTCCCCGGAGATCCGCGCCGGGCTCGCGCAGCGCGGCCGCGAGTGGGGGGCGCGCTTCTCCTGGGAGCGAACCGCCCGGGAGACTGTCGCGGTGTACCGGGAGCTGCTCGAATGAGGACGACGATCCTGCTGCTGAGCGTCGACGAGGCGGCGATGCTCGAGCACTCGCTCCCTGCGGCGGTGGCCCAGGGACCGGGTACCGAGGTGGTGGTCATCGACAATGGATGTACCGACGCGACCTCCGAGCTGGCGGCGCGGCATGGCGCAGGAATCCTCCGGCTGGGCTCACGCCACTCCTACGCCGCGGCCATGAACTATGCGATCGCCCGCACCGGGGGCGACGCGGTGCTGCTCTTGAACGCCGACTGCTTCCTGGCGCCAGGGTTTGTGGCCGCCGCGCTCCCGCGTCTGGCCAATGACGGCGTGGGCTCGGTCGCGCCCAAGCTTGTGCGTGTCAGCGGGCCCGGAGTCGAGCTCGAGCAGGTCGATGCGGCCGGGATGTTCATCGACCGGCTGCGCAAGAACGGCCTCGTGGGCTTTGGGCGCCCGGGCCGCGAGTTCTCGGTGCCCGGCGAGTGCTTTGGCCCCGACGGGGCGGCGGCGCTGTACCGGCGCCGGGCACTCGAGGACTGCGCATTGGGCCAGGAGGTGCTCGACGAGGACATGGAGCTGTGGGCCTCAGACGCCGATCTGGCCTGGCGGGCGCAGCTAATGGGCTGGCGCTGCGCTTACGAGCCGGGGGCGGTGGCCGGCCACATACGCACCTACAGCCCCGCGACGCGATCGGGGATCAGCGAGCGCGACCGGCAGATCCAGTTCCGCAATCGCTACCTGATGATGGCCAAGAACGAGACAGCGGCTTCACTTCTGCGCCACGGGCTGTGGATCGCCGGCTACGAGCTGCTGGCGCTGGGCCACGTGCTGTTGCGCGAGCGGCACCTCCTAAAGGCCTACCGTCAGGCTGGGCGCATGCTGCCCGCCGCGCGTCGCCGACGACGCCTGGTCCAGGCTCGGGCCCGCGTGAGGGTGCCGCCGTTCGGCCTTCGGCCTAGTGCCGGCCGATGAGCCTGCGCCCACGGCGGCGATTAGGGGCGCGGACCGCCTCGGCGTAGACCTCCCAGGTGTCCCGGGCGGCCTGTTGCCAGGTCCAGTCCGGCGGCGCGGGTGAGGGGCGTTGGGCTGCCTCGGCCGCAGCGATCAGCCCGTCGAGGTCGTCCACCGGGCTGAAGCTGGCCCGGTGCTGCAGCACTTCTCGCAGCGCCGGGAGCTCACACGCGGCCACGGGTGTCCCGCAGGCCAGTGCCTCGACCGGGGTGAGCCCGAAGCCCTCCTCGTCGCTTGACACCACCAGCGCGTGGGCCGCGGTGTAGATCGCGGCCAGCTCGTCGTCTGAGACCTCGCCGGTTACGGTGACGTTCTCTAATTCGCGGGCCCACCGGCCAGCCGGCCCGACCAGCACCAGCGGCATCGTTCGCTTGGCCCTGGCCATCTCCGCCACGCGCTTTCGCGGGTCGGGCAAGCGCAGCCCGCCCACCCACAGCAGATAGCTCTCGGGGAGCCCGTAGGACTCGCGTACCCGCTCCACCTCGGCTTGCGGGCGCGGGTAGAAGGCGGCCGCCGCCGCCTCGGGGATCACTGCCAGCTGGTCAGCCGGGATGTCGAGCGTCTCGAGCGCGTCGGATGCCACCGAGCTCGTAGGCACGATCACGCGGGCTGCCCGCTCCACCGCCAGGTAGCGCAGCTTGAAGCGCAGGCCGGTGCGCAGGTACTCGCCGCGGCGCTTGAGCGGCACCAGATCGTGAAGGGTGACGACCATGGGCACCGGCGAGCGCAGCATCGCCCCGTCGATCCATGGCGCGTGGTAGACGTCGCAGCGCCGCGGGTCGTGCGTTTCGACGATTTCACCCAGCTCGCCCTCACGCAGCGCTGCCAGCAGGCAGCGGGTGTACCGGCCGATTCCCCGCACGTCCTTGACCGGCCGGCTGTCGAAAGCGACCTTCATGGGCTGATCAGACGTTCTACATGATCGGCGTAGTCCTTGATTGCGAAGGTCATGCCGTGCTCGCGCGCGGCGGTGCTCATCTGCGCCCGGTGGGCCAGCACCTCGAGCACCGCGTCGGCCAGCGCTGCCGGGTTGTCCGGGGCCACCAGGCGACCGGTGATCCCGTCGCGCACCACCTCGGGCAGCCCGTCGACCCGCGAGGCCACCACTGGCGTCCCCACCGCCATCGCCTCGGCCAGCACGGTGCCGAACGGCTCCTGGCGTGAGGGCAGGACCAGCACATCCAGGTGGCGCATCAGGCCCGGGGCGTCATCGGTCCACGGGTAGTGCTCGACATCCGGGGAGGTCATTACGGCGTGGGTATAGGACGGATCCGCGCGGTAGGGGTCATCGCCGACGACCACGATCCGCGCCCGTGGGAGACGGCGGCGGATGATCGGAGCGGCCCGGACGAGATCGAGCGGGCCCTTGCGGGGCTCGATCCGGCCGACGAAGCCGATCACCGGCGTCTGCCCAGGCGGCCAGGGCGCCTCGACCGGCGGGGGGTTGGGGTCGACCGGCCCGTAGACCACGTGCGGGGTCAGTCCCTGCAAGCGGTCGGCGACCGCGATCGAGTCGGCGAGCACGGTGTCGGCTCGCCGCCAGATCCGAGGCACCCGGTCGACCATGTCGTGGATATGCAGCACTCGCCGAGCGCTGCCCGGCGCCAGCGCCGGCAACAGGCGTCCGCACACGCCGCCGCACAGGTAGATCACGTCCGAGCCGCCGGCCAGGCGCCGGGCCGCCGGCCAGGAGCGGATCGCCCGGACGCCTGCCCGTCGTTCGAGGCCGCCCAGCGGCAGCGGCTGCCAGCGGTAGCCGGCCTGGAGCGCGCGGTCACGGATCGTCCCGAGCCCCGGCGTGGTGAGCGTGATCTGCCAGCCACGTTGCTTGAGCGCCGCGAGCAGCCGCAGCAGGTGGATCTCGGCTCCGCCCGGCTCGCATACCGGGGTGATTGCAACGATGCGACGCTTCGGGGCCACGGCGCAGACAATAGGTGCGCGATGCAGGATTAC
>DATKRM010000004.1:0-2609 GCA_035532195.1 Solirubrobacteraceae bacterium
GAGATCGCCCTGCTGTTCTGCCAGCCGGACCGGGTCGGGCTCTACCAGCGCCACGGTTTCGTCCGCGTCACCGAGCCGGTCCAGGTCGAGCAACCGACCGGAACCGTGGACATGCCGATGGAGACCATGTGGCGAGCGCTCGGCCCGGAAGCCGCACTGCCAGGCGGGCCGATCAAGGTCCCGCGGCTCCCGTTCTAGGCGCCCCGGCTCACAGCTCACGCAGGGTGACGACGCCGCTCTTGAGCGCCAGCTCCACCAGGCGAACCCGCTTCTGATTCTGCGGTAGCTCCTCGATCCCGAACTTGGCAAACAGGGCACGGAGGTGGGTCTTGACCGCGTCGACGCTCAGAAACAGCTCCTCGGCGACCTGCTGGTTGGTGGCCGGGGTGGCGTAGCCGCTGGACTCCTTGAACGGCCGGCACAGCGCGACCAGGACGCGGTGCTGGGCCTCGGACAGGCTGGCCCGGTCCACGACGCCGCTACCCACTCGGGTCTCGGTGAGCCTGGCCACCAGCGGCTGATGGAAGCTGGCGAAGGTGCGGCCGAAGCGGATGATGTCGCGGTCGCGCAGCAGCCGGCGCCCGCCTACGCGCTCGCCGTTGACGAACGTGCCGTTGCGCGACAGGCCGTCATCGCTCACCGCCCAGTCGGTGCCCAGCTGCTCCAGCTCGGCGTGCAGGCGAGAGACCTCGCTGTCCTGCTCGATGCATATTTCACACGCCGGTCCCCGGCCGACGGTGATTCGCTCGCGGTCTGGACCCAGCATCAGGATCTGCTGCTCGCCGGGGCCGTCCCGGAAGACGACGAACGGAACGCCAGAGCGCTCCGCTTCGAGCACGGCCTTGAGTTCGACCGGGCTCTGTAGCGGAGCGCCGTGGAGGTTGTCGGCCATGGGGCGACGGGGATCGTAGTCGCCCCATGGCGCGGCGTTCAATGGGCGTGCTTCTCAACTGCCTGCACCAGGAGCAGGCAGTGATCGACGCCGGTGGATGCACGGAAGCCCGCGCCCGCCTGAAGCGGCGGGTTGAACGTCAGCTGGCCAGGTGTGCCATCGGAGCAGTACTCCGCCGTGTTGTTGGCGGTGTCGACCGCGACCTCGTCGCCCTGATGCACCCTGAGGTGCACGGAGAACGTCTCGACCGGGTAGACGCCGTTATCCAGATCGGTGCTCGACGGACCCTGCGCCTGCAGCGTACGGCTGGTGGCCACGACCTTGGCCTGGCCGCTGGACTGGTCAGACGACAGGTTGCGCACCCGGACCAGATGGAAGGTCAGGCTGGTGGGGCCCTCGGCCCGGATCCGCAGCGCGGTCACAGTGCCGTTGAACGGCGCCTTGACCCGACCCGAGGTACCGGGGTAGTAGGAGCCGACGTGCGTGCACATCGGCGGCGGGACGCTGTCGTCGGCCACGCAGCTGGCGCCGGCGTTGGCCGGGTCGTGGTTCAGCGAGGAGCCGAACCAGGCGGTGGCCGACGCGGCGGCCGGCACCATGGCCACGGCGGTGGCGGCGGCGGCGAGTCCGGCGGCGAGGCGGCGGAAGCGAAATGTTGAAGTTGTGAGCATGTGATTCCTCCTGGGGCGGTTGGTGTGTGCCGCCAAGGTAGGTCCCAGCCGAACCGTCGAGAAGGAGCCCTAGGGTGGGTGTGGACCACACCTGGGGTCGCTAGCCGCGACGCGAGTTCTCCCCGACATTGCCCACTCGGCAACCCACCCCAAAGGAGAACCACAATGTCCCGCCTCAAAGTCCTCATAGCCGTTGCGGTCGGTGTCCTGGCCGTTTTCGCAGCACCAACCGCGCTGGCGCACACGAGCACCGTAGGGAGCTCAGGTGGCTCAGCAATGACGAACCTGTGCGCCGCGTCGATCGAGTGCACGTATGTCAACTACCAGCACGGCAAGCCCACCGACGTGGTCAAGCACTCCGGCACGCTCACCGACTACTCGGTGAACGCCGGCAGCGTCGGCGGTCAGGTGCAGTTGCGCGTGCTGCGCCCGGCGGGGCACGGCAAGTTCAAGGTCGTGCGCTCGAGCGGGCTGGAGACGGTCGCCAGCCCGGGCCTGAACACGTTTGCCACCAGCCTCAAGGTCAAGGCCGGCGACGTGCTGGCGCTGTCGAACGACACGAGCGGTATCTACATGGCCAGCGCCCCGACGGGCACCTGCGTGCGCTACATCCAGGGCCTGCTGCCCGATGGCGCCACTGCCCGGCCGGACCACATCGTGCCCCAGCTGCACCTGTTGCTGGGCGCGGACGTCAAGCACTAGCTGGTTAAGGCACCGGACCCCGCCCTCCGGCGGGGATCCGGTGCCCGTTTGACACTCCCCGCGGCATGTGCGGCCCGTTATTCAGCACGAAGACCGCCACCGGCGGGACGAGCTATGAGGCCTCGCTGGCCGCGGAGGTGCCCGCCCGGCGAGAACTTTCGGGTGTGGCTCCTCTGCCACCCCGCCGTGGTCGGCGCGTAGAACCCCCCAGGTGGTGTCAGCTCCACCCCTAGGGTTCGTAGTCAGCAGGGCCGAGCGGACCCAGACTGGAGCTCCCTTCAATCAAAGGAGCTCACATGATCCGCACCAGCATCCGCATCGCCACCGCAGCCCTCGTCACGGTC
>DATKRM010000005.1:0-3896 GCA_035532195.1 Solirubrobacteraceae bacterium
CGGTGGGGGCGGCTCGGGGGGCGGCGGGGGGTCGTTTCTGCCCACCCCGGTGCTGATCATCCTGGTGCTCCTCGGCCTCAGCGGCGTGAGCTTCGGCGTGATCGCCGTACGGCGCCGGCTCAGCCCCGGCCCGCCCGACGCCGATTGAGCGAGGTCACGACAGCGAGATCTGGACCTCGCGGCTGTGGATGGACGCTTGACCCGGCGCCGACCAGGCGATCCGCACCGTCCCGCTCGATGGGAAGCGGACCAGCGCATCGAAGTAGCAATCCTGTTGGCTGATCTTGGCTGTCTTCACGGTCCTGAACGACCCGCCGGAGCCCGGCCGGAACTGGATGGCCGCGCGATCGGCCGCGGCCTGACCGGCGTACGCAACCGGCCGCGCGCAGCCCCAGACCTCGAGGGGTGAGCTGCTCGAGCCGCTGGTCTGGGGCAGGTAGATCGGCATCCTCCAGGCATCGAAAGTGGGCTTCGGGGTGCCGTTGGAGAACTCCAGCCCGGTCACGAACTGCGACTTCGATTCGGGCGGCGGATCGAGCAGCAGGAACTGATCCCACGAGCGCACCCGGGGATCCCGCCACGACTGGTACTCGGCCTGATTCAGGTACCCGACCGCCTTGGCCATCGGTGCGCCCAGCTGGTAGGGCGGGTTCGTCTTGTATCCGAACTCCGTCGAGTAGACCGGGAGCTGGGTGGGCGACCCGTAGGCCGCGGCCAGCTTGTCGAGCAGCTGCTCGACCTTGGGGATCGCCGCCAGGTCGGCGTAGTCCGGCTGATTCGGCGTGACCACGTTGGGGGCAACGGCTCCCTGGGGATAGGGATGGAGCGCCAGCCCACTGGCCTGGAACAACGCCGGGTTGTTCTTGACGAACGCCTGCGAATCGGCCGCCGTCGCCGGACAGCCGCGGGCGGTGGCGGCCGCCCCCTGCAGCTTGTTCAGGGAGCTGTCCACGCAGTACAGCGCCCGCAGGAAGCGCAGCGGCACCATGCCTGAGAAGTTGCCGGGGTAGTTGGGGCCGGTGATCCCGCGGGGCGCCAGCTCTCCGAACAGGACCGTGTCGTGGTCATGTCCGGTGGCGCTAAGCGCGCTCCAGGCGGCGCCCAACAGACCCCGATACAGGGCCGGCGACGTCTCCACAGTCGAGTTGTCGATCGCCTGGGGCGCCAGCTGCGTCCCGTAGTTCGGCTCGTTCCAGATCGACCACTGCTTGACCTTGGGTAGCGTCCCCGAGGAGCCCGGGGGGTTGTAGGATCCGTCATAGCGCTTGCCCACGGCACGGACAAACGATCCGTAGTCACTGGCCGAAGGCTTCCAATCCGCGCCGTTGTCTGGGGTCCCAGCCGGGGCGCCGGATCCGGCCGCCCACAGCGGAGGCGGCCCGCCCGGGTTCAGCATGACGCCGATCCCGCGCGCGGAGGCCGCCTGGATGATCGCGTCATAGGGCTGCCATCCAGCCGCGGAATACGAGGACGGCGAGCTGAGGTCGACGCCGGACGGCGCGGTGCTCGACCGCGCATCCGGGGCCAACGCGGACCACGGGATGTACAGCCGGACGGTGTTCACGCCCAGCCCCCGCAGCGTGTCCAGGGTGCCCGCCGGATCGGCGAACAGCTTGGTCCGCTCCTCGATCATGCTGGTCAGCGGCGGCGTGCGGTGAGGCGCCGTGGGAGTGTTCGGGGCGCTCGAGACCGACGGCGTGGCAGGGGTAGCCGACGTAGTGTGCATTTTTGAGCCGCCGCAACTCGCCACGCTGACAGCCAGCGCAACGCCAACGGCGGCCAGGAGCGGAGCCTGGCGCCAGCAACGCATCGGGACCAAAATAACGAGGCTCGCCGGGAATTGTTTCGCGCTACCTGCCGCCTCTACACTCCGCGGCATGGCCTCAGAGCGCCAGATTAACGTAGGTGGCGTGGCCATCGGCGGCGGCGCACCGGTTGCCGTACAGACGATGACCAAGACTGAAACGGCCGACCTGGAGGCCACCATGAGCCAGATCGCCCGGGTGGCCGAGGCGGGCGCCGATCTGGTCCGGGTGGCCGTGCCCCGGGAGAAGGACGCCGAGGCGCTGAAGACGATCGTCCGGGACTCGCCGATCCCGGTGATCGCGGACATCCATTTCAACTACACGCTGGCCCTCAAGGCGCTCGACGCCGGGGCCCACTGCGTGCGGCTCAACCCGGGCAACATCGGCGGCCCTGACAAGGTGGCCCAGGTGGTGGCCCGGGCCAAGGAGCTCGGCACGCCGCTACGCATCGGCGTCAACTCGGGCTCGCTACCCGCCCACCTGCGCGAGCTCGAGTACACCGACCCCGTCATGGCGCTGGTCGCCGCCGCGGAGGGGTTCGTCGAGCTCATGGAGAGCCTGGACTTCGCCAACTTCAAGGTGTCGATGAAGTCGACTAGCGTGCCCAACACGATCGCCTCCAATCGCCTGCTCTCCGAGAGGATTCCCCACCCGCTGCACCTAGGGATCACCGAAGCCGGGACCAAGTGGTCCGGATCGCTCAAGTCAGCGGTGGGCCTGGGCACCCTGCTGGCCGACGGAATCGGCGACACGATCCGGATCTCGCTCTCCACTTTCCACGCCGAGGAGGAGGTCAAGGTGGCCTGGGAGATCCTCAAGGCGCTAAAGCTGCGCCAACGCGGCCCGGTATTGATCGCCTGCCCCACGTGTGGTCGGCTCCAGTTCGATATGGACACCGTGGTGGCGGAGATCGAGCGGCGCCTAGAGGCCTATGACGATCCGATTGAGGTCTCGGTGCTGGGCTGCGCGGTCAACGGAATCGGCGAAGCCCGGCACGCGGACTTCGGGATCACCGGTGCCAAGGACATGGGAATGATCTATTCCCGCGGCGAGCCGCTGAAGAAGGTGCCGACAGAGCGCCTGGTCGACGAGCTGTTCGCTGAGATCGACAGGTATTACGCGGCCGGCAAGCAGGTGGTGCGTGACGAAGCAGACGCGGCCGAGGCGCGGGCCTGGCTGGCCGAGAACGAGGACACGACCGCGCTGACTCCCGAACGGCTGGCGGCGATGGAGGCCGAGGCGGCTCAGGAGGAGAACGAGACCCCGGCACGCCTGGATGACGAGCTCTCGCCCGTGGCCGGCCGCCGGTTCACCCGAGCCTGACCACCAGCGGCCGCGAGCGGCCCCAGCGGTCGACGGCCACGCCGGCGTAGCTGGCGCGACCGGCTGGAATCGGCAGCCGGCAGGTGGACCTCAGCGCGTCCGCGCAGCCTCCCGCGGCGCCCAGCCGGCGCACGCTGACCCGGAGGATGCGCGGGTCGGCAGCGCGCAGGCGCGCGAAGACGAGCAGCCTGCCGCCCGAGCGTCGGGCGATCAGCCGAGCCGGCGGCGCTGGGCGGGTCAGGTCGGCCAGCGCAGCCTTCACGAATGCCTGGACCCGGGGGTTGGGCGTGCCCAGGCCCAGGCCGCCGTCGAGCACCCAGCCCAGCTCCATGGTGCCCATGGCGAACACGCGAGACCCGCTGGGGGAGGTGGCCCGGACCATGTCAGCGCTTCGGTCAACGCCGTCTGAGCCGGGGTGGACCGCGTGCATGAGCGAGACCACCTGCCCGTGGAAGCAGCCCGGCGTCAGCGAGTCCCACTCGTAGCCCATCACGCCGTCGATCACGTCCCCCGGCTTCAGGCCGGCCGCCGATAGCCACGGGTCGCTGGCCGGGCCGCTCGCGAGGTAGGGCGTCGGCGGGGCGGTGAGCGGTCGTTGGGCGAATTCCTCGTACTGAACGGCCATCAGCCGACATTCCGGCTCGCCGAACGCGCGGAAGAACCCGGTGGCAAAGCGAGGATCGTGGATTGGGTCGGCATTCGGGTTGCGCCACTCGATGAGGGTGCGACGGCCAGCCGCGTAGCGCACCCGCCACAGGTCGCTGTTTG
>DATKRM010000006.1:0-2129 GCA_035532195.1 Solirubrobacteraceae bacterium
GGAGAAGCGCAGCCCGCGGGGGTGGAAGACCACGACCGTGACCCGCTCCCGGCCCAGCGGCAGCGCCTTGGTCTTGGTGATGGTGCGGCCGATGACCTGGACCTCGGTCAGCGCAGTGGCCGGGGTTCCGGGGACGTCAACCCGGTAGCGCGTGTCCCGGTCCGGCATGACCATGAACGAATATGACCCGTCCGGGCCAATGGTCGTGGTGGTGAACTTGTTGGGGATGGGGAACGGGTAGGGGCTGGTGAACAGCCGGACCTCGCTGCCCGGGGGGGCGCCGGCGACCGCGCCGAAGATGTGGGCCCGGCCGCCGCTGTGGATCTGGCTCGGCGTGGCCCGGACGCTGATCGTCGTCGGTGGCCCGGGCGGGTCGCCGAGGGCCACCGACGGCGCCCAGAGCAGCGCGCCAGCGACCAGCGCCGTGACCACGCGCCTCACTGCACTCCCTTCCAACGCGGGCGCAACTCTATTGGACTGCCGCCTGCGGTTGGTACTCTCGTCGGCCCCATGGGTGAGCTCGGTGCATTCCTGACGATCCACCGGGTCGGCTTTGACAAGCGCGACCCGCGTCAGCGCGTGCACGACTTCAAGCAGTACTTCGAGCTGCAGCCTGAGGAGGAGCTGCAGCGCCAGGGCGCGCGCTGCATGGACTGCGGGATCCCGTTCTGCCACGAGGGCTGCCCGCTGGGCAACCTGATCCCCGACTGGAACGATCTCGTCTACCGCGGCAAGTGGCGGGAGGCCTCCGACCAGCTGCACGTGACCAACAACTTCCCCGAGTTCACGGGGCGCATCTGCCCGGCGCCGTGCGAGTCCGCCTGTGTGCTGGCCATCAACGACGATCCGGTGACCATCGAGCAGATCGAGATGGCCATCGCCGAGCGGGCGTTTGAGGAAGGCTGGATCACGCCCGAGCCGCCCGACCGCCGGACCGCCCGGACGGTGGCGGTGGTGGGATCCGGCCCGGCCGGGCTGGCGGTGGCCGCCGAGCTCAACCGGGGCGGTCACACGGTGACGGTGTATGAGCGTGATGAGGGCCCCGGCGGTCTCATGCGCTTCGGCGTCCCGGACGCCAAGCTCGAGAAGTGGGTCATCGACCGCCGAGTGGGGATCCTGGAGCAGGAGGGCGTTCAGTTCGTCTACAACAAGGACGTGGGCCGGGACGTAGACGCCCAGGCGCTGACCGGCGAGCACGACGCGGTGGTGGTCACGATCGGTTCGCGGGTGTCCCGGGATCTCGACGTGCCGGGGCGCCAGCTCAACGGCATCGACCTGGCCATGGACTACCTCTACCAGCGCAACCGGTGGGTGGCCGCCCAGGAGGGCCGGCCGTCGCGACCCGCTGCGCCGGGGACCGAGATCAGCGCCCAGGACAAGCGAGTGATCGTGATCGGCGGCGGCGACACGGGGATGGACTGCATCTCCAACTCCCACCGCGAGGAAGCTCGCAGCGTGATCATGCTCGACGTGTACGCGGCCCTGCCCGAGCACGGGCACGACCCCCGGCACCCCTGGCCGCTGCCGCCCAAGCGCACAGCGACGACCTACGCGCTGGACGAGGGCGGCCGCCGGCGGTGGGGGACCGAGGTCACTGGCTTCGGCGGCAAGGACGGCGCCGTGTCCCACGTGTACGCGCGGCAGGTCACCGGGACCTCGTCTCGTGACCTGACCCCGGTGCCCGGAAGCGAGTTCGTCCTGGAGGCCGACCTGGCTCTGATCGCGATCGGGTTTGAGCACCCTGAGCACGAGGGCCTGGTCGAGCAGCTGGGCCTGGAGCTGGATCGTCGGGGGAACATCCGCACCCGCCAGACGTACCGGACCTCGGTCAAGAAGATCTACGCTTGCGGCGACGCCCGCATCGGTCAGTCGCTGATCGTCACCGCCATCGCCGATGGCCGTAAGTGCGCGCGGATCGTCAACAAGGACCTGGGTGGCACGCCGATGGAAGCCGACCGGGAGATGCTGGCCGTAGGCGCCTGGAGCGGCGAGTCCGACCGCACGCTGCGCCATGAGGCCGAGGCCGCGGGCACCGTCCGGCCCGGGGAGGAGTTCTTCACCGGCCCCGGAGCGCGGGGCCGCTAGCCGGCACCGCACACTCCTCCTGCCCGGCGCCCAGGCCCGGTTCA
>DATKRM010000007.1:0-2011 GCA_035532195.1 Solirubrobacteraceae bacterium
CGGGCTTTGTATCCAACGTGAAGGACTGGTGGGAGGAGCCGAGCTGCGTCCGGTTCTTCGAGCGGCTGGCGTCGTTCTCGCGGCTGATCTTGTTCGACAAGCGGGGCACCGGCCTGTCAGACCGCGTGGCCGAGATGCCCACGCTGGAAGAGCGCGCCGACGATATCCACGCCGTGCTGGACGCCGTCGACTCACCAGCCGCCGCCATTTTCGGCGTGTCCGACGGAGGAGCGCTGGCGGCGCTGTTTGCCGCCAGCCGTCCGGAGCGCACCTCAGCCCTGGTGCTGTACGGGACCATCGCCGCCTTCATCTCCTGGTTCCCGACAGCCGAGGAGTTGGAGCGCTTTCTGCGGCTGGTCGATGACACCTGGGGGACCGGCGCCAGCCTGGCGCGTTACGCGCCCAGCATGGCCCCCGACGCGCGCTTCCGCGATTGGTGGGCCCGCCACGAGCGGCAAGGCGGCAGCCCCGGCGCAGTCAAGGAGCTGCTGCGCATGAGCGCCGAGATCGACATCCGGCCCGTCCTGCCGGCCATCCACGTGCCGGCCCTGGTGCTCCACCGCCGGGACGATGCCGCGGTGACGGTCGAGGCCGGCCGCTACCTGGCGCGGCATATCCCCGGCGCACAGTACGTCGAGCTGCCTGGCGTCGACCACCTCCCGTGGGTGGGCAACAGCGAGGCCGTCCTGGCCGAGATCGAGGAGTTCCTGACCGGCACGCGGCCGGCTGCGGAACCCGAACGCATGCTGGCCACGGTGCTGGTGGCCAGCATTGCCGGAGCCACGCCGCTGGCGCTGCGGCTGGGCGACCGCCGCTGGCTGGACCTCATGGAGCGCTTCCGGGCGCTGGCCCGCCGCGAGTTCGAGCGCTTTCGGGGCCGCGAGCTGAGCCTCTCCGGCGACGGCTTCGCCGCCAGATTCGACGGTCCGGCCCGCGCGGTGCGCTGCGCCGAGGCCGTCAGCCAGGCACTAGCCCCATTGGGCGCGGATATACGGGCCGGGCTGCACACGGGCGAGATCGAGCTTGCTGGCGGGGCGGGCGTGGCCGTGCAGATCGCCTCCTGGATCCTACCCAGGCGCTGCAGCACGCTTAAGCATGCTGACGAACATCCTGGCGACACCCACTGTGGCTGGCACGACGGACACGGGTTTCAGCCGCCGGCTGGCGCCGCTGTCGTTCAGCGGGCGGCCGGCCTGGACGCGGGCCGCCGTGCAGAGCGCTCGTTCGGCCCTGGCCGCGCTGGCTGCCCACAAGGTGCGCTCCCTCATGACCATGTTCGGCATCGTGCTGGGCACGTGCGGCGTGCTGGTGATTAGTTGCCTGGGCCAGGCCCAGAACGCGGCACTGGCGCAACAGCTGGCCCAGCTGGGCAGCAACGTGGTCTCCATCACGCCCGGCATTGCCGCTCTGGGCGGCCGATCAGCGGGGGCCGGCAGCAAGCCGACGCTCATGAATCGCGACGTGCAACTCATCCAGCAACAGGTGCCATACCTGCGGGCGCTGACCCCGCTCGTCAGTGAAACACAAACGCTGGTCGTAGGTGCCCACACGGTGGGGGCCACAGTCGTGGGCGCCTACACGGCGGACGAGGCGGTGCAATCCAACGGCGTTCGCCTGGGCGCGTTCTTCACCGATTCCGACGAGGCCAATCACGCGCCTGTGGCCGTCCTCGGCCAGACGGTTGTCGACGAGCTGTTCCCCGGCACCAGTTCCTTGGGAGCGACGGTGCGGATTGGTGGCGCCGACTTCCGAGTCGCGGGGGTGCTGTGGGCCAAAGGCCACAGCGGGCAGACGGATCTCGACGACGTGGTCATCGTGCCCTTCTCAACCGCCCAGCAGCGTCTGTTCGGCCCGAAACTGGACAGCATCCTCCTCCAAGCCGAGCGAACTGACGACATTCCGGCCATCATGGCCGCCGTAACTGTCACGCTTGGTCAGAGCCATCACATTCCGGCGGGCGGGAGGGCCGACTTCGCCATTCAGAACTACCAACGGGTGGTCGACACGGCCA
>DATKRM010000008.1:0-3858 GCA_035532195.1 Solirubrobacteraceae bacterium
GGAAGTTGCAGCGGTCGGTGACCGACACGCGAAGGTCGCCGATCACCCGGCC
The DNA here is from genome assembly GCA_035532195.1 of Solirubrobacteraceae bacterium. GTDB lineage: Bacteria > Actinomycetota > Thermoleophilia > Solirubrobacterales > Solirubrobacteraceae > Palsa-465. The sequence continues at coordinate 53 of DATKRM010000008.1, forward strand.
GTGGCCGTCGACCAAGGGCTCCATCGACCCAAGGCTACTCTCCGGGGGATGCGGCTCAGGGTGGCGGTGATCACGGCCGGGGTGGTCCTGGCGCTGGCTGGCTGCGCCGGCAGCGACCGCGACCAGATCACCGCCAAGGTCCAGCAGTTCGCCCAGTCGGCGGGCGATCACGACTACCAGACGATCTGCACCCAGGTTCTGGCGCCCTCGCTGCTGGCCCACCTGGTGGGCAATGGGATTCCGTGCGTTCAGGCCATACGGATCGGGCTCCAGGGGGTCCAGCAGCCGGTGATCAGCATCGGCCGGATCAACCTCCACGGCTCTCGCGCCACCGCGATCATCCTGACCGTGGCCCGCGGCCAGCAGGCATCCCTGGCCGCGATCGAGCTGGTTAGGACCAGCCATGGCTGGCGGATCTCCTCGCTCGGGTCCCCGCTGTCGGCCGCGGCTACCCGGTAGCTCAGCCGGGCTGCGCCCGCCGCTCCAGCGCCTGGAACAGGGCGGGCGCGTCGAGTCCTGGATCCTGCTCGGCCAGCCAGCGCTCGGCCTCCCGGCGGCCGCCCAGCCCCCGCAGACCGCGCTCGCCGTGCTCGGCCACGAAGTCGGCCAGCGCGTGCATCCGCCGGGCCCGCCGCCGCCGCGCCGGCAGGTCGACCCGCGCTCGATGGGCGTCGATGGCGTCGACCAGCTCGTCGATACCCGATCCGGGCGGCAGCGAGGACACGGCCACCACCGGGGTGTCGCTGGCCCCCAGCGCGCGCACGGCCGCCTGGAGATCGGCCACGGCCCGCTGGGCCACACGGCCCAGGTCCGCCTTATTCACCACGAGGACATCTGGGATCTCCATGATCCCGGCCTTCAGGAACTGGAGCACGTCACCGGAAGCCGGCTGTACGACGACCGCCACGGTGTCGGCCACCTCGGCCACCTCAGTCTCCGACTGTCCCACACCCACGGTCTCGATCACCACTACGTCGAACGCCGCCGACAGCGCGGCCGCCGCAGCTCGGGTGGCGGCCGCCAGCCCGCCCAGGCGGTTGCCGGCCGCGGTGGAGCGGACGAACACGCGGGGATCGCTGGGGTCGACCTCGATCCGCGCGCGGTCCCCGAGCAGCGCGCCGCCCGAGCGTCGGGACGTCGGATCCACCGCCAGCACCGCCACCGAGCGGTCCCGCCGGCGCCACTCGGAGATCAGCCGCGCGAGCAGCGAGGACTTGCCTACGCCCGGTGGCCCGGTGATCCCCACCACATGGCCCGGTGCCTCGCCGCCCAGCTCCGAGGGCGCGACTCCGGCCAGCAGCTCGCGGGTCTGCTCACGCGACGCGACGGAGGCGCTCTCCAGCAGGTTGAGCACCGACGGCGCGACGCGCAGGTCACGCTCGCGCAGCCGCCGGGCCAGCTGACGGCCGTCGAGCCCTGGGTCGCTCAAGCTGTCGCGGTGATGTCGTTGCGCTCCGCAACGAGCGCGGCGATGTCCCGCATCATCTGATTGAGGTCCCAGTCCTTGGGCGTGTACACGGCGGCCACTCCGGCCTCGCGCAGCGCCTCGGCGTCGGCCTCGGGGATGATCCCCCCGACCACCACCGGAATTTCGCCGACCCCGGCAGCCGCCAGCGCGTCGAGCACGGCCGGTATGAGCTGCCGATGGGATCCTGAGAGGATCGACAGTCCGACCACATGGACACCCTCCTGGGCGGAGGAGTTGGCGATCTGGGTGGGCGTGAGACGGATGCCTTCGTAGACCACGTCCATTCCGGCGTCGCGGGCCCGCACGGCGATCTGCTCGGCGCCGTTGGAGTGCCCGTCGAGTCCCGGCTTGCCGACCAGGAACTTGAGCCGGCGCCCCAGAACCTCACTGATCCGCTCCACCTCGTCGCGTAGCTCGGCCAGGTTCTCGGAGGGGATCGCCGCCGCCTCTCCCACCCCCGTCGGGGCGCGGTACTCGCCGAACACCTCCCGTAGCGTCTGGGCCCACTCGCCGGTGGTCACCCCGGCCCGGGCCGCGGCGATGGTCGCCGGCATGATGTTCTCGTCCGGGTTGCGGGCCACGCGGGCCAGCTCGGCCAGCGCGGCCTCGACGGCGGCCGGGTCGCGCTCGGCTCGCCAGCGCTCCAGCGCCGCCTTCTGCTCGGCCTCGACCTGCGGATCCACGACCAGGATCCCGCCGTCGGCGTCGGCGGTGAGGGGGGAGGGCTCGGTGGAGGTGAACCGGTTCATGCCCACGACCACGAGCTCGCCCGACTCGATCCGCCGCCAGCGCTCACGGTGGGACTCGACCAGCCCAGCCTTCATGTAATCCACGGCATCGACCGCGCCACCCAGCTCGGCCACCCGGGCCATCTCCTCACGCGATCCCTCGATCAGCTCGGCCACCAGGCCCTCCATCACCTTGGAGCCCTCGAAGATGTCCGGGTACTCGAGCAGGTCGGTCTCGTAGGCCATGATCTGCTGTAGGCGCAGCGACCACTGCTGGTCCCAGGGACGCGGCAGACCCAGGGCCTCATTCCAGGCCGGAAGCTGGATGGCCCGAGCCCGGGCGCTGCGGCCCAGCGTCACGGCCAGGGCCTCGAGAGCGATCCGGTAGGCGTTGTTCTCCGGCTGGGCTTCGGTCAGGCCCAAAGAGTTGACCTGCACGCCGTAGCGGAACCGTCGCTGCTTTTCGTCCTGGACGCCGTAGCGCTCGCGGCCCAGCTCGTCCCACAGGCTGGCCATGGCCCGGAGCTTGGCGTGCTCCTCCACGAATCGCACCCCGGCGTTGACGAAGAACGAGATGCGCCCGAACACGCTGCCCATTAAATTGGGATCCTGCCCACGATCGCGCTCGCGCACCGCGTCGAGCACCGCGATGGCGTTGCTCAGGGCGTAGGCGATCTCCTGCACCGGCGTGGCTCCCGCCTCCTGGAGGTGATAGGAGGAGATGTTGATCGGGTTCCACCGGGGAACGTGCTCGACCGTGTAGGCGATCGTGTCGGCGATCAGTCGCATGCTCGGCCCGGGCGGGAAGGCGTAGGTGCCGCGGCTCAGGTACTCCTTGAGGATGTCGTTCTGGGTCGTGCCCTGGAGCTTCTCCTGGGGCACGTCGTGCTCCTCGGCGATCACCACGTACAGGGCCAGCAGCCAGGCCGCCGTGGCGTTGATCGTCATCGAGGTGTTCATCTGGTCCAGCGGGATCCCGTCCAGCAGCGTGCGCATGTCCCCTACGTCGGCGATCGACACGCCGACCTTGCCGACCTCGCCCCGCGCGAGCTCATGGTCTGGGTCGTAGCCGGTCTGGGTCGGGAGGTCGAACGCGACCGACAGGCCCGTCTGGCCCTTCTCGAGATTCTTTCGATACAGCTCGTTCGAGCGTTTCGCGTCCGAATGGCCCGCGTACGTGCGCATCATCCACGGACGGTCGCGCTCAGGCAGGCGTGGGGATGGGGTCTCGGCCATCACGGATAGGCTACCCCGCATGCCATCGATTGGAGTGGTCGGCAGCGGATTCGGCGGCGTCGGCGCCGTCGTGATGCTGAAGCGCGCCGGATACGAAGACGTGACGGTGTTCGAGCGCGGCGAGCGGATCGGCGGGGTCTGGCATCACAACACGTATCCCGGCGCAGCGTGCGACGTGCCCTCGCATCTGTACGAGTTCTCGTTCGCTCCGAATCCGCGCTGGTCGCGACGTTACGCGCCGGGAGCGGAGATCCAGGCTTATCTGGAGGATGTGGCGTCGCGCCACGGCGTCCGTGAGCGCATCCGCACCGGGGTCGAGGTGCAGCGCGCCGACTGGAATGCTCCGAGCGCGAAGTGGTGTCTTGAGACGAGTG
>DATKRM010000009.1:0-2447 GCA_035532195.1 Solirubrobacteraceae bacterium
GAGTCCAGCAGTCCCGGGAAGCGGTCCTCAATCTCCTCGCGCCGGAGCGCGTTGACCCGCTTGGTTCCCACCACGCGCTGGCGGATCAGGCCGGCCTCACGCAACACCTTGAAGTGATGGGTGCAGGTCGACTTGACGATCGGGAGGTTGAAGCTGGAGCAGGAGCGCTCTCCGCCCTTCTCAGCCAGGTCGGCCACGATCCGCAGGCGCATTGGATCGCTCAGCGCATGGAGCACGGTGTGAAGATCGATCTCGGCGCAGTCCGGGTGAGGGACCCCGTCGCCCGGTTCGTCGGCGGTGGCAAGACCCCCTGGGGGCGCCGGCCCGACGGCCGTTAGAGTGCTCATCTCCGCCATAGTACGACGATCATCGAACTATACGTCTGGTGGTTCGACGTTCGATGCTTATCGTACTCGAAAATCCGCCGGATAGCGGGCTAATTTTCGGAGGACGGTTCCACGCGAGGGCCGGCGCCGGGGGCTGCGGCCCGGGGCGACGTCCCGGGCGGGGAGGCGCGCGACGTCCCGCGCGCGGAGGCGGGCGCGCTGGCCTTCGAGAGATCGGCAAGAATCGCCCCACGTTGGCCCGCTGCTTCATCACCCGCACCCTCCCCGGCACTGCCCTGGACCGGCTGGCGCAGACTCACGAGGTCGACGTCTGGCCGCAGCACCTGCCGCCGACCCACGAAGACCTCGTCAAACGCGCGCCCGCGATGGAAGGCCTGATCAGCCTCCCCACCGATCCGATCGACGCCGAGCTCATCGAGAACGCGCCACTCCTCAGAGCCATCTCCAACTACGCCGTGGGCTACGACAACATCGACCTCCAGGCGGCTAAAGCGCGCCAAATCCCGGTCGGCCACACGCCAGACGTGCTCACCAACGCCACCGCCGACCTGGCGTTCGCGCTGCTGCTGGCCGTGGCGCGGCGACTGCCCGAGGCGATGGCGGCGGTCAGAGCTGGCGAGTGGCTCACCTGGGGCCCGTCGAGCCATCTCGGCGTGGAGCTGGCAAACGCGACGCTGGGCATCGTCGGGCTGGGCCGGATCGGGCAGGCCGTGGCCAGGCGGGGCGAGGGGTTCGGGATGCGGGTGATCCACACCGACTCGCGCAGCACCGCCGACGACCTGGCGAGCTTGCTGGAGAGCGCCGACTTCGTCTCGCTGCACGCGCCACTCACCGAGGACACTCGCCACCTCATCGACGAGACAGTGCTCAACGCGATGAAGCCCACAGCGATCCTGATCAACACCGGCCGGGGTGGGCTGGTGGACCATGACGCGCTGGCCGCGGCGCTCAAGGGCGGAAGCATCGCCGGCGCCGCCCTCGACGTGACCGAGCCCGAGCCGATCCCGCTCGACCATCCGCTCCTAGACGCACCCAACCTCATCATCACTCCCCACATCGGCTCCGCTACCACCACGGCGCGCGAGCGGATGGCCGAGATAGCCGTGGACAACCTGCTAACCGGCCTGGCGGGTGAGCCGATGCCGCACGCAGTCCCCGACTGAGCCGCCGTGCGGATCGCGGTCATCGACATCGGGACCAACTCGACCCGCCTGCTGATCGCGGACGTCGAGGCCGGCCGGATCACCCAGCAGCTCGAGCGCAATTCGGTGGTCACGCGCCTGGGCGCCGGAGTTGACGCAGCCGGCCGGCTCAACCCGGAGGCGATGGAGCGCGTGTACAAGACCCTGGAGGACTACACGACGCTGATCGACCGCCACCAGCCGCAGCGGACGATCGCGGTGCTGACCAGCGCGGTGCGCGACGCGGCGAATGGTCAGGAATTCGCGCACACGGTGCAAGCGCGGTTCCGGGCCGAGCCGCACGTGCTGAGCGGCGACGAGGAGGCGGAGCTCACGTTCCGCGGCGCGATGAGCGCCCGCGACTCGACCGACCGCACCCCCACCCTGGTCATGGACATCGGGGGAGGTTCCACCGAGCTGGTGATAGGGAGCGATCACGAGACGTCGTTCCACGTCTCCACCCAGGCCGGCGTGGTCCGGCAGACCGAGCGCCACCTACATGAAGACCCTCCGACCCAGGCAGAACAGGACGAACTGACCCAGGACGCCCGCGAAATCATCGAACGAGCGGTGCCCGCCGGACACCGCCGCGCCGTCGAGCGCGCGATCGCGGTGGCCGGCACCGCCACCTCGCTGGGGGCGATCGCCCAGGAGCTCGAGCCCTACGACCCGGAGAAGGTCCACGGTTTCGAGCTCCAGCGCGCTCAGTGCGAGCAGATCCTGCGGCGGCTGGCGGCCCTCCCGCTGGAGCAGCGCAGGCAGGTGAAGGGCCTGCATCCGGATCGGGCGCCGACGATCGTGGCCGGGGTGCTGATCCTGCTCGAAGTGCTGCGTTTGTTCGGCCTGGACCGGGTCGAGGTGTCGGAGCACGACATTCTCCAGGGCGCAGCACTCATGTTTTCTGACTAAACGGATGGTC
>DATKRM010000010.1:0-3691 GCA_035532195.1 Solirubrobacteraceae bacterium
GGTCGAGCAGCCCGGGCTGCCCTTGCCGCTGGCGACCACGACCAGACTGGTGGACGCCGCGTCTGGACCGGACAGCTGGGGCTGAATGACCGGCTCGGCGTCCTCGTCCGCGCCGGCTAGCGCCGGCTCGAGCCGTTCGCCCCGAAGGACGGCGGTGATTGTGGCCCGCAGTTGCTGGGGCTCGGCATCGACGGGCAGAACGGCCGCCCACGGCCCGCGTGTGGCCTCGTCGTGCCGGGTGGCCAGGCCGATGAGCGGCAGGCCGGTCGCGGCCAGCCCGGCCAGCGCCGTGTCGTTCAGGCGGTGGAGGTCCAGGGCCAGCACCGCTATGTCGGCCCGCGTCCGCCGCAGCGCGTCCGCTACCTGGTCGGCGGCCAGGCAGCGCGCCACAACGTCCATCTGGCCGCTGTCGGTCAGCTCCGGTACCAGGCGGCGCTCACGCTCGGCGTTGCCCAGGCCGACCACAAGCCGCACGGCGGGCGTGGCGCGCTCGCTTAGATCACTGGCCACTCTGCGCCTGCCCGGCTGCGTCACCGGCAGCGGATGGGGGAAGCAAAACGACGTCGAGGTCGGCGTTCCACTTGGCCTGGGCCAGCTGGCTTTCCTGCTGCTTCGGGTTATCCAGAATCAGGGTCACCGTGGTGATCTGGCCCTGACTCGCGGCGGTTGCGCCGGCCGAGCCGCCGGTGTTGACCACCGGCGCGCTCTGGTCGTAGCCCACGTCGTACACGCGCACGCGGGGCAGCACTACGGACGTCTTGCTGTCGGGCTTCCCTTTGTCGAAGGTCGCCAGCACAGTGACGGCGTCATTCGGACGGATGTGGCCGGCGACAGCGCTGGCGTTGCTGACGGGAATGGTCATCAGCGACTCGCCGGCCGCGACGTTCGGGCGCGTCGATATCTGATTGCGCACCAGCATCTGCTGGGCGTGGACCGGTTCGGCCAGCTGTTTGCCGACGACCTGGTTGAGCGCTTGCTCGGGCAGGGCGGCCTGGTAGAGGCTGTCGTCCACACGGACGTGAGCAATGCTGAGGTCCGAGGCGGCCAGGGTGGCGCCAGCGGGCAGGCTGCGGGTGGCGACCAGTACGCCCCGGCTGTCGCTGGCAGCATTGAAGACCACCATGCCCCCGCCGACGGCGAGCAGCGTAAGCAGCACGCCTACCAGTGCGCGGCCGTCCAGGTGGCGCGACCGGCGCAGGGCGCGGGTTGGCGAGAGCGCTCCTGTTACCGCCACGGTGCTTCTTCCCTGGAAAGCATGCTCCCCACACCTGGGCGCAGTTGCATGAGCATGCACCCCTCTGACATAGCCGCGATGCCTTTCTGCCGCTTCATGGCCACTGCACCTCCGAGAAAGCTCGGCGGAGGCCCGCCGCTCGGCCCAGTCCGCCGCGATCTCCCGTTTCCCGGTATAACCACGCGGCACGGGCCTGGTGACAGGTTTGTTCAGCGCCAGATCGCGTTCACACGAAGCGCCGTGGCTTCTTGGCGGCCGCGGATGCCGCGCGGGCACTACCGGGGGACGGCCAGAAGCCAGTATTCGCGCGAACGCTCGGTGCCCACGCGAACACCGGAGCACGCGCAACGATGCACGCCACACCGTGGTCGTCGATGGGCTTGCATGCGAAGCCCGGCCTACAAGCCGGGAACGCCCGGCGGCGCTGTGCCAGCGACGCTTGTCGCGACGATGACCGGCGATGCGCCCGGCCTGCTCGCCGGGGCTTGCACCGATGGCCCCGCCGGGAGCGGCGTTGGGCCACCAGTCGGAGCCTGCGCTGCCGGCACTGGTGGCAGGGCTTCGCTGGGCGGTGCCACGGGAACCACGCTGAGGACCGGCAGCGGCGTCGGAGTCGCCGACGCCACACTCGTGGGGCTGGCTTGCCGCGCCGGCACGGCAGCGAGCGTGCCCCCGGCCAGTGGACCAGGGGGCGACGGAACCACCACCGCTGCGTTCGGCGGCCTCGCTGGCGCCGGCAAGGTGCCACGGCCGGAAGCCCTGGCCGGGCTCGCGATCTGTTGGGCGCCGGCCGGGGCTGGCTGTTGGACGGTGGAAGTGGGGGAGGTCACCGCCAGCTGTGGCTCAACGGTGGGCCGCTGGCTCGTCGTCGCCTCGACCGCCGGCGGTTGACCAGCTCCAGCCACTGGGGTGGCCTCGGGGAGCGGGCTGGTCCGGGCAGGCATGGCTGTCGCAACAGGTGTGCGGGCTCGCGCGTTCGGGAAACCAAGTGCGCCGCCAACCACCTCGATGCTCTGGCGCACCGGCGCCAGCAGGCTGCCCGCTGGCGCCCCCTGCGCCGCGTACGCTACCCCACCGGCGGCCAGCAAGACCGCCACCGCGCTGCTCACGCCAGACCACCGGGACACGCGAGGCCAGCGCCAGCCAGGCCATTTCCCCATCGTGCGCTCGCCGGCGCCGACCCCGGTCATAGCCTCCAGCAAGCGGCGGCGAATGCGCGCCCGGGCCGCGGGCTCCATGGACACCGACGGCTCCAGCCGCACTGCCAGCGCGGCGCGCAGCAGCGGCTCCAGCTGGCCGGCGATCTCCGGGTACTGAGCCAGACAGTCAGTTACGGTCAGCCGGCCGGCCCGGACCGCGTCGGCGCACCGCGTGACGACGTCCGAAGACAGCCTGGCCATCACACGTCTCCCAGCACGCGGCCCAGCCGCTGCAGCGCCCGGTGCATGAGCTGCCGCGCGTTCGCTTCGGTCTTGCCCAGCGCCCGCGCGATATCCCCGTACTCCAGTTCGGCCAGGTAGCGCAGGACCACCACTCGCTGCTGGTCGATCTTCAACCCGCCGATGGCCTGCCGCACCGCTATCTCCCGAAAGCGACGCTCGGCCGACAGCTGTGGGTCGGCCGCCTCGTCGGCGACCTCGGTCGCTTCGTCGAGCGGCTCCTGGCCCCGTGTCCGGCGGCCAAAGCTGGCGACGCTGTTATGGGCGATGGTGAACAGCCAGGCGACGAATGGGGCTTCGGTGACGCGGTACCGGCCGATGGCCCCCCAGGCCCTCATGAACACCTGCTGGGTGAGGTCTTCGCTGTCGTCGCGGTTGCGAACGCGGTAGAAGACATACCGGTAGATCTGGTCCGCGTACTGGTCGTACAGCAGCGCGAAGGCCTCGCTGTCTCCGCCGCGCGCTCGCTCGATGAGATCGAGTTCATGTCCCCCACCTGCCTCGTTCACCCAGTCCAACGCCCGCCGGTTGTCATGTGTGACAACGTAGCAGGCCGCGAAACCAGAAGCCGGCCCAAACGGAGCGGTAGATGGCGATGCCGCCTGTTCGACCGTCCAAGGCCAAGCCGCGGTTTCGCGTATCGGGTGCGCCCGTTTCATGCCCCAGAATTCGAGAGGGAGACGCTAAGCAGCCGGGCGTGGCCCATTGGAGTTGCCGCGCCATGGCCACGGCATGGGCTAAAACCGGCGACGCGGTGGTCCGCCTCGCGCTAGGTCTCGCTTGGGAGTCCTACCGAGTGCAGGTTGCCGGCGCGCCACTGCCGGAGCGTTTTGCGCTCGCCGGACGGTTCCGGCGCATGATCGTTCCCGCCGTCGGCACTCAGGTGAATGAACCCGCCCAGACCATCTGGCGCGGATGGATCGGGCCAGGGCATGACAAATTGGGCGCAATGCGCGCATTGCTCGTAGATGGTTTCATCGGGAATCGCGGGTCGGACACGATCGTCTCCTTCCAGGTC
>DATKRM010000011.1:0-4853 GCA_035532195.1 Solirubrobacteraceae bacterium
GGCCCGACGATCATCGCCCACGGCGCCGACGAGCAGAAGGCTCGCTACCTCGGACCGATGCTCCACGGCGACGAGGTGTGGTGTCAGATGTTCTCCGAACCGGCCGCTGGGTCTGACCTGGCCGCGGTGCAGAGCCGCGCCCGCCAGAGCGACGACGGGAGCTGGACCCTCAATGGCCAGAAGGTGTGGACCACCAACGCCCAGTTCGCGTCGTATGGGCTGCTGCTGGCCCGCACCGATCCCGACGTGCCCAAGCACAAGGGCCTGACCATGTTCATCGTGCCGATGGACGCTGAGGGCGTGCTGGTGCGCGGGCTGCGCCAGATCTCGGGTGAGGCCGAATTCAACGAGGTGTTCTTCGACGACGCCAAGCTGGCCGAGGACTCCGTGGTCGGCGGCGTGGGCAACGGCTGGGGGACGGCCCTCACCGTGCTGATGTTCGAGCGGCTGACCATCGGCTTCGGCTCCGAGACGTTCGGCTCGCCGGCGCGCCTGGCTGAGGCGATCGCCGGTGACCCGGCCGCCCGCCGCGACGCCGACATCCGGCAGCGGCTGGGCTCGATCATCACCGACATGACGGCCGTACGGTTCGCCGGCTACCGGGCCCTGACCCAGCTCCAGCGCGGCCAGATCCCGGGGCCCGAGGCGGGGTTGGCCAAGGTCACGATGGTCAACGGCGGCATCAACGCGATGGATCTGGGCATCGACGTGCTCGGCCCGGAGGGGCTGGGCGAGGACAGCGACTTCGTCTACATGACCTCGTTCCTTCCCGGCCTGAAATCCGCGGGCGGCACCGAGCAGATCCTGCGCAACACCATCGGTGAGCGGGTGCTCGGCCTGCCGCCTGAGCCGCGCCTGGACAAGGGCATCCCGTTCAGCGAACTGCGGGCCAAGGAGAAGGAGGCGGTGTCCTCATGAACCTGGCTCTGTCCGACGAACAGGAATTCCTGCGCGAGGCCGCGCGGGGAGCGCTCTCACGCCACAAGACGGTGGAGGCCGCCCGCGACGCGCTGGAGGATCCCTCCGCGCTGCCTGACCTGTGGCCCACCGCGGTCGAGGCCGGATGGCCGGGCCTGCTGATCTCCGAGCAGCACGGGGGCGCGGGGCTTGACGTGTTCGACGCCCTGCTGGTGGCCGAGGAGTGCGGTCGCGTGCTGGCCTCGGTCCCGCTCCTGGGGCTGGTCCCCGCCACCGCCATCCTTGAGGCCGCGGGAGACGAGTCGCTGCAGGCCGTGTCGGCCGGTGAGGTGCGCCCGGTATACCTCCCGGCTCGTCCGCCCAGCGACCTGGAGCCCGGCTGGACGGTGGATCCCGAGTCCGGCATGGGGCGCGCCTCTGCGCCCACGGCCACGGTCGAAGGCGACCAGGTGAGCTTCGAGGGCGCGGTGGCGTTCGTGCCCGACGCCCCCGGCGCCGACCTGCTCGTGGTGGTCGGGCAGACCGATGACGGCTCGCCGGTGGCCGGCGTAGTTGAGGCGTCGGCCGACGGTGTGTCGATCGAGCCGGTTACCCGCTACGACGCCACGCGCTCGCTGGGCAACGTCGCCCTGTCGGGCGCCCAGGGGCGACGGCTGGACGTGGGCGAGGACGCGCTGAGCGGCGCGTGGTACGTAGCCCAGTCACTGCTGGCCGCCGAGTCGCTGGGCGCGGTGGATACCTGCTTGGAGATGAGCGTGGAGTACGCCAAGGAGCGCTTCACGTTCGGTCGAGCCATCGGCTCCTACCAGGCGATCAAGCACGAGCTGACCGAGGTTCTGCGCCTGCGGGAGAACGCCCGCAGCCTGCAGTACTACGCCGGCTGGGCGCGCACCTCCAAGCCCGACGAGTTCCCCCTGGCGGCCAGCGCGGCTCGCGCTGCGGCGAGCAAAGCGCTGGACTTCGCCGGCCGCTCGATGATCAACGTCCACGGTGGGATCGGGGCCACATGGGAGCACGACGCCCCGCTGTTCTTCCGGCGAGCTCAGCTCTCGCGCCGGCTGCTGGCGGGCGCGCATGACGCCACCGATCGGGTGGCCGAGCAGGCGATGGCAGGAGCGGCGGCGTAGCCATCTCGGGGTGCCCGCGGCTCACTGGCACCCACGCCAGGGGCTGACCTGGTACTGGCAACTCCAGGGCCGCGTCAACAACTCGCGGCCGGTGGCGGCTTACGACATCGACGGATTTGGCAACCCCGCGGCCGAGGTGGCGCTGCTGCACGCCGCCGGCAAGCACGTGGTCTGCTACGTCGACGCCGGGACCTGGGAGAACTGGCGCCCGGACGCCGGGCGGTTCCCGCGGTCGGCGCTGGGACGGCCCAATGGCTGGCCCGGGGAGCGGTGGCTGGACATCCGCCAGCCGCCGGTCGCGAGCCTGATCGCTAGCCGGACGGCGAGTCAGTGCCAGGGCAAGCGTTTCGACGCGGTCGAGTTCGACAACATCGATGCCTACTCGAACCGGTCGGGGTTCCCGATCACCGCGGCCGATCAGCTCCGCTTCGACCGCTGGCTGGCCACAACCGCGCACGCCGACGGCCTAGCGGTATTTCAGAAAAACGACCCCGAGCAGGCTCGCCAGCTGGAGCCGTACTTCGATGGGTTGCTGTCGGAGTCTTGTCATGTGTATTCGGAGTGCGCGGCTTACCGCTCCTACCTGCGGGCGGGCAAGCCGGTGCTCGACGCGGAGTACGGGTTGGCGCCCAGTCGCTTCTGCGCGGTCGAGCGCCGCGTGGGGATCATGGGCGCGCGGTATGACTTGGCGCTGGACGGGCGGGTGTGGCAACCTTGCTGGTAGGGGCGGAGGTCTGTGAGGCGGGAGGGTCGGATGGCGTGGCTGAGCGATAACTCGCTCTTTGAGGCGCTGGGCACGCGGGCTCTGTTCCTGGCCCCCTACGGCGGTGCCGATCTGGGCGAGTGCCGGCAAGCGGTTCGGCGTGTCGGCGGCGGTGGGGTGGACGAATGGCACCGCGAGTGGACCGCCACCGCGGACTGGCTGGTCGAGGCGGGCGATTCGAGTTTCGCTCGCGGGCATGTGGTGAGTGCCCGCGAGGCCTACCTGCGGTCCGCCACCTACTACCGAGTCGCCTACGCGCCGCTGTTCGGCGCCCCGATCGATCCCCGGGTCAACGCGGGATTCGATCGTGAAGCGGAAGCGTTCGCCAAGGCTGCACCCCTGTGGGACACGCCGGTCGAGCTGGTCGAGATCCCGTTTGAAGGTGATTTCACGCTGCCCGGCGTGATGGTTCGGGCCGCGGGCGGCCGCGAAGCGCGAGCCACGATCGTGCACGTCAACGGCTACGACTCCAACCTGCACGAGATGTTCGCCGCGCACGTGCCGGCTGCGGTGAGCCGCGGCTACAACCTGTTGCTGTTCGACGGCCCAGGCCAGGGGCGCAACCTGATCCGCGACGGTCTGACCATGCGCCCGGATTGGGAGAACGTCGTCCGCCCAGTAATCGACTACGCACTGTCCCAGCCCGACGTGGATGAGCGACGTGTGGTCCTCGCTGGCTGGAGCTGGGGCGGGCTTCTGGCCCCCCGGGCGACAGCGTTCGAGGATCGGATCGCGGCGCTGTGGGCCGATCCCGGTCAATGGGACCAGCGGGACCAGGTATTGCCCATGCTCCCGCTGTCCGACGAGGAGAAGGCGCGATTTCCCGAGGGCGTGGATCCGAACCAGCTGGCGGGTATGGAGGAGCGCTTGCGGTCAGCTGACGCCGACCCAATGGTGCGCTGGCGGATCATCCAGCGCGGCCTGTGGGTACACGGCAAGGACACGCTGTTCGATTACCTGGCCGACGTCATGCGCTACGAGCTGTCGTCGGTGGCCGGGAACATCAAATGCCCGACCCTGCTGACCGCAGCCGAGGGAGATCCGGCCAGCGCCGGCGCGGCTAAATTGTTTGAAGCCGTGGCCGCAGACCGCAAGGCGCTGATTCGCTTCACCGAGGCCGAAGGCTCGGGCGGCCACTGCGAGGGCACCGCGCGGCGGCTGTTTCATCAGCGCTGCTACGACTGGCTCGACGAGACGCTCGGCTAGGTCTCGTTCAGCCGGAACACCGGATGGTCCGGCGCGATGCGGCGGAGCTCCTCGTCTGAGGAGTCAGGGCCCACCCCCCCGAAGAACGCACCCACCTCGAACTTCCACTTCTTCAGGTAGGCCCGCAGCAGCGCTGGCTTCTCGTCATCGCCCAGCTCGACTCCGCTGAACGGCTGAATTCGCCGGCCCACCCGCAGCCGACCCTCCGGTGTGGCCCGCAGGTTCTTGACCCACTGCGTGTGGCCCCGGGGCGAGACCAGGTAGTCAACGCCCTCAAGGCGCAGCAGGTTCACCGGCGTGCTGCGCCACTCGCCGGACTTGCGGCCTCGCACCTCGAGCACCCGGGAGCCGTAGACGCTGAGGCCCAACCGCGTGAGCCCAGCTACCAGCCGGTTGAAGACATGGGTGGTGAACCATCCGGGACGCTGGAAATGCTCGTCCATTTCAGTCCTCCAATAGGACGGTGTCCTCGTGGGAATAGGGCGGTGCACAGCAGCACAGCAGGACCAGCGGCCCCGGCTCTTCGGCCCACAGCTTGTGCGGGACGCCAGGCGGGATGACCACGCAATCGCCGGCTTGTACCGCGCGCTCCTTCTCACCGAGGCGCATCCGGCCGCTGCCGGCCGTGAATAGGTAGATCTCCTCGGTTTGGTGGTGGTAGTGGGCGATGGTGGTACCGCCCGGGGGGACAACCGCTTCGGCCAAGCTCTGGTTGGCTGAGTTCCCGGATGGAACGCCGGCCAGCTCCCGGATGGACGAGCCATCCGCGGTGACGAACGTCTGGCGATCCTCGCGCCGCACGATCTCCATGACCGGAAGGCTAATGCGCGGCGAGGAAG
>DATKRM010000012.1:0-6874 GCA_035532195.1 Solirubrobacteraceae bacterium
GAGGATAGGCCGGCGCCGGAGGGCACGGTCCCGCTGATCTCCAGACGCGCGCCGCTCACCGGTATCCCGGCCTGCTGGAGCTCGGCCACGGCCCCGCGCACGAACGCCCGCCAGCCGCGCGCCCGCCGCACGTGGTCGAGCCCGAAGCCGTCGCGTGAGTCCCGGTCGCGGGCCCAGGCCTCGATCCGCCTCTCGGGGAGAGCCAGCGCCCGGACAGTCACCCCCTGGCGGATGGCGAACGGCAGGGCGAGCCCGGCGTTGTAGTCGGTGTGCTCGCCGATCAGGTTGACCCGTCCCGGCGCAAACGCGGTGACCTCGTGGGGCACGACCGGTAGTGTCGCGGCCGTGGCCAGCCCGAGTGGCGATCCTCTGGACGGGAAGGCAGCGCTGGTCACCGGGGCGGCCAGCGGCATCGGGCGGGCGATCGCCGCCCGCCTGGAGCAAGCCGGAGCCCGCGTGCTGTCGGTGGACCTGGACCCGGATCTGGCCGGCCCCGGCGTCCCCCACCAGGCCGACCTGACCCACCCCGCCGACAACGCGGACGCGGTGGCCGCCGCGCTCGAGCAGTTCGGGCGCCTGGACGTCGTCGTGCCCAACGCCGGGGTGCAGCACGTGGCCCCGATCGAGGAGTTCCCGGTGGAGCGGTTTCAGCACATCGTAGCCCTGCTGCTGACCAGCCCGTTCCTGCTGGCCCGGGACAGCTGGCCCGCCCTCAGAGCTGCGGGCGCCGGCCGGTTCATCGTCATCGCCTCGGCCCACGCGCTGGCGGCTTCGCCGTTCAAGGCCGCCTACGTGTCGGCCAAGCACGGGGTGCTGGGGCTGGTCAAGACCCTGGCCCTGGAGGGGGCCGACACCGGCATCACCGCCACCGCGGTGTGTCCCGGCTACGTGCGGACGCCGCTGGTCGAGGCGCAGATCGCCGACCAGGCCAGAGCCCACGGCCTGCCCCCGGAGCGGGTGCTGGAGGAGGTGATCCTGGCCCCCCACGCGGTCAAGCAGCTGATCGAGCCCGCTGAGGTGGCCGATGTGGTGGCGTTCCTGGCCGGACCGAGCGGACGGGCGTTCACCGGGGTTCCGGTGACGATGGACTACGGCTGGACGGCGCGGTAAGGCCGAAGGCCGGTTAAGCGGAGCTGGATGCCCCGCGGAGGATCTCCACCGGCTCGATGCCCTCGCTCTCAGGAAGCTCGAAACCGAACATCTGGGCGTAGAAGCTGAGCTCGGAGTCCAGCGCCCGGCGGATGTTGGCCGCGCGGCGGAACCCGTGCTGCTCACCGGGGAACTCCACGTAGGCCACCGGAACTTGATTGCGCTGCAGCGCCTCGACGATCATCGTGGCCTGGTTGGGCGGAACCACCTCGTCCTCCAGCCCCTGCAGCACGATCAGCGGGCGGGAGAACTCGTCCACGTGCTCGATCGGCGAGCGCGCGCGGTACACGTCCCGCGCCTCGGGGTACGGCCCGATCAACGAGTCGAGGTAGCGGCTCTCGAACTTGTGGGTCTCGGTGGCCAGCGCCTCCAGATCGGCCACCCCGAAGTAGTCGGCCCCGGCCGCGAACGGCGTGTCGGGACGGGCCAGCGCGGCCAGCGTGGTGAACCCGCCCGCTGACCCGCCGCGAATGGCCAGCTCAGCGCCGTCCACCAGCTGCTGGCTGGCCAGCCAGCCAGCAGCGCTCAGGCAGTCCTCGACGTCCACCACGCCCCAGGCGCCGCGCAGCAGCTCCCGGTAGGGGCGGCCGAATCCCGTCGAGCCGCCGTAGTTGACGTCCACCACGGCGAATCCCCGGCTGGTCCAGTACTGCAGACCCAGATCGAGCTCGGGCCGGGCGCACGACGTGGGGCCTCCGTGGATGGCCACCAGCAGCGGCGGCCGCGCCTCCGGCGGCGCCTGACCGGCCGGATTCTGGGGCCGGTAGAACAGAGCGTGGGCCGTCCGGCCGCCGGCCGAGGGAAACTGGATCGGCTCAGGCCGGGACAGGAGCGCCACGTCGACCCCCAGGTCGCCGAGGTCCCGCGGAGCCCGGATCGTCTCGATCCCGGTGACGTCCGCGCCGGGCCCCAGGTGGACCCGGCACACCGACTTCTCGGCTACTGGCGTTGCCGCCACCAGCGCCACGGAATCCGAGCCCGCGGCCCGGATCGAGCGCACGACGGTGAACGGCAGCTCGAGCTCGATCACAACCCCGTCGGGCAGCCGGACGGCCAGCCCGTCGAATCCATCTCGCCACCGGGCGAATACCACCCGGCCGTCCTCCAGGACCGCGTAGCGGGAGCCGCCGAACACCCACTGCGGCTCGCCGATGTCGGCATCGATCTCCACCAGCGGGCGCACGCCCCCGTCGTCCGCGTCGACCCGGTGCAGGTTCCACCAGCCGCGCGAGTCGCTGATGAAGGCCAGCGAGCCATCGCCCAGCCAGGCCGGCTCGGAGATCGACTCATCCGGGCCGCCGGCCAGAACCCGGTCCGCGCCGGTCTGCAGGTCCCTGACCACCAGCCGGGTGCCGTCCCAGGGCATGTTCGGGTGGTCCCACTCCACCCAGGCCAGCCGCCGGCCGTCCGGGCTGATGCGGGGAGCCGAGACGAAGTCCGGCCCGGCCACCACCACCTCGGGGGCCGATGGTTCGTGGGCGGCCAGGCGCACCAGCTCGTTGCGCACGTCGGGCGCCCCACTCCCGCCGGCCGGATGGTGCTCGCGTACGCAGACCATCCACGTTCCGTCGGGGGCCACCGAGCCATCGGCGTAGCGATCGCCGCGGGGCACCTCGGGCTCGGGGGTCAGCGGCTGGACCGCCCCGGTCTGCGGATCACGGCGATACAGCCGCTGATCGGCCCAGGAGCAGAACCACACCACCCCGTGGTCGGCCCACCAGGCGCCCCCGCCGTACTCGTGGACCGCCGTACGCGCATTCTGTCCCGGGGGCAGTAGATCCAGTACGCGTCCGTCACCGTCCCGCCGGACCAGGGCGATGCGGCCGCCCTCGGCCGGCCGGCTCTCGGCCCAGATGAGGTCCGGGCCATCCACCCGCACCTCGGACAGGCCGATGGCTTCGGCCACGACCACCTCCGAGGTGATCGGGGTGGGCCAGGATCCGAAGCGCAGCTGGCTCACGTGTACTCAGTACACGAGACCGGCGATCAGCACTCCGATCCCGGCTGCGCCGAGCGCGGCGCCACCCCCCAGCAACCAGCGCCGCCGAGCCAGAATCGAGATCCCGGCCAGCACGATCCCCACCTGGAGTCCGACCTCGGATAGCTCATACAGCAGGTGCTTCTGATCGGCCCGCGCCCGGTCGCTCGCGCCGGCCGCGATCTGCACCCGGAGCCGGCGGTCGAGCGGGGCGAACTCGGTGTCGATGCGGTGCTCGAGCAACTCGGCTTTGGCCACCGCTGTCCTCTCCTTGGGGTTGCCGGTGCCGACCACCCGGAGCAGGACCGCGTTGGAGTCGGCGATCGTGGTCTTGACGTCGTTGACCTCGAATTGGGCGCTGAGGTCGGCCCCCTTGGTCTCCTTGGTGATGACCTCCTTGACCGCCTCGTTGGACAGAAACGTGGCCACGGCCAGGAAGGCGGCCAGAACCGCCACGAGCAGGGCCGCTGCCGTGGCAATGCCCCCAGAAGCCTCGCGGTGCCGCTCGAGCCGCTCCACCCGTTCCATCGCCTCATGAGCTTCCATGGCCGGGAAACCTATGCGGTCCAGCGGACGGGCGCCACGTCGCGGCTTGCCAGATCAGAGATTGCAGGTCGATCCTGCGAACGACCCGATCCGCGTGCGCTGCTGCACCGGCAGCGGCGCCACTCCGACGCCGTTCTGGTTGACATCGACGACCTTGTTGGGGTCGGGCGGGTTGGCCCCCAGATACTGGAGCTGAGCCAGCCAGCCGGCGGGGCCTTGCGGCAGCTGGTACCGGTAGCCGTCCGGCAACCGGTTCTCGGTCCACACCAGGCACTGGCCGCTGGGGTCCCAGCCGAATTCGGGGGTGATCCAGCCGTCGGTGCCGTCCGTGGTGAGGCGGGTCACGCTGTGCGGATCACTCAGAGACGTCATGTACAGGTCCGTCGCCTCCTGACCCACCGGCTGCAGGAACCCGGCCTCGAAGATGGGCAGGATCAGCAGGTAGTCAAGGTCCGAGGGCACGCCCGCGGTGCGGGTCAGGTTGGCCCACGTGTTGAAGATCCCGTCGCGATCCCGGCTGGACATGAACAGGATCTTCTGACCGTCCGGCGTGAAGATGGCCTGCTCGTCCCAGGACGCGTGGTCGGTGATCCGGGTGACCTGGCACTGCCCGCTGTCCATTGACGGGAGCGCGCAGTAGAACAGCTGCGGCACCGACGCCCCGCCGCCCGAGCCCTGCTCGGGGTAGGACTCGGTGTACAGGAACCCCGGGGTGCTGGGATTGGGGTTCCACCACTGGGTCTCATACCAGTGCCCGTCGTAGGGCCGGACCTCGTGATCGTCTGACAGGTAGGGCTTGCCGTCCGCTCCGACGTTGAACTGGGCCACCCGCACGTCCCACTTGCCCGAGCCGCCGCCGGTGACGAAGTTCCAGTTCAGGTGCGCGTATTCGAGGTGCGTCCCGTCCGGAGACCAATAGGCGTGATAGTCGTCGTAGCCTTCGCCGCTGAAGTTCGACTGATTGGTCTCGGTGAGTCGTGTCTGATCGGAGCCATCCGGGTGCATGGCCCACAACGCGGAGCCCATCCCGCCGTACCCGGGCGAGCCGATCACCATGCCGTGGCCCCGCCAGGAGTGGAAGATGATCCAGTCGCCCTGGGGTCGGACGGCCGGCACGCCGTTGACGTTGTTCGGATCTGAGCCGGACACGTTGCCGTTGCCGGGATCGGGGACGTCGGTGCAGGTCAGGCACCGCTGCCCACTGCCGTCGAAGTTCTCGATGTAGACCTGGTTCTTCTGCCCCTGCTGGAAGTCCTGTCCAAACGCCACTCGCCCGTCGGGCAGGAACACCGGCGCCTGGCCGAACGCCGGAGTGTGCGTCTTCAGGCTGAACGGCTGGGTGTAATCCCAGGCCGCGCTTGCGGCCGACGGCCCGATCAGCCCGATCAGCCCGAGGCCAGCGATCAACCCTGCCACTGCCAACGCCTTGCGCATGTGTCCTCCCGGTATGACGCGCGGGCCCGCACCCGCGGGCCGACTCCTGGATCGGCAGGAGCCTAGTCCCTGGCGACGATCCCGTCGGCCAGAATTTGGGCACTCTTGCCCGCCCGCCACCGGGCGCAACGGCCCGATGATCGCCGACGAGCTGGTGGTCAGCCAGGCCACCGTGAACACCCACTTCCAGCACATCTACAACAAGCTGGCCGTGCGGGATCGCGGGGCTGCCGTGGCCAAGGGGATGCGTCTAGGGCTGATCAGCTAGCCGTTTCGGCGCCGCCCACCCTCCTGGTAAACCTTGCCACACACGTGTCAAGGTTGGTCGGTCCGCTGGTAGGATCGAGCTGTGCCCGACTTCCTCTCCGCCACCCGCGACCGCGTCCTCATTTACGACGGCGGCATGGGGGCGACGCTTGAGCAGTTCGATCTGAGCCTGGAGGACGATTACCGCCTGCCCGGCCGCTGCCATGAGGCGCTGGTGCTCAACCGGCCCGATGTGATCGAGGGGGTTCACAGCTCGATGCTCGAGGCCGGTGCCGAGGTGCTGGAGACCGACACCTTCCAGGCCTCGCGGCTCAAGCTGTCCGAGTGGGGCCTGGAGGACCACACCTCGGAGATCAACCGCGGGGCGGCCGAAATCGCTCGCCGGGCGGCGGGTGAGAACCGGTTCGTGGCCGGCTCGATCGGACCCACCGGCTACCTGCCCGCCTCCGACGATCCGACGCTGGGCCAGATCCGCTTCACCGAGCTGGTCGAGGTGTTCACCGAGCAGGCCACGGGGCTGGTGGAGGGCGGGGTCGACCTGGTGATCATCGAGACCGCCCAGGACATCCTGGAGGTCAAGGCGGCCGTGTTCGGGGCGCGTGAGGCGTTCAAGCAAGTCGGCCGCGCCGTCCCCATCCAGTGCAGCGTCTCGCTCCTGCCCCAGGGCGGCAAGATGCTGCTGGGCACCGACATCTCCTCCGTCCTGGCCACGCTCGAGGCGCTCGACGTCGACGTGATCGGCCTGAACTGCTCCACCGGGCCCGAGGACATGCGGGACGCCATCCGCTTCCTGGGCGAGCACTGCTCTAAGCCCGTGCACTGCATCCCCAACGCCGGGCTCCCCCTCCAGGGGCCAAACGGCGAGACCATCTTCCCCGAGCAGCCCGAGCCGCTGGCCGCGGTGCTGGGCGAATTTGTCGAGCGCTATGGCGTGTCGATCGTCGGCGGCTGCTGCGGCACCACTCCCGATCACATTGCGGCGCTCGCCGAGCGGGTGCAAGGCCGAGAGCCCGGGCAGCGCCCGGAGCGCCGCCCGCCCCACCTGAGCTCGATGATGACCGCGACGCCGCTGGTCCAGGACCCGCGCCCCACGCTGGTCGGCGAGCGGGTCAACTCCCAGGGCTCACGCAAGGCCAAGGAGCTGCTCCTGGCCGACGACTACGACGGCCTGGCGGTGGTCGCCGAGGACCAGGTGACCGGCGGCGCCCATGTGCTCGACGTGTGCGTGGCCCTGACCGAGCGCCAGGACGAAGACGAGCAGATGCGCCAGGTGGTCAAACGGGTCAGCCTCACCCAGCCGGCGCCCATCCAGATCGACTCCACCGAGCCCGAGGTGATCCAGACCGCCCTGGAGCAGATCCCGGGCCGGGCGATCGTCAACTCGGTCAACCTGGAGGCGGGCCGGGACAAGCTGGATCGCGTGGTTCCGGTGGCCAAGGCCCATGGGGCGGCACTGATCGCGCTGACCATCGACGAGGTCGGGATGGCCAAGACGCGGGA
>DATKRM010000013.1:0-12301 GCA_035532195.1 Solirubrobacteraceae bacterium
CGTCCCGGAGGGGTATTCAGGACCAAAGCGACCGGAGTGTCGAACGTGTAGTTGGAGTTGCGCCGAGCCAGCAGGTTCCGGAAGTGGCTGCCGAGTGGCTTCAGGACCCGCTCATGTCGTGCGGGTCCTAGTTGGGCGGCGGTCGATGAGATAGAAGCCAATGGTTAGAGCCGGCACCAGATTTATCCACAGTACGTGCTGTGGCGAGCCTTCCCGGCTGAACACCGCACGGAGCACCGACGCAAGCGGCGAGAGCGCATGTGGGACTCCATGGGTTGCGATGACTACGCCGAGAGCTGCCATGCAGGAGACGACCCAGAGCGCGATCCACTGCTTAGCGGTGAACTCCACGAGTAGCAGGAATGGCAGCGTGATCAGGAGTAAGCGGTTGAACGGATCATCGGGAAGGAAGATGTAGCCGCTGAACAACGCCCACACGACCGCTTCCCGGATCTCGATCCGACGCGATGCATACAAGACGAACACGGCGGCAATCGCCAAGACTAGGAAGAGCCTTGGCTCCACCGAGCTGTAGAGGTGGAGCCGCGCGAGCACAAGCAAAGGGCTGGCGTGGATTGGGTTGATGCCAAGGTGGGCATCGCGCCGGGCGAACGCGTTAAGGCTATGTGGAAACCATGGAAGATTGCTGGCGGCAAACACTGTGAGCGCGGCCGCAGCTGGAATGAGCATTCTCCACCGGCTCTTGCGGTACGACCATAGGGCGAGCATTGGTGCGGCGAACACTCCCAAGAACTTGAACACCGCCAGTCCCGTGCCTACCGCCCACGCCCACCACTCCCGATCGCGCTCAAGCGCGAGGAGCCAGGCCGCGATCAAAAAGAACAGGATCGTCTTATCTTCAGAGAATGCGCTCCATGAAACCAGTACGAACGGATTGAACGCGTAGAAGAGCAGGAACGCCAGCCGCCAACTTTTCGAGCGCGGGTAGTACATCCCGATCAGCCAGATCACCGCAACATCCGCGAGCCCGAAGATGACCCGCAGCGTCATCGGCGAGTCATGCACCCCCAACAAGCCCGCAAACGCAGCCATTTCCAGGGGCGGGCTATTGCCGTAGATCGGAAGAAAAAGACCGTTCGCAGGCGACGTGAACGGGTTGTGCCCATGCAGCGCAAGCCGTGCGAAGTACGTGTAGATCCGTAGATCGTTGCCCCCGTTTGTGTGTAAGAAGATCACGACCCGCACCAAGAACGCGAAAGCAGCAACACCCAGGACAACCAGAGGCCACCGTCGCGAATCGCGACCAAAACCGGCCAACGCCTCCCGCCACACCGGCAACGACACCGCTCGCGCGGAGGCGGGAAGTTGAGCCACTCCGGAGGTTCCGGAGGCTTGGCTCGGTGGTTTCCTATTTTCCTTCATCCTCAGGCGAGGCTGCCAACCGTGGAGCGGAGAGGGCCTCGTAGCCGTCGGCGGGGACGTCGCGGAGGGCAGCGGGTCCGCGACCGTGACACGGCGGAGGAGGATGTCAGTTCACTGACGGAGAGCCACTCGGCCGAGCCAGAAGGAGACGAACTCCCGCAGCCCCGGGTCGGTGGGCCGGGGCGTCCTGAGCAGGTGATTCCAGGCGACCGCGACGATCCCGCTGGTGCCCCGGCGCGGAGACAGGATCACGGCCTGGCCGGCCGCGGCGAGCGCGGGAGCGAAGGGTCCGGCCAGCGAGCTGGCCAGCGTGCGCAGTGCCGCCGGCGCGGAGCGGCCGGAGTAGAGCAGCACCACGTTGCCCCGGGACAGCGCGCTCAGCAGCTGGTCGTCGGACAGCGCCACTCCGTCCCGCGTCACAACCTTGGGGACGTGCGGACCGCTGGTGGGCGGATCTGAGTTGTAGGGAGGCCGGAGCTGCCCGGGGGCCAGGACGGCGTCGCCCTGGTCGGGAAAACTCTGACCGGGACCACTCGCCTGACCGGACAGGCCGCCCGTGTCGTGGCTGGCAAAGAAACCCGATAGCAGCGCGATCAGCCCGATCGACAGCGCCAGTGAGGCCAGCGCTATGGCACCGCGCTCGAGTGCCCTCATCGAGTGGCGGGCGTGGCGCGCGAGCGGCCCTTGACCCGGCCAGCCCGGCGAGGCCGCACCAGCGGGGATCGCGAGACGGCGGCGATCTCCTCCATCGCGCCCCGGAGCTCATCCACCAGGATCTCGAGGTCCGGCAGGGCGTCGTAGTCCGCGCTCAACCCGAAGTTCAGCTGCCCGTTGTAACTCATGATGGCGACGCCCAGTGCGGTGTTCTTGGCCAGGGGGACCATGGGGAAGATCGCCTGCAGCTCGCGTCCCAGCACGTAGAGCGGGAACTGCGGACCGGGCACGTTGGTCACCACGAGGTTGAACATCCGCTGGCTAGCCTGGAGGCGCGCGGCCTGGGAGATGATCGTGGCCGGTGCGAAGCCAGACAGCGCGGTCAGCACCTGGGCACCGACCGCCTGGCCGGATTCCTTGAGCGCGCTCATGGCCACCGAGATCGACCGCAGCCGCTCCTCCGGATCGACGATGCCCACCGGCAGCGGCGCCCACATGGCGGCCACTCGGTTGCCCAGCGCGCCCTGCTCCACGTCGGCCCGCACGGACACCGGGACCATGGCCCGCAGGACGACGTCGTCGGTTTCCTCGCCCCGCAGGCGCATGAACCGGCCCAGCGCACCGGCCACCACGGCCAGGACCACGTCGTTGACCGTGCCACCGAGCGCGTTCTTGACCGCCTTGAATTCGTTCAGGTCGCCTTGGAGCCAGGTGAATCGTCGGTGCGGTCCCACCTGGCAGTTGAACGGGCTGTCCGGCGCCGGGCGCAAACCCACCCCGGCCAGCGCGCCCACCCCGGCTGCGGCCTCGCCCACCCGCCGGGCCATCGTCCTCGGCCCCCGCAACACCGCGCGGATCCCTCGCACGATCTCGGCGGGCACCGTGGCGCGCGCGAGCAGGGCGTCGGCCAGCAGCTGGGCGTCGCTGGGCAGCGGCGCCGGGGCCCATTCCGGCTCCTCCGGGGCGACCGGCGCCGGGTCGGGCGAGGTATCGAACAGGACGGTGAGGATGTCCACGCCAGAGACGCCGTCCACCAGCGCGTGATGGGTCTTGGACAAGATGGCGAATCGATCGTCGTCCAGGCCCTCGACCAGCCACAGCTCCCACAGCGGCTTGCTGCGATCCAGAGCCTGCGAGAACACCCGGCCGGTCAGGCGGCGCAGCTGGTCCTCGTCCCCCGGGGCGGGGAGGGCGGTATGCCGCACGTGGTAGGAGATGTTGAAGTGGGGGTCGTCCACCCACACGGGACGGCCCTGACCCAGCGGCACGTAGGCCAGGCGCTGCCGGTAGCGGGGCACCAGGTGAAGCCGCGACTCGATGGCCGACATCAGCTCGTCGTGGCTGGGCGCCTGCCCGGAGAAGACCGAACAGGCGGCAACGTGCATGTGGGTTCCGTCGCGCTCCAGGTGCAGGAACGACGTGTCGAGACCGCTGAGACGGGTTCCCCGGGCCATAGGCTTGATTGTTGCAGGCTGTGACTGCTCTCACACAACGCGTGAACCTGGCCTGCCACCCTCATGCGTCGATTCGATCTGCCGAGTCGTCCCTGCCAGGTGCGGGGACGAGCGGGGAACCCACTGCCAGATCCGTCAATCCCGTCTGGCCGGGGCGAATCGGACGTAGAGACCTCAAGCCGGTCCTGCGCCCGTAGCGACATCCGTACTCGAACTGGTGGTTCGAGGTCGCGAGCCCGTCAGCTAACCCCGTAGGCGCCCGGTCGAAGAACACCAAGGAGGTGCCCCCCGAATGAGGCGCAACTTAACCCTGCCTCGGCCGCGGATGATTCATGCGGCAGTAGGAACAGCAATGCTGGGAGTCCCAGCTACGGCGCTCGCTCTGTCCGGCGGCCCGTCGGCCCAGGCCGGCAGCTCGAGCCCGCTCGAAGCACACATTTCATCGCCCCGCGTGGGCTATCACCGTGACGTCGTGGTCACCGGACGCGCCCCGGCCAGCGCAGCCGGCCAGACGGTCAGTCTGCAGGAGTTGCCGGCCGACAGCACTCGCTGGCGACCGGTCGCTTCCAGCCGCGTGCGCTCGGGCGGCTCGTTCCGTCTGAAGGCCTGGCTTCGCCGCTCGGGCTCGCTGCGCGCGGTGGGCGAATGGACCCAGCCGAGCCCGAGTTCCCGCCCCGACCCGCAGGCACTCCCGGCCACCGCCCAGCAGTCGGCCGGCGCCGCCCCCGCCCAACCGGCGAGCGCCCCGCAGCGCGTGTGGGTCGAGGCCAGGCTCCAGGTGCCTCAGCAGTCGATCACCGCGCTGGGCAACCAGCCGGCGAGCGTCCAGGGCCGGCTTCTGCCCGGCCAGGGCGGGCGCCATCTGGCTCTGCAGGAGCTTCGCGCGGGCCGCTGGTACACCGTGGCCACGACGCGCACCAGCCGCCGCGGCAACTTCGATCTGCGCTACACCCCCGGCGGCAACACCGAGCACCGTCTGCGGGTCAAGTTCGCCGGCGATCGCAGCAACACCGCGGCCTCGACGCTGGCCGGGAGCGTCACCGTGTACCAGCAGAGCGTGGCCTCTCAGTACGACGACAACGGGGCCACCGCCTGCGGGTTCCACTCCACCTACGGCGTGGCCAACCTGAACCTGCCCTGTGGCACCAAGGTCAGGTTCTTCTACCACGGCCGGGCCATCACGGCCGTCGTCCAGGACCGTGGCCCCTACGTGGGTGGCCGCGAGTGGGACCTCAACCAGAACCTGGCCGCCGCGCTGGGCTTCAACGGGGTCGACTCGGTCTGGACCGCGCAGTAGCTCGGCCCGCCCAACTCGCTCCGGGTCGCCACCGCCACGTCACCAGGTGAACGTGGCGGTGGTGGCCGGCGGCAGCTGATAGCTGAAGTAGCCGGCTCCGTCCTCGACGCTGAACGCTTGTGTCATCTGGGAGCTGTTGAACGCGATGAGCACTTTGTGTCCGTCGGGGTTCTGGAACACCACGTCGTCGACCCCTGGCGTGACCAGGCGCAGGTAGAGCGGGGAAACCAGCGTGGTCGACGCGAGCCGGACCGCGCCCAGCGCGACGAAGTGGCTCACCTGAGCCAGCTCGTAGAAGTCGAGCGTCGGCTGGACCTGATGGGTATGGGGGTCGACGGTGAGGATGCCCGCGCAGCCGCGACAGCCCCGATTGGGAGGCTGCACCGGGCCGCCGCCCGGCGTCAGAGCCAGATTCCACAGGTTCACCGCTGTGGCCCAGTTGCGCAGCGAGGCGATCAGCATCTCGGACGTGGAGAAGAACCGGATGCCTTGTGAGCACTCGCTGACCACCTGATCCAGCCCCGGCGCCAGCTGGTGAAGAGCGCTCATCACCGAGGCGTCCCCGTAGTAGCAATGCCAGGCCATGCCGGACAGAGACGACGCCGCCGGCCCGGTGGCCAGCGAGGCCGGAGGCGGCGGCAGGCTCGCTGTCCAGTTGAAGTCCCAACCATAGATCCGGGTGTTCAGGCGAGCCCCGCGCAGGGCGGGGCGCAGGTAGTCGGTGATGAACGCGGCCTCGGCGCCGGGCGAGAGATTGCCCCCTGGATAGGTGGTGTCCTGTCCGGGCTCGTTCTGCGGGGTTATCGCCGACACTGGAACCCCGGCGCCCGCGTAGGCCCTCAGGAAGTCCACCAGGTACCGGGCCAAGGGCCCGTACATCGGGCCGAGCAGCTTGCCCGTCCCCGACGCGTCGTTCAGCGCCTGGTTTGCCTTCATCCAGGCCGGGGCGCTCCATAGGCTGGCCATTACCCAGGCCGCCGGGTTGGCGCGCAGGGCGTCGCGCAGGGCCGGGAGGACATAGCGGTAGTCGTGCCGGATCGAGAAGTGGCGCAGCCGGGGGTCGGGGTGGCCCGAGGCCCGGTCGTCATAGGTGTAGGGCTGACCCCGGACGGTGAAGTCGGAGGCGCCGATCGGCACCCGGATGAAGCTGAGATGCAGCCCCTGCGGGCCGAACAGCGCGTGCAGCCAGAGCGCACGGGCGCTCGGGGTCAGCTGCTCGAGCAGCCAGGCGGCGCTGTCGGTCATGGCCCCGCCCAGGCCGGCGAACCGTTGGGCCCGCCCAGCGTCATCGACGCGGATGAGCTGAGACCCGGGCGGGGGATGGACGGAGTCCAAGGGCAGCTCGGGCTGGGGTCTCAGCCGCAACCGCAGGTCTTCGGAGGTCAGGACGACCGACACCTTGCCGCTCGCCGCGGCGACTGCGGTGAACGGCAAGGCGACCCACAGTGCGCTCACCGCGGCCAGGCAAGACACCAGGCGGGTGAGCGCGGCCGCAGACACGTGAGACGTATCGGCAGCCCGCTGAGGCGTCTGAACCGGGCGGTAGCGTCACCAGGTCAATGCCGGATCGGTGCGTTGCCCACCTGGACATGGATGCGTTCTACGTCTCGGCGGAGCTGGCCCGGCGGCCTGAGCTGCGCGGCCGTCCGGTGGTCGTGGCCGGCTCGGGCCCGCGAGCCGTGGTCACCACGGCCTCCTACGAAGCCCGGCGATTCGGCGTGGCCTCGGCCGTGCCCGCCGCCCGCGCGCGCCGGCTGTGCCCGCAGGGGGTGTTTCTGGAGCCCGACTTCGCGTACTACCGGCAGGTGTCAGCTCAGGTGATGGACCTGGTGCGCTCGCTGGTGGACACGGTCGAGGTGGTGGGTCTGGACGAGGCCTATCTGGACCTTTCCGGCCTCCCGGCACCCAAAGCGGCGATGCGACGGCTGGTTCATCAGATCGAGGCCAGCACCGGGCTGGGCGGCTCGGTGGGGCTCGGCCCCAACAAGCTGGTGGCCAAGGTGGCATCGGACGCCGAGAAGCCTCGGGGGTTCGTCGCCCTGACCCGGGAACAGGCTTGTGAGCGGTTCCGGGCCTCGCCTTGCGGACTGATCCCGGGGATCGGGCCCAAGACCGTCGAGCGTCTACGGGCCGAGAGCATCGCGACCCTGGGGGAGCTGGCCGCGGCCCCGCCGGCCCGGCTGGCCGAGCGGTTCGGAGCCCGCCTGGGGACGGAGCTGGCGCGGCGGGCCCGGTTCGAGGACGCCGCCCCAGTCACCCAGGTGCGGAAGGTGATCTCGGAGTCCCGAGAGACCACATTCGACTCCGACATCGCCGACCCCGGGCAGTTGGAGGTCATCCTGGCCGGGCTGTGCGAACGACTGTGGACGGCCCTGGACGGCCAGGGCCGCTGCGGTCGGACCGTGTCGATCAAGGTGCGCCTGGCCGACTTCTCCACCTATACCCGGGCCAGAACGTTCCCCGAGCCCGTGAGCTCGGCTCAGCAACTGGAACGGGTAGCGCTGAAGCTGCTGCGGTGCCATCCGCCCGCTCGCCCGGTGAGGCTGCTGGGAGTTCGGGTGGCCGGTTTGCAGTCCGCCGGGGCCAGCCCGGTGCAGCAGCTGGCGCTCGGGATGTGAGAACCGCCCCGGCGCGGGCGCAAGTGGGAGCGTTATGCTCAGCGGCCATCGGGTGGTCAAGCTCGGCTGTCAGGGACGCACGTGAACGAGAAAGTTGAGGATCGGCTCGCCGGCAACGAGTCGGTGTTCCGGGAGATCAACGAGGCGATCGAGCGGGGCCAGTGGCCGGGCGAGGAGGACGCGTCAGTGCGCTTCCGCTGCGAGTGCGCCCAGCTGGGCTGCAACGAGCTACTGGAGGCGAGCGTCCACGAGTACGAGCGGGTCCGGGCGCACGGGCGGCGGTTCCTGGTCGTCCCGGGCCACGAGCGCGATGACGTGGAGATGGTGGTCGAGACCCGGCCCGGGCACCTCGTGGTGGAGAAACGCGGTCAGGCCGGCGCGACCGCCGCGGAGACGGACCCCCGGCGGGGGTGAGGGCGCGGCGCAGGCCGATCGAGCCGGAACTCCATCCGCAGCTCCGTCCCACCCGAGCCTCGGCTGAGGATCTGAAAGTCGTCAACCAGCTGGGCGATCAGCGCCAGGCCCAGCCCTAGCCCGCGGCTCTGACGGCGAACTCTGAGGCCGGCACCATGATCGGTGACGATCACCCAGAGCTCTCCGGACGCGTGGGCCGCGGACACGTTGATCGTGCCGCCGGGTTCCTCGTAGGCATGCAGGACCGCATTGGTCAGCGCCTCGCTGGCGGCCAGCCGGATGTGGTGCAGCCGCTCGTCCTCGGCGCCGACGGCCCGCGCGAACTCGGTCACGTCCTGGCGGGCCCGCGGCACCGATTCGGCGCAGGCCGGATAGGACCGGCTGAAGGGCTGACCTGGATCGAGCATCCTCTACCTCCTGATACCCCAATCGGCGCGGAAATCACCGTCCTTGCGGCGAAAATCGCGGCCAGCTTGGGGCGGAGGGGGCCTTCAGTACAGCGCGGAGGCCAGCCGCCGACGCGCCTGGCGGGCCAGCGGGTCGTCGACCCCCAGCTCGTCCAGAATCCCCACCACCACCCGGCGGATGTCCTCTCGAGTCCCATCCGCGCCGGGCAGAGCGTCCAGCAGGAGCTCGAGCGCCTGCTCGCGATCACCCTGGTCCCAGGCTGCGAACGCCCGGGCGAGGTCCGGCATGGAGGTGCCGCGTTGCAGCTCGATCCGAGCCGCCAGCCCGTCCGCGGCAAAGCTCCCCGGCACCCGGCGTAGGATCTCCAGCGCCTCGTCTGACTCGCCACGGGCCAGCAGCAGCTTGGCCAGCGGCACGGCAGCGTCAGCTCGGGTCGGCTCGAGCTCCAGGGCCTGACGCAGCGACGCCTCGTCGCCGGCCACCACCAGCGCGTCGGCCGGGCTGGGCAGCAGCGAATCCAGGAATTGCTCCACCGCGGGTCGCGGCTTCGCGCCCACGAATTCGGCCACCAGCTTGCCGTCACGGAACGCCTTGACCGCCGGGATGCCCTGAATCCCGTACTCCCGGGCAAGCGTCTGCGCCTGGTCGGTGTTGACCTTGACCAGCTCGATCGGCGGGCGCTCAGCCACGGCCTGCTCCAGTAGCGGGGTCAGCTGCCGGCAGGGGCCGCACCACTCGGCCCAGAAGTCCACCACCACGGGCACCGAGCGGGAGCGCTCGATCACTTTTTGCGGGAACTCGTGCTCTGTGATGTCCACGGTTCGATGGTACTTCGGGCTCAGTGGGGTTAGGGCGCCGCCTAGTATCCGCGCGGTGGCACGCCCCCAGGACGCCGGGTTCCGGCAGGTATCGGTCGAGGAGGAGGGCGCGGGCACGCCGGTCGTCCTGCTGCACGGCCTCACCGCGACTCGCCGCTACGTGGTCATGGGCTCGCGAGCGCTCGAGCGCTCCGGCCACCGGGTGATCGCCTACGACGCCCGAGGGCACGGTCAATCGCCGCCCGCGCCCAGTCCGAAGGCGTACACCTACGAGGACCTGGGCGCGGACCTCCTCGGCGTGCTCGACGGCTGCGGCGTCGACCGCGCCGTGCTGGCGGGTGCCTCGATGGGCGCCCACACCGCGCTGTGGTTGGCGCTGCGGTATCCCGACCGGGTGGGCGGCCTGGTTGTCATAACACCCGCCTATGACCCGTCGACCCAAGACGACCCGGACCGTCTGGCTCGGTGGGACGCGCTGGCCCACGGGCTGCGGGACGGGGGGATCGAGGGCTTCGTGCGCGCCTATGGCCGCCCGCAAGTACCCGAGGAGCTACAGGACACGGTGCTCCGGGTGATCCGCCAGCGCCTGGCACTGCATGAGCATCCCGAGGCGGTGGCCGACGCGCTGAGGGCGGTTCCTCGGTCGCGGCCGTTCACGGGGGTGGAGGAGCTGGCCGCCCTCTCGGCGCCAACGGTGGTGGTCGCCTCGAGCGACGAGGCCGATCCCGGACATCCCCAGTCAGTGGCTGAGGCGTACGCGGCCGCCATCCCGGCGGCTCGGCTCCTCACCGATCCGCCCGGACAGTCGCCCCTGGCCTGGCAGGGGAGCCAGATCTCCCGGATCATCGCTGAGGTGGCGGCCACGGAGGGCTACAGCGGGTGAGTGCCTGGCGGGCGTGTGGGACGAACTTGGGCAATCCAGTTGACGATGCGTCAACTTCAGTGCCGAAGTTCGTCAGCGGGGATTAGTCCGAGGGGCTAATCACGTTCCCGGTCGCAGTCGGCATCAGGCCTCAGGCGCACTATGCGGCCGTCTGGGAGCACAGGCGGCTCCTGGTGGCCAGAGGCGGGTCTTAGAAGAGCCGATCGGGAAGAGGTGCCCTGCTCGCTGGCGCTGGGCTACATGGGGCTGCTGATCGCCCGGTTCAGCGAGCTGGTGAGCTGGGAGAACGCCAACAGCGACGTGGTCTCAGGTTACGGGCTGGCTGACGCGGTGGGCCACGGGCACACCGGCCCGGTGGTGATGAGCAACCAGCCGGCCTGGGCGTCGCTGTGGTACCGGGCTGGCCACCCACGGGTTGTCGTTTCACCACAAGTCGCAGGGCGGATATCGTGCGCGGGATGCTGCAGGTCTTTCACCGAGAGCATGCGGGGCGGCCCAGGAGGGTTCTGTGGATGCTGGAGGAGATCGACGCGCCGTACGAGTTGACTGTCATGAACTGGGAGCAGGGGAGCGGTGATGAGCACCGGGCGCGGCACCCGCTTGGACGCGTGCCCGTTGTGCAGCTCGACAACGGCTACGTGTTCGAGTCGGCCGCGATCTGCCTGCACCTGGCGGACCTGTACCCGGGAGCCGGCCTGATCGGTGGACTAGGCACATACGCGCGAGCGCTGGCGTACCAGTGGTCGATCTTCGCCCCGGCGGAGCTGGAGCCGCCACTCATCGAGGCTGCGATCTTCCGCGAGGCGGAACCGGAACGCGCTGGGAAGGCACGCGCACGCTTTTTCAAGGCGGCCGATGCCGTCGCGGAGAGCCTCGATGGCGGCGAGTATCTCGTCGAAGGGCGCTTTGGCGTGGCCGACGTGCTGGTCAGCACGGCACTCTCGTTCGCCAAGCGGGCGAAATTTCCCGAGCCGTTCCCACCGGTGCTCGACGACTACCTGACGGGGCTATTCGAGCGCCCTGCGTATCAGCGCGCGTTCGAGCGCGCATCCGCGGCGCCGGCGTCGTCATAGCGGCGGCCCCGGGAAGGCGGTGCTCGGAGCCCGCGGGCAGGTCCGAGAAGCGCGCGGTTCAGTGGCTCCGGCTGGCCGGGGAGCAGTACGAGCCGGTGCGGCGCAGCGGTCTCATCGAGCTCGGCCCGGCTGAGCTTGAGCAGCAGATCTCCGTATCAGCGCCTTCACCCTCAATGAATAGTTGAACTTGCCGCGCGCCTGAGCGTGGCGCGCCGCCGTGGCCAGCGCGATGAACTGATCGCCCATGTCGATAAAGGCCATCCTCTGGCCGGCGCGCCCGCGCAGCTCAAACTCAAAGAACCGCGCGTACGACGTGAGCGCCTCGTCGACGTCGCCCACCTCGAGTGCCACGTGATTGATCCCGACGAGCCGCGCCATCTGTGGTCATCTTCCACCCTGAGGCGTCCATCGGCAAGTCGCCGTCAAGGTGCCCGGATGACGATCAAGCTTGACTAGGCTCGTTGCCAACGATGAGTGCGGCACGGTTCAGCGAGGGCTGCGCGATGAGGCTCGCGGTTGTCTCCGACATTCATGGCAACCTCACGGCGCTCGAAGCAGTCGCCGCGGATATCGAGCGCCGAGGCGTCGACCAAGTTGTCCATGGCGGCGACGTTGCGTTGATCGGAGCGCGACCAGCGGAGGTCGTGGATCGCGTCGCCGAACTCGGGTGGCCGGGGATCGTCGGTAACACCGACGAGCTGCTCTGGCGGCAAGAGCAGTTCGCCTTGCAGCTGCGAGCGGCGCCCAGACTCGAGCCGCTGCTGCGGATGCTGTTCGACAACTACGCCCCGGCCACGCTAGACCGCATCGGCGAGGAGCGCCTGGCGTTGCTTCGCGAGCTGCCGGAGAGCCGGTCGGTTGCGAACGTGGGTCTCGTCCATGCCTCCCCCGGTGATCTGTGGCGGGCGCCGATGCCCGATGCCGGCGATCAGGAACTGGAGGTGACGTATGGCCAGGCCGTGGCCGAGATCGTTATCTACGGCCACATACACCGGCCGTTCGTGCGCCAGATCGGAGCCCTAACCGTTGCGAATGCCGGAAGCGTGGGGCTGCCGTTCGACGGCGACCCGCGGGCGAGCTACCTCCTCATCCAGGACGACAGAGCGGAAGTGATCCGTGTGGCGTACGCGGTGGAGGCTGAGGTGGCGGCTCTGCGGGCGAGTGGGTATCCCGACTCCGACCGGATCGCACGTATGCTCCGCACTGGCCGGTTCGAACCGGTAAGGCAGCCGTGAGCCCCGGCTGGTCAGCGCGCGCCAGGTCCCCGGTGTGGCGGGTCGCCCATAACCTAAGCTCCGC
>DATKRM010000014.1:0-2798 GCA_035532195.1 Solirubrobacteraceae bacterium
GGGCGTGGATCCGGGCCTATCGCTGCTCGGGTCGGGAGAGGCGGTCGCCCTCGACCTGCCGCGCTTCGATCGGAACGATGGGCCGGGAGAAGGCGGGTCCGTGCTGCACCGGGGCGTCCCCGTACGCCGCATTGCCGGCCGCCTGGTCACGACCGTCTTTGACCTCCTGCTCGCCCAGTACGGCGTCGCCCGGCCTGGGCTGCCCGGCGAGTGGCCGGCCGCCTACGACGACCCCGCGCCGTACACCCCGGCCTGGCAGGAGGAGATCACATCGGTCCCGGCCGGGACCGTCGAGCGGATCGCGCGAGAGTTCGCCGAGAATGCGGAACGCTCGGCCGGCCGCTCGATGATCGTCATGGGCGCGGGGACCAACCACTGGTTCCATTCGGACCAGATCTACCGCGCCATGCTCGCCCTGACCACGCTCACCGGCTGCCAGGGGGTGAACGGAGGGGGCTGGGCGCACTACGTCGGCCAGGAGAAGGTGCGCCCGCTCGCGGGCTGGTCGCAGCTGGCGTTCGCTCTCGACTGGCTCCGTCCGCCGCGGCAGATGGCCGGCACGTCCTTCTGGTACCTGGCCACTGACCAGTGGCGCTATGACGGCTTTGGCGCGGACGAGCTCGCCACCCCGCTCGGCCGCGGCCTCTTCCGGGGACGCGCGCTCGCCGACACGCTCGCCCAGTCGGCCCGTCTCGGCTGGCTCCCTTCCTATCCCACATTCGACCGCAACCCGCTCGACCTGGTCGACGAAGCGACCGCCAACGGCGTCGATCCGGTGGCCTACGCGGTCGATCAGCTGCGAACGGGCGCGCTGCGCTTCGCCTGCGAGGATCCCGACGCCCCGGCGAGCTTCCCCCGGGTCCTGACCGTCTGGCGAGCCAACCTGCTGGGCTCGTCGGGCAAGGGGAACGAGTACTTCCTGCGCCACCTGCTGGGCGCGGACGCCACCATCGGGGCCGCGGAGGCCCCGGAGGGCTCGCGACCGGTCGAGGTGAGCTGGCGCGACCAAGCGCCCGAGGGCAAGCTCGACCTGCTGGTCTCCATCGACTTTCGGATGACCTCGACCGGCCTCTTCTCCGACGTCCTCCTGCCGGCCGCCACCTGGTACGAGAAGTACGACCTCTCGTCCACCGACATGCACCCCTTCGTGCACGCGTTCAGCCCGGCGATCAGTCCACCCTGGGAGGCCCGCACCGACCACGACGCGTTCGTGGCGCTGGCCGGCGTCTTCAGCCGTCTCGCGGCCAGGCACCTCGGGACGCGGCGCGACCTGGTCGCCACGCCGCTGCTCCACGACTCGCCCGCCGAGATGGCGCAGCCCGGCCCCCGGGTACTCGACTGGCGCCGTGGCGAGTGCGAGCCGGTGCCCGGGCGGACGATGCCGGCTCTCGCGGTGGTGGAGCGCGACTTCGCGGCGATCGCCGAGCAGCTGGTGGCGCTCGGCCCGAACGTCGGTACGCTGGGTACGTCGGCGAAGGGCATCACCCTCGTGCCGGGCCGCGAGATCGAGGAGCTCGCGCGGGTGTGCGGCACGATCCGCGGCGGCCCGGCCGACGGGCGTCCCTCGCTGGCCCGGGCCGAGCAGGTGTGCGAGGCGATCCTGGCCCTGTCGGGAACGACCAACGGCCGCCTGGCGACCGCCGGTCTGGCCGTCCTCGAACGGCGGACGGGGCGGCCGCTGGCGGATCTGGCGGCCGACCACGCGGGCCGGCGCATCACCTTCGCCGACACGCGGGCCCACCCGCAACCGGTCGTCACCTCCTACGAGTGGTCGGGCATCGAGCACGGCGGCCGCCGCTATTCGCCGTTCACCATCAACGTCGAGCGGTTGAAACCCTGGCACACCCTGACGGGGCGCCAGCACTTCTTCCTGGATCACGACTGGATGGCAGAGCTGGGCGAGCAGCTGCCGACGTATCGCCCGCCGCTGGACATGCGGCGGATCTTCGGCGACCAGGGCACCGGCGGCGACGGAGCGGAGATCACCCTGCGCTACCTCACGCCGCACTCCAAGTGGTCCATCCACTCCGAGTACCAGGACAACCTCTACATGCTGAGCCTCTCCCGCGGGGGACCGGACCTCTGGCTGAGCCGGGAGGATGCCGAGCGGATCGGCGTCCGCGACAACGACTGGATCGAGGCATCCAACCGCAACGGCGTGGTGGTGGCGCGGGCCGTGGTGAGCCACCGCATGCCGTCGGGGACCGCCTACATGTACCACGCCAAGGACCGCACCATCGACACGCCGAAGGCCGAGCTCAGCGGCCGGCGGGGCGGCATCCACAATGCGCTCACCCGCCTCCTGATCAAGCCGACCCACCTGATCGGCGGCTACGCCCAGCTCTCCTACGCCTTCAACTACTACGGGCCCACCGGCAACCAGCGCGACGAGGTGACGGTGATCCGACGCCGCTCACAGGCCGTGGAGTACTGAACATGCGCGTCATGGCCCAGCTGGGCATGGTCATGAACCTCGACAAGTGCCTGGGCTGCCACACCTGCTCCGTGACCTGCAAGCAGGCCTGGACCAACAGGCGTGGCCTGGAGTACGCCTGGTTCAACAACGTGGAGACCCGGCCGGGCCAGGGATACCCTCGCCGGTACGAGGACCAGGAGCGCTGGGAGGGTGGCTGGGAACGCAGGCCTGGAGGCGGCCTCGAGCTGCGATCCGGTGGCCGGGTCAAGCGGCTCCTGCGCATCTTCAGCAACCCTACGCTCCCCGGCCTCGACGACTACTACGAGCCCTGGACCTACGACTACGACACGCTGATCAACGCCCCGGCCCAGGCGGACATCCC
>DATKRM010000015.1:0-24975 GCA_035532195.1 Solirubrobacteraceae bacterium
GCAACGCCTCCCAGCCCGGTCCGCCCAGCCGCTCGAAGCAGGCCAGCTGGAGCTTGACCGCTACGCACTCCGGGCCCACGGCATCGACAACCAACCGGCAGTGCGCCGCCACCGCCCGACCCGCGCGCTCATCAGGTCGGCCGGTAGACCCGCCGCCGCTCTCGGCAGCCATCGCGGCGGGCCATAACCGACTGGGATCGGGATCCAGCCCGACGACCAGCTGCGATTCGCGCCCAGCTACGGCGCACGCAACTCGGTCCCCGAACGGCGGAGCTATTTGACCGCCTTCTTGAGGCCTGCTCCGGCCGAGAACTTCGGGACCCTGGAAGCCTGGATGTGGATCCTCTCGCCAGTGGCAGGATTACGGCCTTCGCGGGCTGAGCGATTGGAGACGCTGAACTTGCCGAAGCCCGAGAACGACACTTCGCTACCACGACGCAGCGCGGCCTCAATGGTTTCCAGGACGGCGTCGACCGCACTACCGGCCTCCTTCTTATTCAGACCGGCGCGATCAGCGACCTGATCAACGAATTCCTGCTTCGTCACTTGTCCCTCCTTACGAGGTGGTAGGAATTTCTCAAGCTAACAGGGCCATCGGACGTGCACCCTGTGAATGCCTCCTCCATGACTCATTCTCTACGTTTGCACGGCCTCCGGACACGATCGATCACCTGTGATTCCCGCAAATTGCGCATTTCATGCACCCGATTTGGACGCGTCTGATCGCGTCCGAGCGGGCGTGTAGGTCGCGGGGACGAAGCGCGTGGACCTGGCTCGTTACGCCTGGCTGGTCACGGCTGTGGCCTGTCTGATCGCGGTCCTGGTGCTGGCGCTCCAGGGCTACTGGGGCTACGCGGGCGTCACGCTGGCCGTGGCCATCTCGGCCGGCGTGAATCTCCTGCCCCCCGGCGGACGGCGGTAGACGGTTCGCCGGTGGTTCAGCGGGTGAGCCAGCCGATCAGCTGCCGCACCGCATGCCCGCGGTGGCTGATCTCATCCTTCTCGGCGTCAGACAGCTCGGCCATGGTCCGGCCCTGCCACTCCCCGTCTGGCACGAACGCCGGGTCGTAGCCGAACCCGCCGCGGCCGCGCGGCTCGGAGGCCAGATGTCCCCAGCATTCACCGGTGAACACGTGTTCCTGGCCGGTGGCCGGGTCCACGTAGGCCAGCGCGCACACGTACCTCAGGCGGTCGCCGGCCGGCACCTCGGCCAGGAGCTTGGCCAGGTTGTCCTCGTCACTGGCCCCCGGGCCGGCGTAGCGGGCCGAACGCACTCCGGGGGCGCCGTCCAACGCCTGGGCCTCGATACCAGAGTCGTCGGCAATCGCGGGGCCGCCCGTGCCTTTGGCCGCGGCGCGCGCCTTGAGGAGGGCGTTCTCGGCGAACGTCCGACCGTCCTCGGGGGGAAGCTCGATGCCTTCGGGCAGAGGCCGGGCCTCGATCCGGGCCGGCGCGAGCAGCCGCTCGATCTCCTTCACCTTGTGAGGGTTGCGGGTCCCGAGAGTGAGCAGGGAGACCGCCGTCATGGCTACGCCGCGGCGGACGCCACCGCCTGTTCTTGGAGCCTGCGGAGCTCATCGATCCCGCCCGCCGCCAGTCCGAGCAGCTCGTCCAGATGGGCGCGCGACAAGGGCGTGCGCTCAGCCGTGGCTTGGACCTCGACCAACCCGCCGTCGCCGGTCATGACCACGTTGGCGTCAACCTCGGCCGTCGAGTCCTCTGAGTAGTCGAGGTCGAGCATCGCCGTGCCACCGACCATCCCGCAGGACACCGCCGCCACCGTGCCCGTCAGCGGGGACTGCTCCAGCAGGCCTCGCCTGATCAGCTCGTCGCAGGCCAGGCGGAGGGCCACGAAGCCGCCGGTGATGGAGGCGCAGCGCGTCCCGCCGTCGGCCTGGAGCACGTCGCAGTCGACGTAGATCGACCGCTCGCCCAGCGCCTTGAAGTCCACCACCGCACGCAGCGAGCGCCCGATCAGGCGCTGGATCTCCACGCTGCGACCGTCCAGTCGTCCCTTGCTGATGTCCCGCTGCTTGCGCTCACCGGTGGACGCCGGGAGCATCCCGTACTCGGCGGTCACCCAACCCCGGCCCGAACCGGCCAGCCAGCGGGGCACGCTCTCCTGGGCCGAGGCGGTGCAGATCACACGCGTCTCGCCCATGGTGATCAGCGCCGAACCGGTGGCCGGCCTCACGAATCCCGGCTCGATCTCGGTCGGCCGCAGCTGATCCAGGACCCGGCCGTAACTGCGTGGGGTGACGGTCATACCGGCGCCTTCGCACCCAGCCGGACGCGCGCCACCCGGGGCAACGGCATCTGGAGAAACCGCGAGCCGACCTGCCGGAACGCCTCGGGGTCTCCGCTGCAACTGAACTGGTAGCTCCCCTCGCCGTCGCGCGGATTCAGCAGCTCGCGCGCCGCCAGCGCCCGCTCCGCGCTCCGGGCCACACCCATGCCGGCCGAGACCAGCGTGACGCCGCGCCCCAGCATCCGCTGGAGAATCGGGGCGCACAGGGGATAGTGCGTGGAGCCGAGGATGACGGTGTCGACGTGGGCGTCGCGCAGCGGAGCGCAGTAGCCGCGGACCGTCGCCACCACTTGCTCGTCGAACGGGAAGCCCCCCTGGATGATCGGGGCCAGATCCGGGCAGGCCACGCTTTCCAGGTGCACGTGGGGATCGGCTCCCCGGACCGCGCGCTCGTAGGCGCCGGTGGCGACCGTGGTGGGAGTGGCCAGCAGTCCGATCCGCCCGGTGTGGCTGGCTACCACGGCCAGAACCGCGGCCGGCCCGATCACGCCGATCACATCGATGTCGTGACCGGCCGCCGCCACGTGGCTCTCCACAGCCTCGAGCGCCGCCGCGCTAGCGCTGTTGCACGCGATCACCAGGAGCTTGGCTCCATCCTCCACCAGGTGCTCGGCGATCTCGATGGCAAACGCACGCAGCTCCTCGGGCGAGCGCTCGCCGTAGGGGAAGCGGGCGGTGTCACCCAGGTAAACATAGTCCTCGCCGGGCAGCGAGACCAGCAGCTCGTGGAGAACCGTGAGGCCTCCGACCCCGGAATCGAATACAGCGACGGGATGATCAGGACGTGGAGTCACGTCCTGGGATCCTAAAGACCGCCCGCCGGATGACTCACGCGCCTCAATTCAGGCGAGTCAGCTGGACGACACGGGCGCCGCCCTCAGAGGAGGCTGGGGGCCGAGAGCCGGATGATCCGCGCGGCGCGCAGTCAGGCGAGGCCGGAGGCCGAGCGCGCGCCAAGCGCGGAAGCAAGCCCGCGAGCGAGCGGAAGTGCGCGTGAGCGGGCATATACTCGCGGCAAGTTGACGAGGCAAGGAGCATGAGCGGCCTGCTCGACATGTTCGTCCGACGTCGCCGCGCGTCCGCGGCTACCCGGCTCGGGCCCCAGACCCAGAACGGCCGCGCGCACCTCGCGCCGGAGTCGCCGCCCGCGCCACCGCCGGAGCCCGTGGTGGAGGAGCCCGCCTACCCGCCGGTCGAGCCACCCGCGGCCCCGCCCGCGCCCGAGCCACCGCCGCGGCCGCCCGCGTCCCGGGTGCAAGCGCGGCCGGCCCCGGTCGTCGAGGCGCCGCCCACACCGCGGCGCCACCCCTCATCCCGCTCCCGTCCGCAGATGCGCCGCCGGGCTCGCTACCTGCGCCAGCTCCGGGAGCTCCAGCTCCGCGACATCGGGGGCTTCCTGGTCGAGTGCTATCGGTTCAACCGGGCCCGGCCTGACCTGGTCGAAACCAAGCTCCAGGAAGCCCTGGAAACCGACGGCGAACTGCGGGCGCTGGAGCGCAGCCTGGGAGATGAGCGTCCGCGCCACGAGGTGCGCCAGCCCGGAATCGGCGGTTCCTGCCCGGAGTGCGGATCGGTGCACGGCAGCGGCGACCGATTCTGTGCCTGGTGCGGGCACCGGCTGTGAGTACGCCGACCACATCGCCGGGGCCATCGTTTCTGGCCAGCGAGCGCTGCAGCTCGTGCAGTGCCTGGCTGGCCGAGGATCAGGAGTGGTGCCTGGAGTGCGGGGCGGCCCGGACCCGGATCCAGCCGGCACCCGATTGGCGAATCGGCGCGGCCATCGTCGCCGGGATGCTGGCGGTGATCGTGGTGATCGTGCTGATCGCCTGGCCGTAGCCGCCGAATCGGTCAGCCATCAAACCGCCCACCAGGGGCTCAGCCGCTTGAGCGCTTCCTCGGCCACCGGGGCGAGCGGCGCATCGGGTGGAGTCTCGGCCGCGGGCTGAGCCAGCGCCTCCATCGTCGCCGCCACCGAGCGGGCCAGCGCGTCGAGCGCGTACCCACCCTCCAGCACGCAGCCCATCGGCGCCCCCACCGACCGGCCCACCTCCCGCATCGACCTGGTCAGCGCGGCGTAGCCCTCCTCGGTGACCTGGCAGTCGGCCAGGGGGTCGTCGCGATGGGCGTCATAGCCGGCTGAGACCAACACCAGCTGTGGACCGTACGCCTGAGCCAGCGGGACCGCAACGTGGTCCACGAGCGAGCAAAACGTCTCGTCCCCTGAGCCGCCGCGGACCGGCAGGTTGACGGTGAAGCCCTCGCCGGCGCCCTCCCCCACGTCGCCGGCCGGTCCGGAGCCGGGGTAGAGCGGCGACTGATGGATGGAGACGAACAGCACCTGGTCGGTGGCGTGGAAGATGTCGTTGGTCCCG
Organism: Solirubrobacteraceae bacterium; assembly: GCA_035532195.1. GTDB lineage: Bacteria > Actinomycetota > Thermoleophilia > Solirubrobacterales > Solirubrobacteraceae > Palsa-465. The sequence goes on from DATKRM010000015.1 coordinate 4,681, forward strand.
TTGCCGTGGTGGACGTCCCAGTCCACGATCATCACCCGCTCTAACCCGCGCACATCGAGCGCGTAGCGGGCAGCCACCGCGACGTTGTTAAACAGGCAGAAGCCCATCGACCGGGTGCTGGTGGCGTGGTGGCCGGGCGGGCGGTGGGCGCTGAACCCGTAGTCGGCCTGGCCGTCCAGCAGCATTTCCACCATCCGGACTGCGCCGCCGGCGGCGTGTAGCGCGGCTCGGAACGAGCCGGCGCTGGTCACCGTATCCGCGTCGATGGCGCCGCCGCCGGCCGCCGACAAGCGCTCAATCGCGGCCACGTGCGACTCCGGGTGGACCGCCGTCAGCTGCGCCCGCTCGACGGTCGGCGAGCTGATTCGCTCGAAGCCCAGCCAGCCCCGAGCCGACAGCTCGCGCTCGATCGCTGTGATGCGTGCCGCCCGCTCCGGATGGGTCCCGGTGTCGTGCTCCAACGAGGAGGGATGCACCAGGAACACGCCACCCATCGCGAGTACCGTACTGGCATTGGACCAGCTCGAGACCCAGCTAGCCGTGGTCGGCGCCGGCGCAGCGGGGCTCTATACCGCGGTACGCGCCGCGCGGGAGGGCGCCCAGGTCACGCTGATCTCGGCCACGCCCCTGGCCGAGTCGAGCACCTACTGGGCCCAGGGCGGACTGGCCGCAGCTCTGGCCGCTGACGACAGTCCCGAGCGCCACCTCCAGGACACGGTCGTGGCCGGCCGCGGGGCGGTCCGGGAGTCGGCGGCCCGCGTCCTGTGCCTCTCGGCGCCCGCGGCGGTCGAGGACCTGATGAAGCTCGGCGTGCGGTTCGACGCCGACCGCCGAGGCCATCTCGCCCTGGGGCTGGAGGGCGGCCACAGCGCGCGGCGGATCGTGCACGCCGGGGGTGCCGCCACGGGTCGGCGGCTGATCCGGCAGCTGAGCGCGATCGTGGCCGAGGAGCCGCGGATCGACGTGCAGGAAGGCCGCCGGGCTACGGGCGTGTTGGTGGCCGGAGGACGCTGCGTCGGCGTGGCGCTCCAGGACGGCACCCGGGTGGCCAGCGGCGGCACCGTGCTGGCCACCGGCGGCGCGGCCGCACTGTGGTCGCGGACCACCAACCCGGGCGGAGCGGTGGGCGGTGGGTTGCTCCTGGCCCACGGCGCCGGCGCCGCGCTAGCCGACCTGGAGCTGGTGCAGTTCCACCCCACCGCCGTGGTCGGTCGCAACGGCGCCGACGGCTTCCTGGTCACCGAAGCGATCCGGGGCGAGGGGGCCCAGCTGCTCGATCTAGCCGGCCAGCGTTTCGTGGACGAGCTGGCTCCGCGGGACGAAGTGGCCCGAGCCGTGGCGCGCCAGCTCGCGCTCACCGGCGCCAGCGCGGTGAGCCTGGACATGCGGGCCGTGGACCCAGCGCTGTTTCCCAACGTGGTTGAAGCGCTCAAGCGCGCGGGCATCGATCCCGAGCACGAGCTGATCCCGGTGGCCCCGGCCGCCCACTACATGATGGGCGGCATCGCCACCGATCTGGACGCGCGGTCCACACTGGCCGGCCTGTACGCGGTGGGAGAGTGCTCGTGCACTGGCCTGCACGGGGCCAACCGTCTGGCCTCCAATTCGTTGACCGAATGCTTCGTGTTCGGAGCCCGGGCGGCCCGGGCGGCGCTTGAGGAACCGGCGCCTGAGCTGGCCGAAGCCCGCGGCCGGGGCGAGAAGCCACCGCCGCTGTCGCTCGACAGCCGGGAGGCGCTGTGGCGCCACGCCGGGCTGGAGCGCGACGGGGACGGGCTACGCCAGCTGACCGGCGATCCGTATCCGCTCGTGCGGATGGTGGCCGGTTCGGCCCTGGCCCGGGAAGAGAGCCGCGGCGCCCACCAGCGGCGCGACTTCCCGAATCTGAACCCGCAGCTGGACGGACTGCACGTGGTGTCCCGGGAGGGCGCTCCGCCCGCGCTCGAGGCCTGGACCTAGAGGAGGACTGATGCTGGGCGAGGACGACATCCAGCCATTGATGGATCCCGACGAGTACGCGCGGCTGGTCGGCGAGGCGTCAGACCAGGATCTCCAAGCCGGTCTGGATCAGAATGGGGAGCTGATCATCGACCAGGTCTTCCATGCCATGCCCACCCGGCTGCGAAGCGCCAACACCGTCGGCGTGTCAACCGTGGCTCACTGGCGGATCCGGGACGTAGGCCAGTCCGGGAAAGTTCACTGGCAGGTGTCGATCGCAGACCAGCGATGCACCGTAGAACGCGATGGCCAGCTACCGGCCGACGTCACGTTCGCCGTCAGAGGCATCGACTTCATCAAGCTGATCACGGGAAACGCCCACGGGCCTCGCATGTTTCTGCTCGGCCGGCTCAAGATTCGCGGCGATCTGCTCAAGGCGGGCCGGTTCCAGAGCTACTTTCAGGCTCCGCGGGCCGAGTGACGGCGGCCGGCGCTCAGCACTGAACCCCGCCTGAGCTCGCCGCCTCTCGCTCCAGCTCACGCAGCGTAATCCCCGGGTTCTCCTTCTGGCAGGTGGCCAGCGCCTGCTTGGCCTTCGCCACTTGCGCCGGCGTCGGTGCGGAGCCGGTGGCATTGCTCGCGCCCTCCCCACCACTCCGGCCGGAGTGCGGGGTCGATATGGTCGCCGGACGCGCTGACGCGGTCGCAGTGGTGGGCGGGTTGGTTTGGATGCTCCGGCTCGTGGTCGTAGAGCTCGTCGCGGGCGACGTCTTGCTGCTCGTCGCCGACGTGCTGCTGCTCCCACACGCCGTCACGCCCAGCGCGCTGACCAAGCCGACCGCGACCAGCAAGCGGTAACAGCGGGCCGAACGACTTAACAAGCGATTAACACGTAGTCTCGCGCGGACTTCATACGACAACGGGATACTCGCGACCGTTGAGAGAGCACCCCCTGGCAGGGGGTCGAAAGGAGTCGTGTCTGCAATGTATAGGTTCAGTCGAGCGATCTATCGCGAACTGGCCTCGGAGATCGTGGTGGATCCGCACGGAGTCAATCCCCACCTCCACCACGAGCGGGTGCTGCACGCGTGCGAGTCAGCGATTGAGCGTCTGGCTACCGACCGTCGCTACTTCGCCCACCCCGCGCGCACGTTGTTCTGCGACATCCGCGCGTACTTCCCGGTCCACGCCCAGGTCCAGGTGCTGAAGGTGATCGAGCACTACCTGTCACTGGCTGATGAGTTCCGCAAGCAGCTGCCCCAGAACGGATTCGATGCCTACGGGAATCCGCTCCAGTGTCGGGCCAGCACGCGCAAGGGCGCGCCGTGCCAGCGCATGCCGCTGCCCCACAACGGCTACTGCCCGTCACACCAGCACCTGGCGGAAACCGAAGAGCTGGAAGCCGCGCTGGCGGCGTAAGCGCTGGTCCGGTGCGAGCCCGCGCCGGCGCATAGCCTTAGCCCATGCTCTTGGGCGTCGACGTCGGCGGCACGTTCACCGACGTGGTTCTGGCCCACGGCGAGCGGCTGGTCACGGCCAAGGTTCCCAGCACGCCGCACGACCAGTCCGAGGGCGTGTTGTCGGGGGTGGCACGGGCGCTCGAGCAGGTGGGCGCCACCGGCCAGGACGTGGAGCGCTTTGCCCACGGCACCACGGTCACCACCAATGCGCTCCTGGAGGGGAAGAGCGCGCGCACGGCGCTGATCGCCACCGAGGGCTTCACCGACCTGGTCGAGCTGGCCCGCCAGAACCGCCCCGAGCTGTACCGGCTGTGCGCCGCGCGTCCGGCTCCGTTCGCGGGCCCAGAGCTGCGGTTCGGCGCTCCGGAGCGGATGACCCCGGACGGCCCGCTCCAGCCGCTCACGCCCGACCGGGCTGGCTGGCTGGCCAGCCAGGTCCGGGAGGCAGGTGCGGAGTCCGTCGCCGTGGCCCTCCTGCACTCCTACCGCCACCCTGAGCACGAGCAGCTCGTGGCCGACGCCCTGGCCCGCGAGCTCCCGGAGGCCCACGTCTCCCTGTCCCACGAGGTGGTGGGCACGTTCCGCGAGTACGAGCGCGCCGCCACCACCGAGATCGACGCCGCGCTGTCGCCGTTGCTGGCGCGCTACCTACGGGGGCTGGCCGAGCGAGCCCGCGAGCAGGGTCTGCCCGAGCCCGCGATCATGCAATCCAACGGCGGCCTGATCGACCTGCCCTCAGCCGCGTCTCACGCAGCCTGGACCGTGCTGTCCGGGCCTGCCGGCGGCGCCGCCGGTGCCGCCTATCTGGCCCGGGCCTGCGGCGAGCGGCAGGTCCTGTGCTTCGACATGGGCGGCACCTCCTGCGATGTGTGCGTGGTGCAGGACGGCGCCGTGCAGGAGCAGAGCTCCGGCGAGATCGCGGGCCGACCGGTGGCGCTGCCCATGCTGGCCGTGCACACGGTGGGCGCGGGCGGCGGCTCGATCGCGTGGCGCGACCCGGGGGGTGCGCTCCGGGTGGGACCTCAGTCAGCCGGCGCCGACCCGGGCCCGGCCTGCTACGGGCGGGGGGGGACCGAACCGACGGTTACCGACGCCAACCTGTTGCTGGGCCGCCTGGGCACCGACTCCCCCCTGGCCGGGGGCGTCGAGCTTGACCGGGAAGCGGCGGCGCGGGTGGTCGGCGACCTGGCCCGCCGTCTCGATCTGGACCCGGTGGCGTGCGCCGAGGGCATCCTTCGCGTGGCCGTGGCCGAGATGGTCCGAGCGCTCCGGGTCGTCACGGTCAACCGCGGCGTCGATCCTCGAGGCTTTGCCCTGCTGGCGTTCGGCGGGGCGGGCCCGCTGCACGCCACCGACATCGCGGACGAGCTGGGGATGGCCAGGATCCTCTGCCCGCGCCACTCGGGAGTGCTCGCCGCGCTGGGGCTGGTGGTCTCCGAGCGCCGGCGGGATGCCCAGCGCACGGTCCTGCTGAGCGGTGACGCGCTCACCGATGAGGCCATCGGTCGCGAGGCTGACGCGCTCGGACAGACGTCGCGCCAGACACTCGGCGAGCCCGAGGCCAAGCTCGATGCAACCTATGAGATGCGGTATCGAGGGCAGTCCTTTGAGCTGCCCATCCCGGGCGCGCCGAGCGAGTCAGTCGCGGAGCTGCGCCGGCGGTTTGAGGCTGCCCACGCGGAGCGTTACGGCTTCCGCGACCCAGAGCCGGAGGTGGAACTGGTCACGATCAGAATCACCGCCACCAGCTCAGGCGCTGACGTCACGCTGGACGAGGGATCACGCTCGGACGAGATCGAGCACCTCGAGCGGCCGGTGACGATCGGGGGGACCGAGCGTGAGGTCTCGGTGCTGCGCGGCGAGCCGCAGCCGGGGACCGACATCGCCGGCCCCGCGGTGGTCGAGCTGCCGGAGTCCACGGTGCTGATCGCCCCGGGCTGGTCGGGGGCGATCGACGCAACCGGCACCGTGGTCCTGGAGCGCACCGAATGATCGACCCCATCGACCTTCAGGTACTCAGCGGGGCCACCCGGGCGATCTGCGAGGAGACGGGCGCGGTGCTGATCCACTCCGCCCACTCGGCCAACATCAAGGAGCGCCGGGACGCCTCGACCGCCCTGTTTGACGCGGCCGGGCAGATGGTCATGCAGGCCGAGCACATTCCGGTTCATCTCGGCGCGATGCCGGCCGCGGTCGAGGCCGTCCTGGAACATGACCAGGCCCCCGACCGGCTGTGGGTGCTCAACGACCCCTACCGGGGCGGCACCCACCTGCCCGACATCACTGTGATCGCGCCGGTGTTCGCCGGCACGAGGCTCATCGCGTTCGCGGTCAACCGGGCCCACCACGCCGACGTGGGCGGCCAGGTCCCCGGGTCGATGCCGGCCAACAGCCACACGCTGTCCGAGGAGGGCGTGGTCATCGCGCCGCGGGTCCTCGACCAGCCCGCGATCGCCGAGCTGGCGGCGCGAATGCGGCGTCCCGAGCAGCGGCGCGCCGACCTCCGGGCCCAGATGGCTGCGGCCCGGGTGGGCGTGCGGCGCATGCTCGAGCTCGCCGACAAGGTGGGGCTGTCCCGGCTCCAGGAGGCCTTCGAGGCGGTGCTCGACTACGGCGAGCGGCGGACTCGGGCCTGCCTGGCCGAGCTGGAGGATGGCGTGCGCCGCGCCCGCGACCTGCTCGAAGCCGCCGAGGGCGACCTGGAGCTGAGGCTCGAGGCCACGGTGCAAGGCGACCGGCTTCGCCTTGACTTCACCGGCTCGGCCGGGCAGCACGACGGGAATCTCAACTGCCCGCTGGCCGTGACCCGCTCGGCCTGTTACTTCGCGGTGCGGGTGCTCACCGATCCGGACATTCCGCCCAGTGCCGGGGCCTACCGGCCGGTCGAGGTGATCGCGCCCGAGGGCTCGCTGCTCAACGCCCGCTCTCCCGCCGCGGTGGCCGGCGGTAATGTCGAGACCTCCTCCCGGGTGGCTGACCTGGTGCTGGCCGCGTTCGGGCGGGCACTGGGCCAGGGCACCATGAACAACCTCACTCTGGGCGACCAGGAGATCGCGTATTACGAGACGCTGGCCGGCGGGCAGGGGGCCTGCTTCGATGCGCCCGGCCCGAGCGCGGTCCACGTCGCCATGAGCAACACGCTCAACACCCCGGTCGAAGCGCTGGAGCTGGAGTTTCCGCTGCGCGTGAGCCGGTACGCGGTGCGTCGCGGCTCCGGGGGTGCGGGGGCATGGCCGGGCGGTGACGGCGTGGTGCGTGAGCTGGAAGCGCTCCGGCGACTGGATTACTCCCTGATCACCGAGCGCCGCCGCCACCCACCCCCCGGCGCCGCCGGCGGGCGGCCGGGGCAGAGGGGCCGAAATCTGCTCGACGGTCAGGCGCTCGCGGCCAAGGCGTCAGGCGTGCTGGAGGCCGGCCAGCGCCTGCGCATCGAGACGCCCGGCGGCGGCGGGTATGGTGCCCCGTGATGCGCGTTGCCTTCCTGGGTCTGGGAATCATGGGCTCGCGGATGGCGGCCAACCTGGTGCGCGGCGGGTTCGAGCTGACGGTGTGGAATCGCACCGAGTCGAAAGCGCGCGAATTCGGCGACCGCCATCGCGCCACCGTGGCGGCCACGCCGGCCGAGGCCGCCGCCGGCGCCGACGCGGTTATCACGATGCTGGTGGACGGCTCCCAGGTTGAGACGGTGCTGCGGGCCGCGGCGCCGGGCCCCGACACCCTGGTCATCGACTGCTCGACGATCGGGCCGACGGCCGCTCTGGAGATCGCGGCCGAGTTCCCCGCGGTGCGTTTTCTCGACGCGCCGGTCACCGGCTCATCGCCCCGCGCGGAGGACGCCACGCTGACCATCATGGTCGGAGGAGAGCCGGCGGACTTCGAGCGCGGGCGACCGCTGCTCGAAGCCATGGGCCGGCTGATCGTCCACGCCGGATCACTGGGACACGGCCAGATGGTCAAGCTGATCAACAACTCCGTGGCCGCCGCCAACGCCGCGGTGGTCGCCGAGGCGCTGCTGGTGGGCGCCAAAGCCGGCCTCGACCTGGATGCTCTGAGCCAGGTGATGGCCGCCGGCTCCGGCGGGTCAGCCATGCTCGAGCTCAAGGCCGAGCCGATGCGCCGGCACGACTACACGACGCTGTTCAAGCTCGAGCACATGCTCAAGGACGTCCGCCTGTGCCTGGAGGAGGGCCAGCGGCTGGGTGCGCCGTTCCAGTTCGCCGCGCTGACCAGGGAGATCCTGACCGCGGCAGCCGGCCGCGGCCACGGCGATGACGACTTCGCGGCGCTGATCGAGCCTCTGGAAGGCGCGGCGGGGATCAGGCTCTAGTCCGCTCCCCGCGGGTGCGCCCCGGTGCGCGACTGGGCAGGCTCTCGCGGCGCCGCCCGCCCCCACGACTCCACTCCCCCGCCTCGTCGCGCTTCCGTCCCAAAATCCTGCCCGGCGAGTTCGCAAAATCGGGCCATCTGCCACCAGCAAAACCACCAAAAACCCTGTAATAGCTGCGAATTTGGGGTTTTCCTGCAACTCGCGTACAATCGCTTCCCCTGCGCTGCGTTGCACCCCGTGTACCGCGCAGGCCAACGCTCTAGCTTCCCAGCGCGAGCACCCCCCTGACTCAATAAACCCTCGTCTCACCACTAAAACATGCCGATTGCTTTTAAAGAATGGGCCGTCACCGTACGGGCGCTTGCCGAAGGCGAACAGCTCCTGACCCTGCGTAAGGGCGGGATCCGGGAGCCCGGCAAGCACTTCAAGCTCGACCACGAGCGGTTCTTCCTATACCCCACGTTTGACCATCAGGCTCCCGAGCTGGTGCGCCAGTCGCACCGCCCCGAGTTGATCCGCGCCCTGGAGGAAGGCGTCTGGACGGACGATGAGCCGTCCCCGGACGCCCTGTTCCGCGGCGCCCCGGTGGCTCAGCCCGACCGGGTGCGGATTCGCGCCTGGGCCGAGGTGTCGGCGCACTACACCATCACCGACCGCCGGGCCGTCGACGGACTAGCTCCGTTCTACGTCTGGACTACGGACTACGCGGAGAAGCGGCTCGAATGGAAGCGCCGCCATCCGCTGCACGTCATCCTGCTCCGGACCTACCGGATTCCCCGACCGGTGACGGTTCGGGTCCGCGATGAGTACGGCGGCTGCCGGTCCTGGCTCGAGCTCACGCGCGACCTTCCGTTTGAGGGCACCCCGGTGCTCTCCGACGAGGAGTTCGGGCGGGCTTCCGAGGAGATCGCGGAGATCGCTTCGGATCGCCAGCCGGTGATGGCGTAGCCCGCGCGGCGGGCGCCCCACTCGGGCGGGTGGGGCGGGTGGGCCCAGATAATCATGCCGTGGGTTGAATCTGCCTCGCGCTCGTTTCGTGCGCGGCATGACTCCGCCTCCCATGACGAGGTCGAGCGGGTCCTGTATTCGCTCGAGCTGGCCCGGGATCAGCTGGAGGAGTATTTCCCCAACCCGCCAGATGGCCTGACACTGGTCCTGCATCGCAGCGTGCTCTCGCTGTCGGCCGCCCGACCCGTGATCCCGCTGGCCTGGCTGGCCACGGCGCCGGCGGCGCGCCGCTACCTGGGTGGCTGGGCCTCCGGCCAGGAGATCCACGTGCTGAGCCCGCGGGTGCTGCGCAAGCGGGCGTCCGGCGTCCCCGGTTCGCTGGAGATGCTGTCGCTGACCGCCGAGTCGCTCTACGCCCGCCGGGTGGTGGCCGAGAGCAACCGTGATCTGCCCACGCGCGCGGGGCCGCGAAAGGCGCTGGTTGAGCTCAAATGGGCCTGGCTGCTCGAAGGTGCCGCCCGGTGGTTCGCGGGCCAAACCGAGCACGCTCGCCCCGCCATCGCCCGCCGCTTGCGTGAGGGCAAACGACCGACGTTTCCTCCCAGCCTGCGTGACGCCCTCCTGCTCGGGGGGACGGTCATCGATCTGCTGGTGCTGGAGCGGGGGGAAGACGCGGCCACGACCCTGGCCTCACGGCTCGATCCCCAGGGACCCCGGGCCGCCCTGCGCCGGGCCTTTGGCGGCGCTCCGCTGGTCCACATCGAAGGCGCCTGGCGCTCGCACCTGGCCTGGATGGCGTCTCGCAGCTGACCACCAGCGCCAAGCTGTCAGCCCAGCGCCCGGATCCCCAGCCACACGATCACGGCCCCGACGGCCAGCGCGGCCAGCAAGCCGGCCAGCAGCCGCCCCGGAGCCACGCCAGGCCCGCTCTGGGGTGGGCCGATCAGCTCGGCCTGGAGCAGCACCTCGCGGGCCGTCATCACGCCGGACTGGGGAACCAGCACGTCGCGCGGACCGGCGGCCAGGAAGTCGGGAACGTCGAATCCAGCCGTGCGGCGCAGCACGCTGGGGACGCCCTCCTCGAGCAGCAGCGACTGGATGAACTCCGCTTCGGTCAGGTTGGTAGCCCCGGCCACCTGGACCAGCGGGCCCTCGGCCAACTGGGGCTTGATCTTCCGAGCCTGCCGCTGCAGGTCGGAGACCTCGGCCTCCGCGGCCTCCGGGAAGGCCAGCGGCAGGTGGCAGTCGGGGCAGAAGCGCTCGGCCGCCGGGTGGGAGGCGCCACAGCCCGGACACACCAGCCGCCCCTCCGCCATCACTCCACCGCCAGCTCCGTCTCCGTGACCTGACCACCCTGGATCCGCCACAGGCGCACGTCGGCTACCCGGTCCTCGAGCCCCACGATCAGCCACCCGGCTTGCGGCCAGTTGGCCGCGTAAGTGATATCGGTCTGGGAGGGCTCTGGGGCCGTCCTGGTATGCGAGTGATAGATGACCAGGTCAAGTCCTCGCTGCTCGATGTCCAGGGTCCGCAGCAGATCCTGGCCATCGATCATGAAGCGCAGCGGGCTGGCCTCGACGTTGGTGGCCTGGTAGACCTCGACCGCCGTGTCGTCACGCACTGCGATCAGCCCGCAGCACTCATTCGGCGCCTCCACACGGGCGTGTTCGACGATCTCCTGATAGAGGTCCTGGGCGATTCGCATCCCCGCGGCGAGCCTAGCAACCGGGGTTGCGGCTCATGGCGAGCCGGTGACGAACGCCGCCGGCACGGTGGCAGCCAGGTTTCCCGGGTTCCGTAGGGCCCGCAGCAGGGTCCAATGCTGCGCCTCGGAGGCCATGATCTCAGCGGCCAGCGCCACCAGGGCCGGGTCCTCGAGCTTGGACAGCGCGCCGAAGTACGCGCTCTCGGCCATCCTCTCGGCGCCCAGCAGCAGGTCGAGCGCGTCGCTCTGAGTCTCCAGTGGACCACCCGGCTCGAACCGGGCCGCGGATGGCGCGGAGCTTCCGCGCAGCGCGATCACCTGCTCCAGAGCCCCGATGTGCTCCTGCTCCTGACCCAGGAACCCGCTGACCTCGGGTGCCACGATCACGCCGAGCTGGCCGGAAGCTAGAACCCGGTGATACGTCGAGCTCAGGCGCCGCTCCACCGCCAGCAACGTGGCCAGGAGCTTGTCATCGCCGCCCGCGCCGCCCGCGGCGTCGGCGGACGAGGCCCGCACGGTGCTCGCCGCCGCCCCGGCCAGGATCCCGCCCAGCAGCTCGCGGCGGCTGGCAGCTGGACGACTCACGCGGCTTCCATAAAGGCAAGCCCGGAGGGCGAGCGGAGGCGCGAGTGAGCCTCACTCATGGCCGGTGACCAGCGCCGTGGGGGCCGGCATCTGCCCCAGCTGCAGGCGCCACACCGCGGCATGCTGCGCTTGGGTGGCGAAGATACTGGCGGCCATCGCCTTCAGCGAGCCGGGGGACAGCGTAGGCGCAGCCTCCAGGTAAGCGGTGAGCTGGGCCCGCTCCGCCTTCAACAGCAGCCGCATGATCTCCGAGGCCGTGGTGGGGTGGCCGAGGTCGTGGCTGGCCGGCGCCTGCCGGGCCTGTCCACCGGCGCGCTGGATCAGGCTGATCAACCGGTCCGCGTGCAGGACCTCGTGGCCCAGGAACCGCCGGGCCACGCGCGCCGGGGTACCGGTGAGCAGCGGGGTGGCCGCCGTGTAGGCGGCGATCGCGTAGTACTCGGCGGCCAGCAGCTGGTTGAGCGTGTGAGCGTCGGCTCCGGCCCCCCGGGTCCGCCGGTTCAGCCGCACGCCCGGCTCCCGCTGCGCGTTCCCGCACCCGGCGGCACCCAACACCGCGGCCAGCCCAACCCCCAGAGACAGCAGCAGGCTACGTCGTGACGCGGGGCCCTCGCGCCCCTCCGAGCCGCTCACCACCAGACGGTGGCATCCAGGTTCTCGATCTCGTCCACCGGACGGGTGTAGATGCCCGAGGACAGGTATTTCCAGCCGTCGTCGGCCACGACGAACACCACGTTGCCCTCGTCCAGCTCTCCGGCAATCCGGACCGCGACTCGAGCGATGGCTCCCGAGGACACGCCCGCGAACAGCCCCTCCTCCGCCAACAGCTTGCGGGTGAACAGGATCGCGTCGCGGTTGGTCACGACGATCTTGCGGTCCAGCAGCGACAGGTCGAGGATCGGCGGGATGAACCCATCGTCCAGGGAGCGCAGGCCTTGCACCGGCTCGCCCTGCATGGGCTCGGCAGCCACGATCCTCACCTGATCGCCCAACTCCTCCTTCAGCCGGCGGCCGTTGCCCATCAGGGTCCCCCCGGTGCCCAGCCCGGCCACGAACGCCGCCACCTCATCGAGCTCTTCCAGGATCTCCAGGGCGGTGCCGTTGTAGTGGGCCAGCGGGTTGGCCTGGTTGCCGTACTGATATGGCATGTAGTAGGAGGCGTCGTGCTCGGCCATCTGCAGCGCCAGCGCCACGGCGCCGTTTGAGCCCTTGGCGCCCTCGGAGTAGGCGATCTCCGCCCCGTACATGGTGAGCAGCTGGGTGCGTTCCGGGGTCACGTTGTCCGGCATCACCACCTTGAGCGGATAGCCCTTGCGCGCGCAGATCATGGCCAGCGAGATGCCGGTGTTGCCAGAGGTCGGCTCCAGGATCGTCTGCCCGGGGACGATCAGCCCCTTTTCCTCTGCGTCCTCGATCATCGCGCGGGCGACCCGGTCCTTGACCGAGCCGGTGGGATTGCGCGACTCGAGCTTGGCCCAGATACGGACTCCTGGCTTGGGACTGAACCGCTTGAGCTCGATCAGCGGCGTGTGGCCAATCGCCTGAACGATGTCGCCATACCGCCCCCCGCAAGGTTTGTTCTGGAGGCCCTCTGCCGCCATGCTTCAGGAAGTGTAGCTACGCGCGGGGGAAGGTTGGGATCGGCGGGGGGGAGCCCCGTGCCGGGTCCGGGCGGCTATCCGCCAGCCATGGCCGGCAGGATGACGAGCGTGTCCCCCTCGCCGACCGAGGTCTCGAGGCCCTCGAGAACCCGTACGTCCTCATCGTTGAGGTAGACGTTGACGTAGCGATTGAGCTCGCCGTCAGCCGCGAACAGCTGCGTCTGGGTCTCCGGATGGCTCTCGGCCACCGAGCGGAGGATCTCGCCCACGGAGGACCCGTCGGCCGTCAGCTCCTTCTCGCCGCCGACGGCGGGGCGGAGCACGGGTGGGATGCGGACGGTGGCCATGCCCGGAATGCTTACCAGACGAACGCGGTCTAGTGCGCGCCGGCGCAGAAGGCCTCGTAGTCCGGGAACATCCCCATCTCCTCATCGGAGATCTCCTCGGGGTCCCGCGAGCAGATCGGGCAGTCGGGGTCGCGCCTGACCCGCACCTCGGTAAACGAGGCGGCCAAGGCGTCGTACATGAGCAGCCGCCCGATCAGCGGATCGCCCTGATCCAGAATCAGCTTGATCACCTCGGTGGCCTGCAGCAGACCCATCGTGCCGGGCAGAACCCCGAGCACGCCGTTGGCCCCGCACGAGGGCGCCAGTTCGGCCGGCGGCGGGACCGGGAACAGGCAGCGGTAGCACGGACCGTCGTAGGGCTTGAACACCGACAGCTGGCCCTCGAAGCCCAGGATGGCCGCCGAAACGACGGGAATTCGCAGCCTGACCGAGGCATCGTTGAGCAGATAGCGGGTGGGGAAGTTGTCCAGCCCGTCCACCACGATGTCGTAGCCGGGCAGGATGTCCATGATGTTCTCGGGGCCCAGCCGCACCGGGTACTTCTGAACCTGGACGTCCGGGTTCAGCTCGGTGATCGTCTGCTCGGCCGAGTCCACCTTGGGCACGCCGACGCGCTGCGTGGAGTGGATGACCTGGCGCTGGAGGTTGGATACGTCGACCACGTCGTTGTCCACGATGCCCAACGTGCCCACGCCGGCGGCGGCCAGGTACAGCGCGGCCGGGGAACCGAGCCCGCCGGCACCCAGCAGCAGGACCTTGGCGTCGAGCAGCCGCTGCTGGCCCTCAGCCCCCACCTCGGGCAACAGGAGGTGACGCGAGTAACGCTCGCGCTGCTCGGCGGTCAGCGTGCGCGGCATCTCCACCTCGTAGCCGCGGTCCTTCCACAGCGTGAACCCGCCGGACATCGATTCCACATGGGAGTAGCCGAGGTCGTCGATCAGGATCCGGGCCGCCCACGCGGAGCGGTTCCCGGAGGCGCAGTACAGGATCACGTGGCCATCGCGGTCGGGCACCGCACCCTCGACCCGGGACTCCAAGTAGCTCTTGGGCACATGCAGGGCACCGGGGATGTGCCCGGCCGCCCATTCCTCGGGCTCGCGGACGTCAACCACGACCGCGCCGTTGCTCACCTGTTCACGCACGGCGGCGGGATCGACCTCGTCGATCCGGCTCTTGATCTGGCGGAGAACCTCGGGTCCAGAGGGGCTCATCGGCAAAATCTCCTAAAGGCGGTCGGCATTCAATACTTCACCGAGTATAGCGGCGTGCGCACCGCCCGTCGGGCCCGAAAACGGCCGGGGCGGGCACGGGTCCGGCACCAACCGCCCACCGGCCGCGCCGCTGGCCGTGCCTGGGATGTTTTGGCTATCGGGCCGGTTCGCGCGGCGCGCCCGACGCCGCCCGCCCAGCTCGCCCCGCGCGCCCCCAAAAAAACGGCCGGGGCGCCGGATTTCTGCCGGCGCCCCGGCACAAGGCCCAATTGCTCCGTCGCCACTCCTGCGATCGCCTGAAACTCTCGTGGAGAAGGTGACCCGATCACTATCGACTATTTGGGGCCGGGCCGATATCGGGCCCAGACCCCATCTTGAGATCACGTTCGCTCCTCGTCCAGGTGCTGGTCATCAACCTGCTGCTGATCGCGGCCACCGTGGTCATCGGCACGGTGGCCGCTCAGTGGCGGCTGAACAACGCGGCGCGGGGGGGCGCCGCGATCCTGCTGGGGCTCGCCCTGGTGGCCACCCTGCTCGGTAACTGGCTGCTGCTGCACCGTCGCTTCGCTCCCCTGGATGACCTGATCTCGGCCATGGAGCACCTGGACTTCTCGCAGCCGGGACGGGATCACGCCTCCTCGTTGCGGGCCGACAGTGCCGAGGTGCGACGGCTCAGGGCGGCCTTCGTGCGCATGATCGAGCGACTGGAGGCCGAACGCCGGCACGCCGGGCGCGCGGTCATCCAGGCCCAGGAGCGCGAGCGGCGGCGGATCGCCCAGGACCTGCACGACGAGGTCAATCAGGCTCTGACCGCGGTGGCCCTGCGGCTTCAGGCCTCGATCGAGCACGCCCCGCCCGACATCCGCCGGGAGCTCGTGGAGACCAAACGCCTGGCCAGCCAGGCCATGGACGAGCTGCTCACCCTGGCCCGGCAGCTGCGGCCGGCGGTGCTGGACGACCACGGCCTGCTACCGGCGCTGCACAGTCAGGTTCGCGACTTCTGCGACCAGACCGGAATCCAGGCCGCCTTCCACGTCCGGGGTCAGATGCACACCATGACCCCCGAGCAGCAGCTGGTCATCTACCGGGTCACGCAGGAGTCGCTGTCCAACATCGCCCAGCACGCCGAAGCCGGCCGCGTCGAGGTCGAGCTGTCGTTCATCGGCCGCACGGTATTGCGGATCAGCGACGATGGACGCGGGCTGCCGGCCCAAGCCAGCAATGGCCGCTCGGGCCTGGGCCTGTCCGGGATGCGTGAGCGAGCGCTGCTGATCGGCGGCCAGCTCAAGATCTGGTCGGTGGTCGGCCGCGGCACCCGCGTGGAGCTGATGGTGCAACCGTGAACGGCGGAGCACATACCCGGATCCTCGTGGCCGATGATCACCACATCGTGCGCGCGGGCATCCGACTCCTGCTCGACCGGCAGCCTGACCTACAGGTGGTGGCCGAAGCCGCGGATGGCATCCAGGCGGTGGAGCAGGCGCTGGCCAGCCGCCCGGATCTGTGCATCCTGGACGTGGCCATGCCCAAGATGACGGGCCTGCAGGCGGCCCGCGAGATCCGAGCCCAGATGCCGAGCGTCCGGGTGCTGATGCTCTCGATGCACGATGACGACCGCTACCTGTTCGAGGCACTGAAGGCGGGCGCTTCGGGCTACGTGCTCAAGGGCGAGGCGGACCAGGATCTGGTGGCTGCCATCCGATCCGTGGGCCGCGGCGACGCGTTCCTGACCAACCTGGCCGAGCGCTCGATCATTCGCGGGTGGATGGAGGATGGTTACAGCGGGCCCGGTCCGGCGCTCACCCCGCGTGAGGAGGAGGTGGTGAAGCTGATCGCCGAGGCGCACACCAACGCGCAGATCGCCGAGCTGCTCCACCTCTCAGAGAAGACGGTCGAGTCCCATCGCGCCAACGTGCTGCGCAAGCTGGGAATGCGCGACCGGGTGCAGCTGGTGCGCTACGCCATCCGCAGAGGGCTCGTCGAGCCCTGACGGACGGGCGAGCGCTCCCTGCCCTGGCCGGCCAGGCTCGCCTACGATCGACCTCATGCGAGCGCCGGTGGACCACATTGCCGCGCCCCCGTTCCCGCACCAGCTGCGCTGGATCAACGTGGGCGCCCTGCGGATGGAACGGCAGCTCGGCCGCCCCGTGCTGATCGAGTTCTGGGACTTCTGCCGCCCCAACTCAATCCGCACGCTGCCCTACATCCAGGCCTGGCATCAGCGCTACGAGGCGCGCGGTCTGCGGGTGATCGGTGTTCACACGCCGGGCTTTGAGCCGTCGCGAGATCCGGACGCCGTCGAGGCGGCGTGCCGGCGGCTGGCGGTGCGTCACCCGGTGGTGGTCGACGGCGAGGGCGAGATCTGGGAGCGCTACGGGAACCTGGGCTGGCCGGCCCGGTACCTGTTCAACCAGGAGGGCATGTTGTTTGAGCACCACTACGGAGAAGGTGGCTACGAGGAGACCGAGCAAGCCATCCAGGAGCTGCTCGGGCTGGAGCAGCCCGTGCTTGAGCCGCTGCGCCCGGAGGACGCCCCGGGGGCGGTGCTGGAGCCACAGAGCCCGGACGTGGAGGGCCCCTACTCGGGTCCCTACCGGGCCGGCGCGGCTTGGGCGGTGCTGTCGGGCGCCGGCTCGATCCGGGCCGGCGATCGCACGCTAAGCGTCGAGCATCCCGGCTGCTGGGAGCTGATCCGGCACGCGCACAGCACCGAGGCGGTTCTGGAGCTAGAGCTGGATCCCGGGGTGCGCTGTCATGCCGTGTGCTTCACGCCGGGGGTGGCTAATCCCGATCCAGCAGGTTGATCAGGCCGGGCGGTTCCCCGTCCCCCAGCTCGGCGGCGAATCCCGCCCGGTACGGGCTCTGGCCCGGAGATCGCCCCAGGAATGACGGCTCGTGCACCCAACTGCCGGTATTGAGCAGGGCGGCGCCGGTGGCCGTCCTCCACTCTCCCGCCTCGTCGCCCCGCAGCGGTCCCGCCCGATGGGTATGGCCGAAGATCACGTGGTGGGCGGTGACCTCGAGCCGTCCTACCACTTCGGCGAAGGCCCGCAGGGCCGCCCGCCGCAGCTCGTGACCGGACAGGTCGGCCTTAAGCGGACCGACCCCGGCCCGGTTCAGCGCGGCCACCGTGGCGCGCACGCCGACGCCGGCGGCCATCCGGGAGGCTGCGGCCCGGCGCCCTGAGCGGCGTGACATCCGCTGCCACAGCCGGGCCTGCATGCCGGCGCCGCTACCCGGCAGTGAGGGGCCTCCGTACTCGGCGATCACGTCGATCCAGGCGTACACGGGCGCCAGCGTGGCCTCGTAGTCCTCGGCCCGGGCCGGGCCGCCCGGACGCTCCCCCACGACCCGGGCCGTGAGTCCTGCTCCCAGTCGCTCGAGGATCGGCAGCGTGGTGTGCCGGTCGCCGTAGTGGCCGTGGGTCGCGTAGACCCGATCGCTCAGCCACACGCCCGGATAGGCCACGCGCAGGCGCCCCGGAGGCACCGCCTCGGCCAGCGCCGACAGCGGCTCACCGGGCTCCCAGTCGACGTTCGTCTCCAGACCCAGTGGAGCCGAGTGGTCCTGGAGCGCCCGGCGGCTCAGCCAGGGCGCGAGTAGCCGGTGATCGTGGTTTCCCGGCACCAGGATCACCTCGGCCTCCGCGTCGAGCGCCTGGGCGAGCTCAGCCAGCACCGGTCGCGCGGTCAGAAGCGCGTCGCGCGCCGGCCCCTGCCGGAGCTCGATCACATCCCCCAGCAGCACCAGCCGGGTGACCCCCGGCAGCCGCTCGATCAGCCGGGTCCGGGTGTCGGCGTCGCGCAGCACGTCCCGCCCATCCCGGGCAGCCAGGTGCAAGTCTGACAGGACCAGCGTGCGCAGGCGGCCCGTGCCGTCCTAGGCGGAGGCTGACGCCAGGGCCGTGCGGATCGACTTGGGGAGCATGAACCGCACATCCTCCTGGATCACGTCGAGCTCCCTGATGTCGTCGGTGCCGCGCGCCCGGAAGAACCCAACCAGCTGCTGGACCAGGTGCTCGGGCGCGCTCGCGCCGGAGGTGATGCCGACCACGCGCTTGCCCTCCAGCCACTCCTCCCGGACCTCGGTCTCGTTGTCGATCAGGTAGGCAGGTATGCCGTGTTCGCGCACCACCTCAACCAGCCGGTTGGAGTTCGAGGAGTTGCGCGACCCGATGACCAGGACCAGGTCGCAGCGGCTGGCCAGCTCCTTGACCGCCGCTTGCCGGTTGGTGGTGGCGTAACAGATGTCATCGGTCCGGGGCCCCGAGATGTTGGGGAAGCGCTCGCGCAGCCGGGCGATGATGTCGCGCGTCTCGTCCACCGACAGCGTGGTCTGCGTGATGTAGGCCACCTTGTCAGGGTCGTCGATCTGCAACCGGTCGACGTCCTCGGCGCTCTCCACCAGGATGATCTGGTCCGGAGCCTCGCCCATCGTCCCCTCGACCTCTTCGTGGCCGGAGTGCCCGATCAGGATCATCGTGTAGCCGTCGGCGGCGAACTTCCTGGCCTCCACGTGGACCTTGGTGACCAGCGGGCAGGTAGCGTCGATCGTCCGCAGCTGGAGCCGCGCGGACTCGGCGTGAACCTCCGGGGACACGCCGTGGGCCGAGAACACGGCGGTGGCCCCGGGCGGAATTTCCGTCTCCGATTCGACGAACACCGCCCCCCGGGTGCGGAGCTCGTCGACGACGTGCTTGTTGTGCACGAT
The DNA here is from genome assembly GCA_035532195.1 of Solirubrobacteraceae bacterium. Classification (GTDB taxonomy): domain Bacteria; phylum Actinomycetota; class Thermoleophilia; order Solirubrobacterales; family Solirubrobacteraceae; genus Palsa-465. The sequence continues at coordinate 23,513 of DATKRM010000015.1, forward strand.
CTCCTTGCGCACGTAGACCGGCGCGCCGTAGAGATCGAGCGCGTGCTCGACCGCCTGCACCGCCCGGTCCACGCCCGCGCAATAGCCGCGCGGCGTGGCAAGCAGCAGCGTCTGCGGGGAGCCGGCCATCGAGGACAGTGTAGGGGCAGATCGGGGCCTGACAGACGGCTGGCCGAGAGGTAATCTTCGACTCCGTGGCGCAGCACCATCTCGACCGGCTCAGCTCCACCGACGCCTCCTTCCTGCATCAGGAAGGGTCGTCATCGCACATGCATATCGGCGGGCTGTTGATCTTCGAAGGCCCGCCGCCCGCATTCGAGGATTTCCTTGACCACATCCGCGGCCGGCTTCACCTCGTCCCGCGCTACCGCCAGAAGCTGGCCCAGCCGCCGTTCCAGAGCGGGCGAGCGCTGTGGGTGGACGACCCCAGCTTCAACCTGGAGTACCACGTCCGCAACACGGCCCTGCCGGCCCCGGGCACAGAGAATCAGCTGCTCCGTCTGGCGGCTCGGATCGCCTCGCAGCAGCTGGACCGATCCAGGCCGCTGTGGGAGATGTGGGTGGTCGAAGGGCTCGAGGGCAATCGCTTTGGCGTCATATCCAAGAACCACCACTCGCTGGTCGATGGCGTGTCCGGTGTGGACCTGGCCACGGTGCTGTTCGACGTCGAGTCACAGCCCCCGCCAGCGCCCGCCGACCTGGGGGCCTGGCAGCCCCGTCGGGAGCCCTCGTCGGCCGAGCTGGTCGTGGCCGGTGTCCGAGGCGTGGCCGGCGTCGCCGCCGACCTGGTGGGGCGTGCGGTGTCCGCCGCCACCCACCCCGACGCGGCGGCGTCCCGGCTTCGCGACTCAGTGGAAGGCGTGGGCGAGATCGTGTGGGCTGGACTCAACCCGGCTCCCGAGACGCCGCTTAACACCGAGATCGGCCCCCATCGCCGCTACGCCGTGGTCCGCCAGCCCCTGGCCGACTACAAGCTGGTCAAGGACACCTTCGGCGGGACGGTGAACGACGTGGTGCTGACCGTGGTCTCAGGGGCGCTGGCGCGCTGGCTCCGGGCCCGCGGTGTCCGCACCGAGGGACTGGAGATGCGCGCGCTGGTCCCGGTGTCGGTCCGGATGCGGGACGACCGCGGCAGCCTAGGCAACAAGCTGACCGTCATGCGCGGCCCGCTCCCGGTCTACATCAACGACCCGGTGGCTCGACTGCGCTTCGTCAAGAAAGCCATGGACGGCCTCAAGGAGTCAAAGCAGGCGGTGGGCGCAGCCACCCTGGCCGCGGTGAACGAGCTGGCGCCGCCCACGATCCTGGCTCAGGCCAGCCGGCTGAACTTCTCCACCCGGCTGTTCAACCTAATCGTGACCAACATCCCCGGCCCGCAGGTGCCCATCTACGTGCTGGGCCGGCGGCTCCAGGATCTGTTCCCCATCGCCTTCCTGCCCAAGGGCCACGCCCTGGCCGTCGCC
>DATKRM010000016.1:0-6494 GCA_035532195.1 Solirubrobacteraceae bacterium
GGGCGAATCGCCAGGCCAGGTCGGGATAGGCCGCCCAGTGGACGTGCAGGTAGCTCGCCTGCACGGCTCCGGCGACCAGCCCCTCGCGACGCTCCCGGCCCCGCGCCGACAGTACCCAGGCGCTCGCCGCCGCAGCCAGTCCGATCTGCGTGTAATGGAACTCGTGGCCGCGCACGCGTTCGCCGGCCCGCAGCCAGGGCGTGGACGTCGCCGCGGTCGCCTCCCGGTAGCCCAGCGTCAGCCGGTCGGTCATCCGGGCGCTGGTGTCGATGACCCCGCACATCTGGTGGCCGTCGAGCTCGCGGCACAGGAACAACAGTCCGCCGCATTCGGCCAGCACGGGCCGGTCTGCGGCGGCAAACTCGGCGATGGTTTCGCGCAGCGGCCGGTTGGCCTCGAGCTGTGCGCAGAAGACCTCGGGGAAGCCACCGGCCAGTAGCAGGGCGCCGGCTTCGGCGGGCAGCCCCGGGTCGGTCAGGGGATCGAATTCCAGCAGCTCGGCTCCGGCGGCCGCGAGCAGCTCGAGGTTCTCCCGGTAGTGAAACGAGAACGCACGGCCCGCGGCCACCGCGATCCGGGCGCCGGAGGCCGCCATGCCATCCGGCGGCTCGGGGCTCCAGGGCGCGTCCTGAAGCGGCGGCGCCGTGGCTGCCAGGGCGAGGATCGCGTCCACGTCAACCTGGCGGTCCACGGCGGTGGCCAGGGCGGCCAGCGCAGCCCGCGTGCCTGGCTCCAGTTCGATCGCCGGGACCAATCCCAGGTGGCGCTCGGGTGCGGTCAGCGCGGCGTCCCGTCGCAGTGCCCCCAGCACGGGTACGCCCAGCGGTTCCAGCGCCTCGCGGAGCAGCTGCTCGTGGTGATCGGAGCCGATCCGGTTGAAGATCACCCCGGCCACGTTGATCGCCGGGTCGAACGTGCGGTAGCCGTGCACGATCGCCGCCACCGAGCGGGACATCGCGGTGGCATCGACGACCAGGACGACTGGAGCCCGCAACAGCTTGGCCACCTGGCCGGTGGACGCCAGCTCGCCCCGGCCGGAGGCACCGTCGAACAGGCCCATCACGCCCTCGACCACTGCGACATCGGCGTCGCGGGCGCCGTGCCGAGCCAGCGGGGCGATCAGCTCGGGCCCGCTGAGGAACGCGTCGAGGTTGCGTCCCGGGCGCCCGGAGGCCATGGCGTGGTAGCTGGGATCGATGTAGTCGGGGCCGACCTTGAAGCCCTGGACCCGCAGCCCACGCTGGCGCAGTGCTCCGATCAACCCGCAGGTCACCGAGGTCTTGCCGGCCCCGGAGCTGGTCCCCGCGATGACCACGCGCGGGGTCACGCCACCGCCTCGGCTACGGCGCGAAGGCCAAGCAGCTCGTCGGGCGCGCTCACCGGACTGATCCGGGCCGCGCGTTCGCTCAGAACCGCCGGACCTTGCTGGGCCACGCCCTCGCCCCAGGCCACGGCGGGCACCGGCGCCGGGTCGTGGCGCCCGGTGTGGGGGTCGGTGCCGTGGTCAGGGCACACCGCCAGGCGGCCGCTCAGTGCCCCGACCGCGTCGCGCAGCGGGGCCAGCAGCTCGGCGTCGAGGCGTTCCAGGCAGCGCACCACCGCGTCCACCTCCCGCCGGTGCGCGCATTCGTCGGGAGCGCCGAAATGCACCACCACCCGCGGCACGCCGGAGACCAGCGCGGCCATCGCGGCTTGGGCCTTGGCCTGAAGGTCGGTGTCGAGATCGCCGGTGGCGCCTCCGGGCGTGACCACGTCAGCGCCGAGCAGACGCGCGCAACCGGCCGCGGCTCCCCGGGCGCAGATGACCACCGTCCGCACCGGCACCGAGCCCTGGGGTGCCGCGCCCTGAGGCCACACGCGCACGTGTAGCCCTAGCAGCCTGCGATCGGGCGGTCGCTCGGGGGCAAGGAGCAGCAGCCGGTGGCCGGACACGGCATGGGCGCCGGGCCCAAGGTGCGCGCACACGTCGCGGGCCTGGCGGATCGACGCGCGCTTGCCCCCGCGGTACACGAGGTCGGCCCGCCAGGGCTGTAGCCCGTCGGGCACCTCGATGCCGTAGGCCGCCGCGTCGACCCAGCCGCGGCTCACCCGCTGCTGCGGCGCCGCGCCGAGCAGCGAAACGATCCCGGTCTCCGAGCCCGCGGGCAGCCCGGACGGTGTCGTGGCCACCCGGACCACGGCGCCGTCGGCGGCCAGTGCGTCGAGCACAGGCGTGTGCGCGGCCTCCAGGGCGGTGGGGGTCCCGTTGCGCGGCGGCTGCGCCGCGCCGTCGGGGATGACCAGGACGTCTACCACTCGATCCCCTGCTGGGCGCGGATGCCCGCATCCATCGGGTGCTTGACCTTGACCACCTCCGAGACCAGGTCGGCGGCCTCCAGCAGCTCTGGTCTGGCATCGCGCCCAGTGATCACCACGTGCTGGAAGCCGGACCGGCCGGCCAGCGTGTCCACCACGTCCCGGACGTCGATCCACCCCCACTTGATCGGATAGGTCAGCTCGTCGAGCAGCAGGAACTCGTAGCGCTCCTCGTCGATCGCCCGCTTGACCTCCGCCCAGCCCTCGCGGGCCAGGTCCGCCGACTCGCCCAGGTCGGTCTGCAGCCACGACCAGCCGTTGCCCATCTTCTCCCAGTCGATGCCGCCCAGGGCGAGCGCCGCCTTGGCTTCGCCCACCTTCCACTTGCCCGACTTGACGAACTGGAACACCCCGCAGCGGTAGCCGCGGGCCCAGGAGCGCAGCAGCATCCCGAACGCGGACGTGCTCTTGCCCTTGCCCTGGCCGGTGATCACGATGACCAGCGGCCGGTCACGTGGCTTTCGTCGCTGGGGATCGGCGCTGCCGATGTCCTCCGGGGCGACGCCGCTCATGCGGCGCTCCTAAGCGAATGCAGTTGCCCCCCGGCGGCGGCGGCCAGCGAAGCGGCGAGACCAATGCGCACGGCGCCCTCCTCTGTGTCGATGACGTGGACCGCCGCGGCACTGCGACCGAGTCGTGTCGCGGCCGCGCGGGCCAGCCCTGAGGGGTCGGCCACACGCCCATCGGTCAGCACCATGGCCAGCGCCCGCCGGTTCGGCTCCCGAGCGGTCTCGCGATGCAGCAGCTGGGCGGCCAGGTCGAGTCCCGCGGCCAGCGGGGTGCGCCCGCCGGTGGGCAGCTCCCGGATGGCTGCGGCCGCCGACTGCAGCGGCGCGCCTGGTGGCACCAGGACACGAGCGCCCCCGTCGCGGAAGGCCACGATCGCCACCCGGTCTCGCCGTGCGTACGCCTCCCGGAGCAGGTCGAGCAGTGCGCCCTTCACCCGAGCCAGCCGCCGCCGGGCCCCCATCGAGCCGCTGGCGTCGACCACCAGGCACAGCAGCAAGCCCTCGCGGCCGGCGCGCACGTGCTCCCGCAGGTCGGAGGAATCGGCGGGACCCGATAACAGGCGGGCGCGCAGGGTGGCCACCACCGCCAGATCCTCGGCCTGGCCGCTGGCGGGCCGGCTGTCGATCGCCCCAGCCGCCACGCCGGCCGCCCGCGCGCCGCGGCCGCGAGGACCGCGACCGGAGCGCTCGAGCGCCAGCGCGCTGGTCGGAAGCCGGGCCGGAGCTGGGGGATCGCGCCGCTCACGCGCGGGGGCCGGGGCGGACTCTGGGTCGCCGCCGGGCCCGGGCTCGCCTCCGCCCCCGGACGGCGAGGGACGCTCGGGTGGCGGCGGCTGGGGGTCTTCGCCGTCCAGGGCTCGCTCGATCTCGTCCTGCTGCCCGGCGGCGTCTCCCAGGGGGTCGTGGTGCCGGCGGTGGCTGAGCGCCAGCGGCGCGGCCCGGCGGACGTGGGTCGGGTCAACCTGATCGACGCCGTCGAGCGCGGCCAGCGCGCACGCGGCGCGTGACCAGACGATGTCGCCGCGGACGCCGTCGATGGCCAGGCGGGCGCAGGCCCCAGTGATCCGCAGGAGCTCGCGCTCGGGCAGGCGCACCCGGTCCAGCTGCGCCCGGGCCTGGGCGATGCGCGCGGCCAGCGCCCGCTCGGCCGGGGCAAATCTCGCCCCCAGCCCGTCCGGGTCCCGCTCGAAGGCCAGCCGGCGCCGCACGATCTCAGCTCGCACCCCCGGGTCCTCAGGTCCGCGCACCTCGACCCCCAGGCCGAAGCGGTCGAGCAGCTGAGGGCGCAGCTCGCCCTCTTCGACGTTCATCGTCCCCACCAGCATGAACCGGGCGTCGTGTTCGACCGACACGGCGTCACGCTCCACACGGGCCACCCCCGAGGCGGCGGCGTCCAGCAGCGCGTCGACCAGGTGGTCCGGCAGCAGGTTGACCTCGTCCACGTAGAGGATCCCGCCGTGGGCCCGGGCCAGCAGCCCCGGCTCGAACGCTCGCTCGCCGGACAGCGCGCGACCCAGGTCCAGGGATCCGACCAGCCGATCCAGGGTGGCCCCCAGCGGCAGCTCGACCAGCGGGGCGGCCCGCTCTGACACCGGCGCCGACGGCGGAACGGTGCCGTGGGGCGAGCGCTCGCCCGGCCCGAAGGCAAACGGCGGATCGCTGGCCGCCGCCACCGGCGGCAGCAGCGGAGCCAGGCCACGTACCGCCGTGGACTTGGCCGTGCCGCGCTGCCCGCGCACCAGTACTCCGCCGACAACCGGCGCCACGGCCGTGATCAGGAGCGCCTGCAGCAGCTCGTCCTGACCCACGACCGCGGTGAGCGGGAAGGCCGGCCTCCTCATGCCTCGCCCACTCCTCCGCTCGCCGTCCGGGCTCGCCAAGGCCGGAGGGCGGGCGAGTCATCCGGCTCCTCCTCGAGCTCTCCCTCCAGCGCCAGGAACCGGTCACGCAGACCGGTCAGCGTGTCGGGGCTCGGCTGCGCCCAGAGTCCACGGTCGGCCGCCTCGAGCAATCGTTCGGCGATCGCACGGGCCGCCCACGGATTCGACTGGCTCATGAACTGCGCCACGTCCGGGTCGAGCGCGTACCGCTGGGCCACCTGCTCGTACATCCAGTCATCCACCACGCCCGTGGTGGCGTCGTACCCGAACAGATAGTCGACCGTGGCCGACAGCTCGGCCGCGCCCTTGTAGCCGTGGCGGATCATCGAGGCGATCCACCGCGGGTTGGCCACCCGGGCCCGGAACACGCGCCGCGCCTCCTCGGCCAGCGGCCGGGCGGCTACCCGCGACGGGTCCGAGCCGTCACCGATATAGGCGGCCGGCTCACGTCCAGTGAGCGCCCGGACCGTGGCCACCATGCCCCCGTGGTACTGGTAGTAGTCGTCGGAGTCGAGGATGTCGTGCTCGCGGTTGTCCACGTTCTTGACCGCGGCGTCGATCCGGGAGAAGCAGTCGCGCATCGCCTCGGGGGCCGCCTCCCCGTTCAGGCTCCGGCCGTAGGCGTATCCACCCCAGGCCTCGTAGACCTGGGCCAGCTCCGCCTCGGCGCGCCAGTCGCGCGTGTCCAGCAGCTGGATCAGGCCGGCTCCGTAGGTGCCCGGGCGCGATCCGAACACTCGCGCCGTGGCCCGGCGCCACGCGGGCTCGGCGCCCAGCTCCTCGGCCAACCGCTCCGCGTCGGCGCGGGCATGGGCGGCGATGTAGTTCTCCTCCGGGCCTTCGTCGAGCCCCGCCACCGTGGCCACCGCGTCATCCAGCAGCCTCACGAGATGGGGGAAGGCGTCGCGGAAGAAGCCGGAGATCCTCACCGTGACGTCGATCCGCGGTCGATCGAGCTCGCTGAGCGGCATCACCTCCAGCCCGTTGACCCGCCGGGTCTCCGGGTGCCAGGTGGGACGGATCCCCAACAGGGCCAGGATCTCCGCCACGTCGTCGCCCTGGGTGCGCATGGCCGAGGTACCCCAGACCACGAGCCCGACCATGCGCGGCAGCTCGCCGGTGTCATGACGGTGCCGCTCAAGCAGCCGATCGGCCAGCTGCTGACCCACCTCCCACGAGAGCTCGGAGGGCAGCGCGCGCGGGTCGACGGAGTAGAAATTGCGCCCGGTGGGCAGCACGTCGAGCCGGCCGCGGGTGGGGCTGCCCGAAGGGCCGGCTGGCACGTGACGGCCGCGCAGCGCGGCCAGCACCGAATCCAGCTCGCCGGTGGTGGCACGGATCCGGGGCACTACCTCCTCGGCGGCCAGCCGGAGAACCGCCTCCACTCCGGAGTCCGGCTGTCCGAGCACCGCCCGGCACACCTCCGCGGCCGCGTCGGCCTGCCAGCCCCGCGCGGCGAACGCGTCCAGGAGCTCTGTCTGCTTGCGTTCCAGCCGGTCGACACCGTCTCGCTCCCGCGCCTCGACCAGGGCTCGCTCGTCCACTCCCAGGGCGGCGCCGATCGCCACGCGCAGCCCCGGGACCTCGCCCGAACCCAGGCGCAGCACCGCGGCCACCAGCCCCCGCAGCTGGTCTCCGGTCGGGGGCTGGCCCAGTACGTGGAGGCCGTCCTTGACCTGGATGTCCTTGATCTCGCACAGGTAGCCATCGATGTGTGCGACCAGCTCTGACAGGGACCCTTCGTCGGGCC
>DATKRM010000017.1:0-4601 GCA_035532195.1 Solirubrobacteraceae bacterium
AGCTGGAGGCCTTCTTCAGCCGCGAGCCGGCCTCCGCCCGGGAGTCAGACGCCCATCGGCGCGGTCGGACTCGCGAGGTCGCCACAGGCAAGCGTCACACCCGTCAGGGCCAGGCCCGTGACCGGGCCCTGGCCGGCCAGGCGGTGGAGCGCATCCTGGGTGACCTGGCCGCGCCCGGGCCGCGCTTCGCCTGGCTGTCGCCCGGCGCCGAGCTGCACCAGCTGGCGCCCCTGCCTGCTGGCGGACCCGCGGCGGTGCGTCCACTGACGGCGCGAACGCTGGCCCTGCTGCGAGCCCTGGTCGGGGTGCAGCGGCAGGGCGTGAGCGCGAGCAGGGGCGCAGCGACGGCTACCTTGACAGATATGCATACGAACTGCTATATGTAGAACAGATGAGCTACAGGACGCCTCCAGCCAGGGCGACACGGGTCGCGGCGCCACGCCCAGCCGGGGCCCGTGCCCCACCAGCGCTGGTCCGCTCCCTTTCTCCGGGAGCGGACCGATGTCACCAGCGCTCCCCGTGTGTGATCTCGCGGGAGCAGAAAGCACGAGGATCCCGATGACCCAGCCGTCTTCGTTCCGGAACCCGACCAGGAAGCCGGCGCCCAGCCCGCCCGGCGCCGGCACGCGGCGGGCCTCGCCGAGCCTGCTGGACCGCTACCACGACTGCCCGGCCCAGGTCTGGCTGCAACAGCACCCCGACGGCGCCGTGTTGCCCCTGGATGCCGTGCCCAGCCAGACTGGCCGGGCGCTGCACGCGGTCCTGATGGAGCTGCAGCTGCGCTGTCAGCCAGGCGGCCCAGCTGGGTCAGCCCCTGACATCCGCCCAGGCGGTGGCGCTGCTGCCCTCCCTGGTGGCGCGCCAGCTCCACCGGCACCAGCTGGACGCGCGCTGGCCGGCCGTCCAGGAGCGGCTGCGGCGCGCCCGGCCCGGCCTGGAACTGGCCGCCCGCCGCTGCTGCGCCCAGCAACCCCTCTGGGTCCTCCGGACAGGGAGTCCGAGGACGGGGAGTGACGGGGCGGAACCGCGGCCCTGGACGATGCCGACTACTGCGGTTGCATTCCGATGATACCCAACTCCCCGTCCGGAGGACCCCCGTCCGGAGGACCAGCACTGTGGGTGGAGCCGGTACTGGACCACGGGCCGGGGGTGGCGGCGGTGCAGCTGGGCTCCGGCCTGGTCTGCCCCACGCGGCCCGACGTCATCGGGCTGCGACGCTCCCCCGGCGACCCGGAAGGGCCGGCGCGGGTGGTCATCATCGACTACAAGCTGCGCGGCCAGGTGGTCTGGCCGGCCTGGGACACGGGCCTGCTGGTCCGGGCCATCTGGGCCTTCAACGAGCTGCACCGGCCGCGCTCCCGCTGGTTCCTGGCGGGCTGGGACCTGGATGTAGACCGTGAGGCGGTCGAGCTGGAAGTGCTGAACCTGCTGCACGCCGGCACGGAGCAGGCCGTGCTGACACATACGCTCACCCTGGCCGAGGCGCGTGCAGGCCGGCAGCGCCTGCTGGCGCTGGCCGAGGAGCTGGGCCGGCTGGACGGCTGCCGCGATGTTGACGAAGTTGAGGCCACACCGGGCGGGCTGTGCCGGGCCTGGTGCCCGGTGCTGCACCGCTGTCCGGTGGGGCGCGCCTACGTGGCGCACACGGCCGGGTCGGAGGCCCTGCGGCGGCGTCTAGCCGAGCGGCCGGGAGGTCCGCGCTGATGGCCGCGCAACAAGATGAAGAGCGGAGCTCCTTGCGGCAGCGGGCGCAGGCGGCCTTCGAGATGGAGGCTGAAGGCCGGCAGGGCCAGGAGCGGGACCTGTGCGCCGACCTGGCGCGGCGGCTGGTGCGGCGACTGCGGGTCTTCGGGCTGCAGGCCAGGGAGGAGGATGTCCGCTGGGTGCGCGGCGGCGGGCCACACACCTGGCCGGCGGTCACCCTGAGCTGCGAGGACATCGACTTCGGCCTGGACACCTTCGCCGGCGGCAGCCTGTGGGTGAGCGTGCCGTGTCCGGTCTGTGGGCGACGCAAACCGGCCACCGGGCGCATCCTGGGCCTGGCCGACCTGGGCGCCCATCTGGCGTCGCCCTGCACCGCCCGCGGGGCCAGGCGATGATGACCCTGGACGCGCTGCTCGCGACCCAGGTCGCACCGGCACCTCTGTCGGTCCCGCGCATGGCTCACCCGGCGGCCAGCGTTGCCGTCGCGAGTCGGCCCGTCTCGACAGGTTGGCCGGGGCCGTGGCCAGGATGAGGCTGCGCTTCACGCCGGACCAGTGGCAGCGCATACGGCGGGCGGCGCAGTGTGCGGGGCTCGCTGTGCGGACCTGCATCCTGAATGCCGCGGGGTGGACGGCGCGCCCGGTGCTGGAGGAGGAAGGCATCATCTGGCTCTCGCCTCGCGACAGCCGGCGGGTGCACGAGCTCCTGGCCAATCCGCCGTCACCCTCAGCGGCGCTCAGGGAGCTTATGACCCACCGGCCCGGGTGGCAGCGCGCCCAGGCGGCCAGCCACGGTGACCAATCCACAACAAAGAGCAACGACGTGATCGATCGCGACCAATCCGTGGGGCGCTGGCAGCTGGAGGCCCTCCAGCGCGACTTGGAGTTGCTGCGGCAGGAGCTGCGCCGCGAACGCGACCTGGCACGGGAGGAACAGCGCCGCGAGCGGGCGCTGGATCAGCGGGAACGACACCGGCTGGAGCAGCGGCTGCGGGAGCTGGAGTCCCGTGCCTGGAGGGACGAGATGCATCACTTCGCGGTGCACCTGGTGCTGTGCGTGTTCCTCTTCTACGCCATCTACATGGGCGTGCTGGTTGCCGCCACCCACCACCTGCTGTGAGCGCCGGCTGACGGCCACCCGGCGAACGGACCTTGAGCCATGGTCGATGACATCGCCGTTGAGCAGGGGCGCGCTGCTCGGTGCCGGAACCGTGCTGAGGCGCCCATACCCCGGCACTGTGGCCAGGAGGCAGGCCGTGCACCGAGCGACTCCGCGGAACGAGCCCGACAGGGGCCTTTTCAAGCGTGGATGCAGCCTGTTGTTGCGGGCCAACTTGAAAAAACGATTCTAGAACGTATGGTCTCTCTGTAGGGGGATAGCCCCAGGAAACGACACCACAAGCAAAGGCAGGCAACGATGGACACACCGAACAGCCCGAGCCCCAATCGGATGGAGAAGACGACGCTGGAGCGACGCAGATTCTTTCAACAGGTGGCGGAGGGCATTCGAGCACGCTATCCGGCGGCCCGCCTGGATCACCTGTCGGACGCGTTCTGCCGACTGTGGATGCCGGGTGGCTTCCTGATGGTGATGGCTCGTGCTATTGGAACGGAGAGCCCCGGCTACAGCGTGGCCTTCTCCGCCGACGGCCACCTGGCCTTCTCCGCCGACGACCTGACACTGCCAGTGTCTCTGGCATTTGATCGCCGCGTCAAGGCCTGGCGGGCGCGCTCGCTCATGCCTGAGGTGAACCCGGACTCGTTTCTGTTGAAGACCCCTGACGATACCGCGCGCTGGATCGCCACCGTGGCGGCATTTTTCTCCCTCCGGGCGCAGATGGAACTCCGCGGAACGCACCGAGGACCGTCCGATGCAAAGCCCAGTCTCGATTGGTGAGCTGGGCCCGCCGGCAGACGGATTGCGGCCGGCAAACGGCGTGCGCAGCGGGCAACGATCAGCGGCCTGCTCCCATCCGCATCCCTGCCGGTGCGGTAGAGGGCTTGGTGGGAGGAGTGTACGGCGTGCACTCCTCCCACCAAGCAGGCCGAAGCCCAGCGCTTCTGGCGGGCCGTCGCCGAACCACCCGGTCTCTGGGTGTGACGCCGTGCCGATCCTATAGAGATGCTGCATCCGTAGGGGTGGCAAGGCAGTCGTGAATCTTTAGCGGCGCCTCAACGAGCCGGAGAGTTTGCCCACGATCTCGCTCCCCATGCCGTGTTCCTCGAAATCTTTCAGCGCGGCTTCCAGTGCCAGGGCGACGATCTCTGACTTGGTCGCCCTTTTGCCCTGTCGGCGTAGCTCCAGTTCCATCACCGCCAGCCGGTCCAGCTCGCGCTCCCCAAGGCTGAAGGTCGCGCGCAAGTAGCTCTGCTCCTCTCCAGCCGAAACACTGTTCGGAATAGCACTATTGGGAAGAGGATCGCCTGGACGCGGCGCCGCCCGCGGGCTGGTCCGTTCGAACAGCACTGCCGCGCCGTAGCTGGCCTCGCGGTCGGCCAGTGACACACGCTTAGCCAAGCGCGAGTACCGTGTCGGCCAATTGCCGGAACGCCGCGGCGCTGGGTGAACTTGGCGCATGGCGGAAGATCGACCTCCCGGCTAAGCCCGCATCGGCCAGTTCCACCCGCTCCTTGATGGCCACCTCAAGCAACTGCGCACCGTACTTCTGTCGCAGCCTATCGAGCACCTCGCCGGCATGCAGGGTGCGCCCATCGAACCGCGTCAGCAGTAGACCGCGGACGGCCAGCCGGGCATTCAGCTCCCGCCGCACCGTCTCGACGGTAGTCAGGAGTTGCTGCGTCCCACGGTAGGCCAAGTAGCGGGCTTCCACGGGCACCAGCACTTCATCAGCCGCTACCAGGGCGTTGACGGTGAGCAAGCCTAACGACGGGGGACAA
>DATKRM010000018.1:0-5661 GCA_035532195.1 Solirubrobacteraceae bacterium
GGTTGACGCGCGGGCCTTGGCCCGGTTCCTCCCCGCCTGGCAGAACGTCGATCGCCATCCGGCCACCGGGGCCGGCATCGACCGGTTGCGTGAGGCGCTGGTTCCGCTGCAGGCGCTGGCGCTGCCGGCCGAGGTCTGGGAGCGTGACGTGCTGCCGCGGCGGATCGGCGCGTACTCGCCCAGCTGGCTCGATCAGCTCTGTGCTTCCGGGGAAGTGGTGTGGATCGGGTCCGGCGCCCTGGGCCGCCGCTCAGGCCGGGTGGCCCTGTATTTCCGCGAGGATCTGCCGCTGCTGGGGGCGCCGGTGATTAAGGGCCCGCCCACCCGCGACCCTCCCGAGCTCGACTCGCACGCCGCGGTCCGCCAGCGCCTGGCCCAGGGTGCCTGCTTCTTCACCGATCTCCTGGTCGACGTCGACCTTCCGCCCCAGGAGCTGCAGGAGGCCCTGTGGGATCTGGCTTGGGCCGGCGAGGTGACCAACGACGCGTTCGCGCCGCTCCGCGCGCCGCGGCTCACCCTGGCCCGAGCCCAGCGTGACCTGGCCAGACGCGCCGGGCGGTTCTCGGCCCGTCGCCGCCTGGGAGCCGCGTCGGGACACCAGGGCGTGCAGGGCCGGTGGTCGCTCACCGGGGCGCTGCTGCGCGCCGAGGCCGACCCGGCAGCCCGGCGCCGGGCGCTGGCCGAGCTGTTGCTCGAGCGCTACGGGATCCTCACCCGGGAGCAGGTGCTGGCCGAGGGACTGCCCGGCGGGTTCTCGTCGATCTATTCCGAGCTGACCCAGCTCGAGACGCTGGGGATCGCCCGCCGAGGGTACTTCGTGGAGGGCTTGGGTGGGGCCCAGTTCGCGCTGCCCGGGGCCGTCGAGCGGCTGCGGGCCGAGAGTTCGGATGCCGAGCGTCCGCTGGTACTGGCCGCGGTCGATCCGGCCCAGCCGTATGGCGCGGTCCTGCCCTGGCCCAGGAAGGGCCGCACGACACGCGTGGCCGGCGCCCACGTGGTGCTGGCCGGCGGTGAGCCGATCCTGTACCTGGAGCGTGGCGGGAAGGGCCTCCAAACGCTGGTCGAGCCCGGCGATCCGCGCCTGGACCCGGCGCTCGAGGCGCTGGTGGAGCGGGTGAAGACGGGCCAAATCAAGCGGCTGGGATTGGAGAAGGTGGACGGCGAACCGGCCATGGCCTCCCGTCTCGCTCCCGTGTTGGAGCGCCTCGGTTTCAGCCGGGGCCCGCGGAGGCTGACCCTGAGTGCCTGAAGGCGACACCATCGCCTACGCGGCCCACCGCATCCGCCCGGTGCTGGAGGGGCGGGTGGTCGAGGAGCTTCGCAGTCCCCGCAACCCGCGCTGGCCGGAACGACTCGCGGGCCGGGCGGTGCGGTCGATCGACACCCATGGCAAGCACCTGTTTCTGAGATTTGATGGGGATCTGGTTCTGCACTCGCACCTCGGGATGACCGGCTCGTGGCGAGTCAGCGCGCGCGAGCCACACTCATCGCGGGCCTGGGTCGTCCTGCGCGCCGGCCAGCAGTGGGTGGCTGAGTTCGAAGGTCCGCGGCTCGAGCTCCTCACCGAGAGACGGACGCGCTTCGACCAGCGACTGAGCCAGCTGGGTCCCGACGTGCTGGCCGCGGAGTTCGACTCCCACCGGTTCCTGACCCGCCTGGCCGGCGACGACCCGACGCGGCCGCTCGGCGATGCCCTGCTCGACCAGCGCAACGTGGCCGGGATCGGAAACATCTGGAAGGCGGAGGGCTGCTGGGAGGCGGGCATCGATCCCTGGAGGCCGCTCGGGCACCTGACGGGCGCGGAGGCCGGATCGGTGATCGAGTCGATGCGGCCGCGCATGCTCCGCTCGGCCACTGAGGGGCCCCGGACGATCCAGCCGCGGGTCTACCGGCGGAACGGCCAGCCCTGTCCCCGCTGCGGGGAGCGGGTGCGGGCCAAAGGCCAGGGCGACGCCAACCGCACGACCTACTGGTGCGCGGGGTGTCAGCGCTAGCCCCGCGGGGCTCGGCCCGCTCGCTCTCCATGCTCGCCACGGCCGGGCCGGCCCCGCGTCCTCCGGCTGCCGTGCGTCGGGTCGGGCACAAGGGGGCGGACCTGATCGCCCCCGGCAACACGTTCGCCAGCTTCGACGCAGCGCTGGAGGCCGGGGTGGACATGATCGAGTTCGACGTGCTCCCCTCGCGTGGGGACGGCGGGCTGCTGCTGGCCCACGACTACCACGACGCCCAGCGCCGCGCCCCCCACAGCCTCGACGAGGGTCTGGCCCACCTCGCCTCGGAGCGGTTCGCTGGGATCGAGCTGGTGGTCGATCTGAAGCTGCCGGGCTACGAGCGCCCTGTCCTGGACGCTCTGCGTGAAGCCGGGATGCTCGGGCGCGCACTGATCTCCACCCAGTACCTGGAGAGTCTGGCCTTGATCCGCTCGATGGAGCCGGCGGTTCGGCTGGGCTGGACGGTGCCCAAGCTCCGGCGCGACCCCTTTCGCTCCCGTCGCACAGCGCTCGTCGCCGGGCTCGTCGTGGTGGTGATCCGTCGGCTGCTGCCCCGCCGGGCCGCCGCCGCCATCGAAGCCGGGCGCTGCAACGCGATGATGGTCCACTGGCGCCTGGTCACGCGGCGACTGGTCCGGCGGGTACTCGACGCGGGGGGCGAGATCTACGTGTGGACGGTCGACGAGGCTCCGCGGCTCCGCGCCCTCGAGCAGATGGGCGTGACCGGGATCATCACCAACGATCCGCGGTTGTTCGGACCAGTCAGCCTGTAATCCGAAGGCGCCGGGCGACGCCGCGTGGCGCGGCTGCGGCCCGAACTTCGGCACTCCACCTGACGATATGCCAACCCGAGTGCAGAAGTTCCCCCGGCGCAGTGGCTTGCGGGGACCGGGCGGCGGGGCCCGGGGCCCGGGGCCCGCCTAGATCGTGAAGCTTTTGGTGGCCGCCTGGCCGGCCGTGCCCGCGCGGCTCAGCCCGCGCACGAAGAACTCATAGGGTCCGTCCGCCGCGCGGCCCCGGCCGGGGCCGGGATCAGCGCGCAAACCACCAGGCAGGCGCCCGCCGCGGCACCGAGCTTGCGGAGCGCCGGTCTCATTCGACCCACTACTTCAGCGCGTGCTCGAGCAGGATCCCCAGGCCGATCCCGGCACCTGATCCCAGCGCCACCGCAGCTGCCCAGACCATCGACGTGGCACGGCTCATGACGAGCTCCACCAGTTCGACTGGCCCAGGCCACCCGGAACCGCGGCCTTGACCAACGGCTGGATGGGTGTCGGCTCGGGCTCCGCCCGCCCGCCACGCCGCAGCCAGCCCGCGAGCATGACCAGGACTGGGATCAAGCCGCCCAATGCCATGAGCTCGAACACGGCGCCTGAGGCGATCCAGCCGCCGGTGCTGCTCTGGCCCTTGGGTGGGTTGATCGCGAGTTGGAGGAAGTTCCAGCCCAGCGCGCCGAACAGGGCCGACCACATGAGCAGCGACACGCCCAGGACAGAGCCTTCCAGCCAGCCGGTGGCGACCGCCACCACACCCGCGAACACCAGGCCACCCAGGATGCCCACCAGGATCAGGCGGATGTCGCCGCTATTGCACTGATGGCCGGGGGCAATCGCGTATGGACCACCGCTGGCGCAGAAGCCTCCGGACGTGCGCATCACGTCGCGCATCCCGGAATACACGGACACCAGGCAGGCGACGAAGCCCGCCGCGCCGACGGCGACCAGCGGAAGTCCGATGACTCGCGCCCTCACTGGACCCTCGTGAGATCGATCCAGATGGCGTTGGGGTCGTTGGGGTCGACCTTCACCGCCACCGAGGTGCCGGACTGGAGCCGGGTCATGTCAACCTGAGGCACCACCTGGCGCACGGTGGCCGGATACGGCGGCATGCCATCCCGCATCACCGTGAGGTCAAGGTCCATCAGCGGGTTGAAGTTGACCATGCCCGCGGTGCGCGCGCCGTTGATCGTGGCCGTGGCCTCAACCCCGCCGTTCTCGGCGGCGAACGCGTGGTTGATGGCCTGTGTCTGACCGGCCCTCGATTGCGTGGCCGCGGCCATCTTGCTGGTGGCATCCGCCATCCGCTGCTTGACCGGAGGCATCGTCTTTTCGATGTCCTTCGCCTCCTTCTGGAGGTCGCGCATGCTCTTGAAGAACCCCATCACGCACGTCCCGTGTAGAGAGCGTTGAACCGCTGGGCTACGGCCCGGTTGGCCTTGATCCGGTCGTTCCATCCGGTCATGGCCGCGTTCCAGTCCTCGCCCGAGACACCCTTGGACGCCGCAACCTCGGGGCCCTTGGTGATGTCGTAGTTGTAGGCCGCCAGCCCCTTGGAGATCTCAGCGTAGAGCTCGATCGAGACCCCGCCGATGGGATCGAAGTCGGCCGTCCCGGCGGCGGCCGCCGCCGGCGCGGACTGCGCCGTCTGGGCACCCATCGCCGCCTGCTGAGCCGTGGCGTACTCCTGGGCCTGGGCCCCCATCTGGCGAGCCTGCCGAACCATGTCTGGCGAGGCCTCCACCATGTCCTTCATGTCTTTCATCCGCTTGAACATCCCCATGAGGGTGCTCCTTTCCTGTTGCAGTTAGCAGTCCCCGGTCCCGTGTTTGTGGACGCTGGCCCAGTGTGGGCCTGAGGGGTTGGTTTGTCAGTGTCGATCGAGTCTCGGGTTGGTCCCGCGCCGGCCCCTATCCTTTGGCTTCGCGATGGCGTACAAGGGGCAAGCAACGGCGGGGGCCCGAGCCGAGCGGACCCTGGGCGAGCTGATCGATCTCCGTGACGACGGGCGCTTCGTCGGCCGCACGGCAGAGCTCGGTTTCCTGGAGGCCTGCCTGGGCAACGATCCTCCGGCCAGCGTCGTGCTGGTGTACGGACCGGCCGGCATCGGCAAGAGCACGCTGCTGCGGCAGCTGGCCCGGCGGGCCCGCACCCGGGCCTGGGATGTCTTCTACATCGAGGGTCGCGAGCTTCCGCCCACTCCGGATGCCATGGAGGCGGCGCTGGAGGCCGCCCGGTCCAGCCCGCGCCCCCTGGTCCTGATTGACACCTACGAGCGGATGACCGCCCTCGACGGCTACCTGCGACGCGAGCTCCTGCCCGGCCTCCCCGGTGAAGGGCTGGTGGTGATCGCCGGCCGGGGCGCGCCTGACACGGCTTGGTTTGAGAGCGGGTGGCACGAGGTGGCGCGCGAGCTTGAGCTGACTGCCCTGGCGGACACCGATGCGCTCGGGTTGCTGGAGGCGCACGGGGTCACCGACCGGCGCGCGCCGGCGATCATCGAGTGGGCCGAAGGCTCGCCGCTGGCCTTGGCCCTGGCCGGGGACACGGCGGCGCGCGACGCCGATTGGAGCCCGGCCGAGGGCGCCGAGCGCCCGGAGATTGTGCGATCGCTGATCCGCCGGGTGGTGGACAGCGAGCTGCAAGGCGAGCGGCTGTCGGCGCTGGGGGTCGCCGCCACCGCCCGGGTGACCACCGTCGAGCTGCTGAGCGCGGTGCTACGAGAGAGCGACGCCGAGGAGGCCTACGAGCGCCTGAGAAGGCTCAGCTTTGCCGAGCCTTTGGGGGACGGGCTGACGCTGCACGAGCTGGTGCGCAAGACCCTCCGGGCCGACTTCCGCCGCCGGGATCCTGAGCGTGAGCGGGAGCTGCGGCGCCGGATCGTCGACTATCTG
>DATKRM010000019.1:0-12109 GCA_035532195.1 Solirubrobacteraceae bacterium
CAGGCGACGCGGGCCGGCGAGCTCCTGGCCCAGCGGGCCAAGCAGGCGGGCGTCGAACGGGCCGTGTTCGACCGCGGCGGATACAAGTACCACGGACGCGTGAAGGCTCTCGCCGAGGGCGCGCGTGCGGGTGGGTTGACCTTCTAGACCGGCTACCCTGGCTTGACCGATGGCAACACGTGATCGCTCAGTCTCTTCGTCCGGGCTCGACCTCCAGGAGCGCGTGGTGGAAATCAACCGCGTGGCCAAGGTGGTCAAGGGCGGACGGCGGTTCTCGTTCACCGCGCTGGTCGTGGTCGGCGACGAGAAGGAAATCGTCGGCATCGGCTACGGCAAGGCCAGAGAGGTCCCGTTGGCCATCCAGAAGGCCGTCGAGCGGGCCAAAAAGAACCTGTACCGCGTGCCAAAGCACGGCGCCACCATCACCCATCAGACGGTCGGAGTGTTCGGGGCAGGGCGGGTTCTGCTCCGTCCGGCCTCTGCCGGTACCGGCGTGATCGCCGGTGGCGGCGTCCGCGCGGTGCTGGAGCTGGCGGGGATTCACGACGTGCTGTCCAAGAGTCTCGGCTCGCAGAACCCGATCAATCTGGTCAAAGCCACCATGGCCGGGCTGGAGTCGCTGCGCACGCCCGGTGAGGTGGCTGAGCTGCGCGGGCTGTCGGTGAACCAGGTCCTGGGGCTGACTCCTGAGGCCCCGGTGCCCGAAGCCCGCAGCAACGGGAACGGACAGGCGGTGCCGGAGCCGGACGAAGCCCAGGTTGATGAGCCGGCCTCATGACCACGCTCAAGATCACCCAGCAACGGTCTCGCAACGGCAGCAACCAGCAGCAGATCGACACGCTCCGCTCGCTCGGTTTGCGGAAGATCGGGCACAGCGTCGAGCGGGAGGATTCGCCGCAGGTGCGAGGCATGCTCTACAAGGTCCGCCACCTGGTGAAGGTGTCCGAGGATGGCTGAGGCGCCAGAGCGGATCGGGCTGCACAACCTGACGCCGGCGCCTGGTTCGCGCAGGCCGCGCAAGCGCGTGGGCCGGGGCGAGGGCTCGGGCACGGGCAAGACCGCGGGTCGCGGCCAGAAGGGCTGGGGCTCACGCTCCGGCGCCAAGCGGCGGGTCCGGTTCGAGGGCGGCCAGAACCCCATCCACATGCGGATGCGCAAGCTGCGCGGTCCGCACATGAAGAAGTCGATGCCGCTGGAGCCCTTCCGGACCCATACGCAGCCGGTGAACCTGGTCGATCTCGAGGCCCGGTTCGAGGCTGGCGCCGAGGTGACCCTCGAAGCCCTGAAGTCAAAGGGGCTGGCCACCCGCAAGGAAATTCCGGTCAAGGTCCTGGCCAAGGGGGAGATCTCCAAGGCGCTGACCGTGCACGCCCACGGATTTAGTCAGGCCGCTCGCCAGAAGATCGAGGCCGCCGGCGGGACCTGCCAGGTGCTGGAGGGCTAACCGGCCGTGGTCACCACGATCCTCGGAGCGTTCCGGGTCGGGGAGATCCGCAATAAGGTCCTGTTCACAGCCGCGATCCTGGCGCTCTACCGCCTGGGCACACACATCCCCGCGCCGGGGGTCAACAGCACCGCGGTCAACGCGATCCAGAAGAACTTCGGCGGCAACAGCATCCTGGGGCTGCTCAACCTGTTCTCAGGCGGCGGCCTGGGCCGGATCGCCATCTTCGCGCTGGGGATCATGCCCTACATCACCGCCTCGATCATCCTCCAGCTGCTGACCGTGGTGGTCCCATCGCTGGAGAAGCTCCAGAAGGAAGGCGAGGTGGGGCAGGCCCGGATCACCCAGTACACCCGCTACCTCACCGTGGGGCTGGCCTTCGCCCAGTCGATCGGCTACGTGTTCCTGTTCCGCAGCTTCGAGAAGCAGGCCGGGGTGACGCTGATCAACAACTTCAACCTGGCCAAGGTGCTGCTGATCGTGGTCTCGCTGACCGCGGGCACGGTGCTGCTGATGTGGATGGGCGAGCTGATCACCCAGCGGGGGATCGGAAACGGCATCTCGCTGCTGATCTTCGCCTCGATCGTGTCTCGGATCCCCAGCGGCGTGCAGTCCTGGTGGAACAACCCGGACCAGGTGTTCAAGGTGACGATGCCGTTCATCGTCATCGGCGTCGTGGCCGCGATCGTGTTCGTGCAGGAGGGCCAGCGTCGGATCCCCATCCAGTACGCCAAACGGGTGATCGGCCGGCGAATGACCCAGGGCGGCCAGACCTACCTGCCGCTGCGCGTGAACATGGCCGGCGTGATCCCGGTCATCTTCGCCGCCTCGATCATGGCCATCCCGCCGACCGTGGGCCAGCTGCTGGGCCAGAACCGCAACAACTTCGCCACCCACGTGGCCACCTTCTTCAACCCCCAGGGGTGGCACTACATAGCCGGGGAGAGCATCTTCATCATCTTGTTCACGTACTTCTACACCGCGGTCACGTTCAACCCCGTGGACCAGGCCGATAACCTGAAGAAGTACGGCGGCTTCATTCCGGGGGTGAGGCCAGGCAGACCCACGGCCGAATTCCTCGACCGTATTCTGGCCCGGCTGACGTTCCCCGGGGCGTTGTTCCTGGCTGCCGTCGCCGCCCTGCCCACGGTCCTGATCAACCAGACCAACGCCAACTTCTTCTTCGGAGGGACCTCGATCCTGATCGTGATCGGGGTGGCGCTGGACACCATGAAGCAGCTCGAGGCGCAGCTGATGATGCGCAACTACGAGGGCTTCCTGAAATAGGCCCCGCCCCGGGCCGACGGGAGTAGTGCGCCCTCAGCCAGGCAAGCGATAATCGCCCCCGCACCATGAACGGCGCCCAGGCTCTGATCCGCACGCTGGCCGACGCGGGTGTCACCACCTGCTTCAGCAACCCCGGGACCTCAGAGATGCACTTCGTGGTCGCGCTGGACGCCGTCCCGGAGATGCGGGCGGTGCTGGCCCAGTTCGAGGGCGTGGCCACCGGCGCCGCCGACGGTTACGCCCGGATGGCCGGCCGGCCGGCCGCCACGCTCCTGCACCTGGGGCCGGGACTGGGGAACGGGCTGGCCAACCTGCACAACGCGCGCAAGGGCAAGGTGCCGGTGGTGAACATCGTGGGCGATCACGCCACCTACCACACCAAGTACGACGCCCAGCTTCAGTCCGACATCGAAACCGTCGCCCGCAACGTCTCGACCTGGGTCCGGACTTCCGCCAGCACAGCCGAGCTGGCCCGGGACGCGGCCGAGGCCGTCGCCGCCGCCGTGGGGCCCCCGGGCCAGGTCGCCACGCTGATCCTGCCGGCCGATGTGTCCTGGAACGAAGGCGCCGAGCCCGCCGCGCCCGTGCCGCCGGCCACGCCCGCCCCGGCGACGAGCGAGACGGTCGAGGCCGTGGCCCAGGCGATCCGGGGCGGGTCGCGGACTGCAATCCTCCTGGGCGGACGGGGGTTGCGCGCGGATGCCCTCACCCCCGCGGCGGGGATCGCGGCGGGAACCGGCACCAAGCTGTTCGCCGAGGTGTTCCCCACGCGCTGGGAGCGGGGCGCGGGCCTGCCCGCGGTGGAGAGGCTGGCCTACGTGCCTGAGCTCTGCTCGGTCCAGCTTCAGGGCCTCAAGCATCTCGTCCTGGTGGACACCAAGGCGCCGGTCTCGTTCTTTGCCTACCCCGGCAAGAACAGCTACCTGGTGCCCGACGGATGCGAGGTGCACGAGCTGGCCGGGCCGGCGGAGGACGTGGAGGGCAGCCTCCAAGCTCTGGCCGAGGCGCTCGGTGCCGGTCAGGCCGCGGCGGAGCTCCAGGAGCCGGCCGTACCCGAGCGGCCGACCGGGGAGCTCACCGCCGAGACGGTGTGCCAGGCCATCGGCGCCGTGCTGCCCGAGGGCGCGATCATCTCCGATGAGTCGAATACCTCCGGCGTGCCGCTGGCGGCGAGCACGGCCGGCGCACCCCGGCACGACCTGCTGGCCCTGACTGGCGGCGCCATCGGCCAGGGGCTGCCGGTGGCGGTGGGAGCCGCGGTGGCCTGTCCCGATCGGCCCGTCCTGGCGCTGGAGGCCGACGGTTCGGCGCTGTACACGATCCAGTCGCTGTGGACGATGGCCCGGGAGAAGCTCGACGTCACGGTGGTCCTGTTCAACAACCGCTCCTACGCGATCCTCAACGTGGAACTGGCCCGGGTGGGCGCCAAGAACGCCGGTCCCGAGGCCAAGGCCCAGCTCGATCTCAGTCGCCCCAACGTGGACTTCGTGGAGTTGGCCAAGGGTTTCGGCGTGCCCGCGTCCCGGGCGGACAGCGCGGAGGGATTCACCGCGGCCCTGGAGCGGGCGATCGCCGAGCCCGGGCCGCATCTGATCGAGGCCGTCGTGCCCACCATGTTCAGCGACCGCCAGCTCCGCGCCATGCCGCTGGCTCTGAGCGCGCTGGGCAAGCTGCCCCGACCGGTGGCCGCGGCGGTCAAGCGGCGGCTGTATCCGTGACCGCGCGCCCGGCGGTCCGCGGCTAGCCGTCCAGCGCCCGGGCCAGCTCGCGCCGGGTCTGAATGCCCAGCTTGCGGTAGGCGTTGCGCAGGTGGTACTCGACCGTCTTGGGCGTGATGAACAGGGCCCCCGCGATCTCCCGGTTGCTATGGCCGGCCGCGGCCAGGTCGGCGATCCTCCGCTCGCTCGGAGTCAGCGACTCGGGGCCGCTGCGCAGGGCCTCCCGTCGGGGCCGGGCCCCGCTGGCCGACAGCTCCAGACGGGCCCGCTCGTACAACGCCACCGCACCGCCCTGGCGGGCCAAGTCAGCCGCTTGCTGAAGCGGCTGGCGGGCGGCGGACCGCTCATTGGCTCGCCGCAGGGCCGCGCCGAGCTCGATCAGCGCCCGGACGGAGTGCAGGCGGGGCGGTGAGCTCTCGCCCAACGCGGCGGCCGCTCGCATCAGATCGAGGCCCGCGCCGCCGTCCTGGCACATGCCGAGCACGTACTGCGTGCGGATCCGCTGGTGCAGGACCCCGGTGCGCTGCGCCCGCTCCCAGGCCTCGGTGGCCAGCTCGGTGGCGCGCTGGCGTTCGCCCAGCGCCAGCGCCGCCTGGGCGGCGCACGTGCGCCACGGGCAGAGGCCCACGAACTTCACCGTGTGCTCGGCCGTCTCTCCGGCCCGCAGCGCCACCTCCAGCGCCGCCTCGGTTTGGCCCTGGGCCAGCCGCAGCTCGGCCAGGGCGTACAGCCGCACCGCGTCCTCCAGGTCGTAGGGCTGGGTGAGTGGGGCCTCCTCGCTCAGCACCGTCTCGGCCCGCTCCAGGTCGCCCGTCTCGATCAGGCACAGGCAGTAGTAGGCGGCGGCCGAGCGGGTGAACTGGCGCCAGCCGAACCGGCGTGCGTCCCGGGCCAGCTCCAGGTCGGCCAGGGCGTCGGTCACCTGGCCGCGCCACAGTTGGGGCAGGGCCCGGACAAAGCTCGCGCTGGCGAAGGCCAGGGGCGATCCGCGTCGCCGGGCGTCGGCCAGCGCCGCGTCGGCCACGGCCACCGCCTGCTCCAGCTGGCCGGCCAGGCACAGTGCAGTGCTGATCAGGTTCCAGCCCACGCCCTCCGAGGTCTCCTGATCGAGCAGCAACCCGTTCTCCCAGCCGCGCTCGGCCAGCTCGCTCACCTCGGCGGCCGGTTCTCCGTCGAATGCCGCGTGGACCGCTGCCTGGGCCAAGAGCAGCCGCTGTCCCGGGGTGCGCGGACCCTTGAGCGCGCGCTCCCGCTGCTCGGCCGAGCGCTTGATCGACTGCGACTGCAGCCACGGCACCAGCCAGCCCGTGGCCAGAAAGCCGCTCTGTAGCTCGTCGTACAACGCGCCGTCCGGGGCGTCGCTTGAGGCGAGCTCACGCAGCCCGGCATCGAACGCCGCGGCCGCCTCCTCGTGGCGACCCTGAGCGTGCAGGGCCCGGCCCCGCAGCAGGGCCAGGTGGGCCCGTTGCTCCGGTTGGGGCTCCAGATCGGCCGCCGTGGCCAGGTGCTCGACCGCTTCGGGCAGGCCAAGCGCGGCCTCGGCGCGGCCGAGCTCGGTGAGCACCGCTGAGCGCAGCTCGGCCGGCGGGGGCTCGGCCAGGGCCCGCTCCAGGTAGCGGGCCGCGGACTGCGGCGCGCCCCGGCTGCTGGCATCCCGGGCGGCGGCGCGCAACTGCTCGACCGCCCAGGGATCGTGCTCGGCGCGCCCCCGCAGCAGATGCGCCGCCACCCGCTCGGCGTCGGCGCCCTCGCGGTGCAACAGTCGGGCCGCTTCCACGTGGCGGCTGGCCAGCTCCGATGCCGGGATGTCTCGCTCGATCGCCTGGCGCACCATGGGGTGGACGAAGCGCAGCGGCTCGCGACCCAGCAGCACCTCGACCGAGGCCAGCGCGTCGGCCGCGGCGCTGGCGGCGGTGATCGTCAGGCCGGACAGCGCCGCCGCGTGGCGGACGGGAACGTCGTCTCCCAGGCTGGCCACGGCCCGGGCCAGGGCCGCGGCGTCGGGTCCCAGACGACCCACCCGCACCCGCAGCGAGCGCGTGACGGTGTCCGGAGCCAGAGACCGAACTCGCTCCTCGAGCTGGGGGTCGTCGGCGAGCTCAGATTCCTCGCGCAGGCCCAGCAGCAGCTCGTGCAAGTAGAACGGGTTACCGGCCGTCGCGTCGCGGCAGGTCTCAGCCAGTGCCTCGTCGGCGGGGCGGCCCAGCATCCGAGACACCAACTCCCGCACGGCCTCCGCGCTGAGCGGCGACAGCGGCTGGATGCTCACGCGGGCGTGGGCTGAGATTTCGTCCAGGGCGTCCGCCACCTCGTCCCTGACCCCGCGCCGGCGGGTCATGACCATGGCCGCAGGCAGCTCGTTCAGGCGGTTCAACAGGTAGAGCACCAGCTTCAGCGAGGCCGGGTCGCACCAGTGCAGGTCATCGATGCAGATCAGCGCTGACTGCTTCTCGGTGGCCGTGGCCAGCAACGAGAACAGGCCGTGGGCCACCCCCAGGTCCTCGCCGGCATCCTGCGACTTAGCCCCGGCCTCGCTGCCGTCGAGAAACCGAAGGCGCCTTGGCGCGTCGGCGAGCATGGTCGTCCGCCGCGCCTTCGAGGTTCCGCTGAGCAGGGCCCGCAGCAGCTGTCCGGCCACGCCAAACGCCAGGGTCTGCTCCAGCTCCGAACCGGCCGCGTGTAACACCCGGAACCCGCGTGCGCGACCCTCATCGATCGCGGCTTCATACAGACGCGTCTTTCCCATCCCGGGATGGCCAGCCATCAGGATCGCCTGCCCCGCATCGGCGCCCACCGACTCGAGCGCGTCGCTGATCGCGTGCAGCGTGAGGTCGCGATCCAGCAAGCCGGCCTTTCCCCGCGCCGCTCTGCCTCGTCGGTCCCGAACCTGCTGAACCGCCATACATGGAAGTATTGCCAAATCCTGGGGTGGTTGCCTGGGGCGGAGGGGCCGGGAAACCGGGATAGTGCGGCCATGGATGGTCGCGCCGCCCGCCTCGAGCTTTCGATCGACGTGGGGTCCGATCCCATCCAGGGGTCGGTGGTCGTCGAGGCGGGAGCCCCGCAGCCGTTCTGCGGCTGGATGGAGCTCACCGCGGCGATCGAGGCGGCCCGCGACCGGCGCGGACCGGCTGTGCTAAGCGGTCCGGAGCCGAGACAAAGCCTAGGGTGGGACCCTGGTGCGAAGGGCCAGAATTCCGGCTAAGTTGGAGCACGTTGGCAGCTTGGCGGTGCACGAAGTGCTGGGGGCACCGGTCAAGTAATCAGGGGGCAGGCCGGACCGGTCCGGACGCCTCGGCGTTGCGCACAGGGCATTCGTAACGCTGAGGCTCCGGACCTGGGGGTCGGCCAGGGGCTCCGGGTCCCGACCTCCCGGAGCTTCGGGCCCAGACCACGCCCGTCGGCCGTTCACATCCCTCGATACAGTGATGCCGCCGTGTCGGAGTTGAATCTGATCTTGTTCGGGCCCCCCGGGGCCGGCAAGGGCACCCAAGCCGATCGCCTGCAGAGGGACTTCCGCCTGCCCTACATCGCCACCGGCGACATGCTGCGGGCCAACGTCAAGGACGGCACCGAGCTGGGCCGGAAGGCCAAGGACTACATGGACGCCGGCGACCTGGTGCCGGACGACCTGATCGTGGCGATGGTCGGCGACCGGCTCACGCAGCCGGACGCTCAGGACGGCTTCATCCTGGACGGCTTCCCCCGCACCGTCGAGCAAGCCGAGGCGCTCAACAAGCAGCTGAACGAGATGGGCCGGCGGATCACCGCGGTCCTCCTGCTCGACGTGCCCGACGAGGAGGTGGTCCGGCGGCTGTCGGGCCGCCGGGTGTGTGTCAAGGCCGGCCACAACTACCACATCGAGTTCGACCCGCCCAAGCACGAGGGGGTGTGCGACCAGGATGGGTCGAGGCTGATTCAGCGGGATGACGACAAGCCCGAGGTCATCCGCAACCGGCTCGAGGTCTACCATTCCAAGACCACCCCGGTGATCGACTACTACGACGAGCAGGGGCTACTGCGTCGGATCGACGGGACCCGGGACCAGGCCGACGTCCACGACCACATCCGGGCCGTGATTGCCACCCTCCGGCTCGAGGAAGACGTCTAACGTCTAAGGCGGCATGATCATCAAGAAGACGCCCGAGGAGATCGAGCGGATGGCCGCTGCGGGCGACATCCTGGTCCGAACCATGAGTCTGCTGGCCGGCAAGATCCGGCCCGGGGTAACCACCGAGGAACTGGACCGCGGAGCCGAGAAGTTCATCCGCTCGCAGCGCTCCGAGCCGGCGTTCAAGGGCTACCGGGGATTCCCCGGGTCGATCTGCGCATCGCCCAACTCGATGATCGTCCACGGCATCCCTGGCTCCTACGCGCTGGGGCGCGGGGACATCCTGTCGGTGGACATCGGTGTGGTGAAGGACGGGTGGGTTGCCGACGCGGCGCGGACGTTTGCCGTGGGCCCCATTACGCCGATCGCCCGCAAGCTATTGAGCACCACCGAGGAGGCGCTGATGCTGGGGGTCGAGCAGTGCCAAGCTGGGAATCGTTTGGGAGATGTGTCCCACGCCATCCAGGCGCACGTCGAGGCAGCCGGACTGTCGATCGTTCGCTCGCTGGTCGGCCACGGGATTGGGCGCAGCATGCACGAGGAGCCTCAGGTGCCCAACTACGGCAAGCCCGGCACGGGGATCCTGCTGGAGGAGGGAATGGTCCTGGCCATCGAGCCGATGGTCACGGCCGGGCGCCACGGCGTGCGTACGGGCGAGGACCACTGGGCGATCTACTCCCAGGATGGGTCGCTGGCCGCCCACTTCGAGTTCACGGTGGCCATCACGGCCGACGGCCCGCGAATCCTGACCCCGTGGCACCTGGCCAAGGACGCTCGGGCCGCCGCGGCCTGAGCGGCGGCCGGAGCGGCGGCCGCTCGTCGCCGGGCGTCTACTTCGCGGTTGTCGCGCGCGGGGTGTGCGCGACGACCCGGGTGTTCTTTGGTCCCTGTACCACGAGCACGCGCTGGCCGGCCTTCAGGTCCGACAGCTGGGCGGTCTGCTTGTTGTCCCGCACGATCGCGCCGCCGGGGATGGTGAGCGTCACCGTCTTGTAGGCATGCTTCTTGGTGCCCTCAGCGATCGTCAGCTGTTGCCCGGACACCGACTGCACCGTCCCGCGATCGAGCGTCATCTGCACGAACTGACCGCCCTTTACCGGCACGATCGCGTCGGCGTGGACGGCGCGCAGCCAGAGGCTGCGGGCATGCCGGGCATGGTGCTTGGCCGTCGTGCTGCCGCTGTTGGTGGCGGCCGCGGAGGTGCCGAGGATGCCGCCCCCGGCGCCAATGGCGGCGCAGGCACCTCCTACGGCACCGAGCTTGACGAGAAGTGTCTTGGACATGGAACTCCCTTCCGATAGATGTGGTCGCTACGCAGAGCAGCATCGGCCGGGCGCGAAAGCTGGGGGTCAGCCCAACATCAGGGCAATGTAAAAACCGCGGTTTGGGCGCCTTGGCGGGGCTTACGATGAATTCGTGACCGAACGGATCTTGGTCGTGGAGGACGAGGCGAACATCGCCTCGATCGTGCGCACGTACCTGGAGCGCGAGGGATTCGACGTGCTCTGGGTGCGCTCGGGGGAGGACGCGCTGACCGAGCTCTCGCGCCATCCGCTGTCGCTGATGGTGCTGGATATCGGGTTGCCGGGGATCGACGGGTTCGAGGTCTGCCGCCGCGCCGGAGGTCGGATCCCGATCATCATGCTCACCGCCCGGGAGGACGAGGCAGACCGGGTGGCCGGACTGGAGTCCGGCGCTGATGACTACGTGGCCAAGCCGTTCTCCCCGCGCGAGCTGACCGCCCGAGTCAAGGCGGTTCTCCGCCGGGCCAAGGGCTCGCCTCTAGCCGGGGACACGCTCACGCTGGGGCCGGTCAAGCTGTCTCGGTCGGGCCGAGAGGTGCGAGTGGGCGACCGTCCGGTCGAGCTGACCCAGCGCGAGTTCGACCTGCTCGACTACCTCCTGCAGCGCCCGGGCATGGTGGTCTCACGTGACGAGCTCCTGGAGGCCGTCTGGGGCTTCCTGGCCCCCGGCGATACCCGAACGGTCGAGGTCCACATAGCTCAGCTGCGCAAGAAGCTGGGTGACCCGGGGCTCATCCGTACCCTGCGCGGGGTGGGCTATAAGGCGGTGGCTCCGTGAGCACGCTGCGGGCCCGCCTGTTCGCCTACATCGTGATCGGGGTGCTGATCTCGACCACCCTGACCGTGGTGGTGGGGTACGTCCTGGTTCAGAACCGCCAATCCGCGCAGGCCCAGCGCGCGCTGGGACGGCAGGCCACCACTCTGGCCAGCGTGCCTCTGGGTTCAGGGCCCCGCGTCTTCGCCCTGGCGTCCAAGGGGCTGGGCGCCGTGACCGCTGTATCCGCAGCCCGAGCCCGACGCATTCTGGCCGCGATCGGATCCGGGGCCGCGCAGAGCGGTCAGATCACGGTCTCCGGAAAGGACCTGCTGTTCGCCGAACGGGAGGGTCCGTCGGGTCCGGTGGTGCTGGTCCGCTCGGCCAACGTCGGTCCCGGCGACACGCCCTCGTTCCTGCTCAGCTTGATCCTGGCCGGGATCGGGGGCGCCGTAGTGGCCGCCGTGCTGGCGGCCATCCTGGCCCGCCGGCTGGCTCGTCCCCTGGCCCAGCTGGCCCAGGCCAGCGAACGCCTGGCCGAAGCCGACGAGCCCGTGCAGGTGGAGCTGGCCAGCGACGCGCCTGAGGAGGTGACCCTGCTGGGTCGGGCGTTCAACCAGATGTCGCGGCAGGTGATTGCGCTGCGCAACGCCCAGCGGAGGTTTCTGCTCTCGATCAGCCACGAGCTGAAGACGCCGCTGACCGCCATCAAGGCCCACGCCGAGGGCCTCCAGGACGGGGCGGTCGAGCCGGGGGTCGCCGGGGACGTGATCGGGGCCGAAAGCGCGCGGCTGGAGCGGTTGATCAGCGACCTGATCGACCTGGCACGGCTGGATCAGCACGCGTTCACGGTGTCCCGGCAGCCGGTCGACCTGGAGCAGGTGGCCGACCAGCTGACCGGGCGGTTCGGGGCTTCGGCGCGCGAGCTGGGGGTAGCCCTGGGAACCCAGCGCTCAGGCGAGCCCCGGCCGGTACTGGCCGACCCGGACCGGGTGCTCCAGGTGGCTTCGAACCTGGTGGAGAACGCCCTGCGAGCCACCCCCCAAGGGGGCACGGTCACGATCCGGATCGACGGCCCGGAGCTGTCGGTGCTGGATACCGGTCCCGGACTGGCCGCCGAGGACCTGCCTCGTGCGTTCGAGCGGTTCTACCTCCACGAGAAGCTGACCGCCCACGAGGAGTCGGGATCGGGCCTGGGCCTGGCCATCGTCAAGGAGCTGACCGAGGCCATGGGGGGAACGGCTACCGTTCACAGCCTGCCCGGTGAGGGCAGCCGGTTCACGATCTTGCTGCCCGTCGCGGACGCGGCCCCGGTCGGGGCTCCCTAGCGATCCGGGGTTGCTAACATCACTTTGTGCGCCGTAGCGCGTTGTTTGCGCTGCGCGTCGCGACTTCACGGTGGTAGCGGCGGCCGTAACGGTCTCCAGAGCCAGCGTGAGGGAACTGAGTCAAATCCCGACCCCAAAGAGTCCCGTGAAAGTACGACCCTCG
>DATKRM010000020.1:0-2633 GCA_035532195.1 Solirubrobacteraceae bacterium
CTCTCGGGGAGCCAGGTCACCGGAATGAGCGTGCAGCTGACCGGGCGGGCCACCGTGGTCAACCCCTGCCCAAGCCACGATCTCAGCACGATTGAGTCCGCCGCGGACGCGGCGGTGCAGGCGGACGCGGCATCGACGATCAACTGGATCAAGTCGACCGGATATGACGTCGCGGGGTTCGGTGAGGATGTGTACCGGGTCGCACCTGGGGCCTGGTCGGCCGTGGGTCAGCAGTGGCCGGCGACCCTTGCCACGCTGGCCATTCGTCTGAAAGTCCAGATTTCCGTAGCCGGTTCGGGTATCACCCGGCCATGAGCAACCGGGGCCTCCGGTCCCAGGGCGGGGCAGCGGCCGGCCTCTCGCCGTGGCAGCTCGTGTGGCTGATCGTGACGACGATTTCCATTGAAGACAGCACCGTCATCGACCACTACCTGGCCTCCTCGGCCGGCATCGACTCCTGGATCGCCATTCTGGCCTGGGCACCCCTCGGGCTGCTGGCGGCCTGGGCCATCGCCAGCCTGGTCCGGCGCCACCGCGGCCTGGACCTGGTCGCCCTCCTCCGGGCGCACCTCGGTCCCGCCGTCTATGTGCTGGCCCCCCTGTACGTGGTGCTCTTTGTGGCAGATGCGACCCTCGCCGCCCGCACCTTCGCAGTGGTCGCCCACCTGCTGGGCCAGGAGCAGCTGGTCCCGGTTGGGGCATTCCTCATCCCGATCATCGGGCTGGCTCTTCTGGGCGCATGGCTGGGCATCGAGGTCACCGCTCGGATCAATGCCTTGCTCCTGCTCTTGGTCGACATTCCCCTCGGCGTCATCCTCACCGTGTTCTCAACCAACCACGAGTCTCTGGCCCGGCTCCTTCCGATCCTGGTGGAAGGGTGGGCGCCGATCGGCACCCTGATGCTCCTGATGGTGGGCAAGACCGGGGAGTTCGTCGCCATGCTGGTCTATGCACCGGCGGTGGAGGGACCCTCACGCCTGCCGCGCACCACCGTGATCGCCACGGGCTGGCTCATACTGTTCGCGCTCGGCCACAGCATCGGCCCCGTGCTCACGTTCGGGCACTCCGTGGTCGACATCGCGTGGCCGTCGTACTCGCAGATCCGCAGCATCGAGTTCGGCCGCTTCATCGAGAACCTGTCCGTTGCGGCCGTCGTGCTCTGGCTGCACGGATTCTGGGCCGAGACCACGCTGTTCCTGGACGCCGCCGCCCGCACGGCGGCGAGCTTGTTGGGCATGAAGGGACACCGGGTGCTGCTCCCGTGGTTCGCGTTGGGGATTCTCGGCCTGTGCTACCTCATCGCCCCCGGCGACAGCAACGTGCTGCTCGAGCGCCGCATGCTGGACCAGTACGGATACCTCGCGATGGGAGTCATCGTTCCGCTGCTGCTCTTGGGGATCTCCCTCCTGCGCGGGTCCGCGAACGAGCGGAAGGCGGAGCGGACCCCCCGCGCAGAGCGGAGAATGCTCATCCGCTAGCCGCCTGCTGGCGAGCAGCCTCCACCGCGAGGCGGTCGGCCTCGACGTTCCAGCGGTCGCCGGCGTGCCCGCGCACCTTGCGGAACTGGACGTCGCGCCGGCCGGTGAGCGCCAGCAGCTGCTCCCAGAGGTCGCGGTTGGCGACGGGCTCATTCTTGCTGTTTCGCCAACCGCGCCGGATCCAGCCGGAAAACCAATCGTCGGCGAAGGCGTTGATCAGGTAGGCGGAGTCGCTGTGGACGGTGACGGCACCGCCCTCGGGCACAGCCTGCAGGGCATGGATGGCCGCCGCCAGCTCCATGCGCTGGTTGGTGGTCGCCGGCTCGCCGCCGGAGAGCCGCCGCCCGTCCGAGAAGACGGCCGACCAGCCACCCGGCGCCCGCGCCCTGACGCCGTTGCCGGAGCAGGCCCCGTCGGTGTAGACCTCCAGCCGCTCCGCCATCAGTCGCCCTCCACCAGGAGCCGCCCGCAGTGCTCGCAGGTGAGCAGCGTGTCGCCGTGGCCCAGCTTGGCCATGAGCAGGGGCGGCAGCGCCACGCCGCAGGCCCCGCAGACGCCGCCGGACACGACCCCCACGCCCACGCCCCCCGCCCGTCCGCGGATCCGGTCGTACTCCCGCTGCACTGGCGCCGCGACCGAGGAGGCCAGGGCACTCCGCCGGCCCTCCAGGTCCTTGAGTGAGGCATCGATCTCCGCGATGCGGCGGGTGGACTCGGCCCTGAGTGCCGCGAGCTGCTCCCGGTCGCGGTGCAGCACGCGCTCCAGCTGGCCGACCCGGGCCGCCAGGCCCTCATCCTTTTCCATGGCCTCGAGGATCCTCGTCTCGAGCACGCTGATCTTTTCCTCGCTGCCGGCGATGTTCTTCTGCAGGCCCTCGAGGTCGCGGGGGTTCCGCACGGACCCGCCGTACAGCTTCTCGTTCAGCTTCTTCCTGTCGGTCTCCTCGCTCTGGCGGGCGAGGTCGTCCAGCCGTTGCCGGCGGGCCAACGCCTCCCGTTCGGTTCGGACGCGCTGGAGGCGCGCCTCCCCGTCCGCCACCCGCTTGGCAAGGTCGGCGGCCGCCTTGCCGGCCTCCAGTTCCCGCCGCTCGGACCGCAGGTGGTCGATCTCGCGGTCCAGCGCCTGGATATCCGGGAGCTTGCGCAGCTCAGGCTT
>DATKRM010000021.1:0-2058 GCA_035532195.1 Solirubrobacteraceae bacterium
GTCCCCAGGCGTCCTCGGCGCTGGGCTGGTGGTAACCGAAGCCGGCGACGCGAAGCAGCGGCGTGGCGGGCCCGGTGTTGAAACGGTCGAGAAAGCCGTGGCCGGCGCCGGGGTACTCCTTGACGTCGTGGGGGATGCCCCGCTCGGCCAGGCCGGCCTCCAAGACGGCCGCAGCGCCGCGCAGCAAGCGGTCCCAAGCACCGTAGCTGGCGACGACCGGGCAGGCGCCGTCGAGGGCAGCCGCCAGGTCCTTGGGCAGCGGCCCGTAGTTCGGTGCGGCGGCGGCGAAGCCCCGGTTGGCGGTCATAAGAGCGAACCCGCCGCCCATGCAGAACCCGATCACCCCTACCCTGCCAGTGCAGTCCTCCCGGCCGGCGACCCACGACCGAACGGCGTCGAGGTCACGATACGGCTGCCCCAGGCCGCTCATCAGGGAGGAAAAGGTGGCCTTCACGCACCGGAGCATCCCTCCACGGGAGTACAGGTCGGGTACCAGCGCCAGGTACCCAGCTGCCGACAGACGGTCAGCGTGGGTGCGGGTGACGTCGGTCAGGCCGAAGGCGTCATGGACCACCACCACGCCCGGCCACGGTCCCAGCCCGAGGGCCGGGGACGCGAGGTAAGCGGGGAGATCACCTTCGGGGGTGGGTACGCTCGAGGAGGCGATGGTGGAGGTGCTAGCCCATGGGCTAGGTCACGTCAAGCCCGAGGTGGCTACATTGGGTGGTGAGGCAACGCGCGAGTCGGAGCTGCCGATGTTCAATCCTGACGAGGACCAGCTGATAGGCGAGCTGGGCTTCGTCACGACCAGGATCGCCGGCAGCGACCGGCCCGGCGAGGTGCAGATCAACTTCCGCGGCGGCTCCGAGACCTTCATCGCCTACGGCGACGAGGCCATCGAGAGGGGCGAGAAGATCCTCGTCGTGGGGCGCCGACCCGGGAGGGCCCTAGAAGTAACGACGTTCCCGAGCTGAGACAGGCATGAGACACTGAGACGGGCTGGGACACTGAGACGGGCTGGGACACTGAGACAGGAGCAAAGACATGTTCGGTTGGCACGTACCGAGCCCCGACGAAGCGATGCTGATCAGCGGGAGCAAACGATCAGGGGATCTGCCGTTCCGGATCGTCACCGGCCACGGGGCGTTCGTGATGCCGTTCCGCTCGCGGGTGAGCTACCTGACGCTGTCGATGCAAGAGGCCGAGGTGGCCGAGGAGTGCAACACCAAGCAGGGGATCGCCGTCAACGTCAAGGCGGTCATCGCCTTCAAGGTCGGCGCCGACGTCGAGGGGATCGCCAACGCGGCGCAACGCTTCCTCAACGAGGAGGCCAAGATGAGCGTGCTCACCGGGCGGATATTCGCTGGTCACTTGCGGTCGATAATCGGGTCGATGACCGTGGAGGAGATCATCCGGGAACGCCAACGCCTGGCGGAAGAGGCGCTCGACGCCTCCAAGATCGAGATGTCCAAGATCGGCCTGACGGTCGACGCACTGCAGATCGAGAGCATCGACGACCTCGGCTCGGGCTACATCTCTGCCCTGGCCGCGCCGCACGTGGCGGCGGTCCAGCAAAACGCCCGTATCGCCCAGGCTAAGGCCAACCAGGAAGCCGCCCGGGCCGAGCAGGAGTCGCTGCGCAACCAGGCGGAGTACGAGCGCCAGACCGCCATCGCCAAAGCCGGCTACAAGGCCGAGACCGACAAGGCCCAGGCCACGGCCGCTCAGTCGGGCCCGCTGGCCCAGGCCCAGGCGGAGCAGCAGGTGCTCGAGGCGCAGACCGCGCTGGCTCAGCGCAACGCCAGCCTGCGCGAGCAGCAACTGGTCGCTGAGGTGATCCGCCCGGCGGAGGCCGAGGCTCAGCGGACCAAGATCGCCGCCGAGGCCGACGCCGAGAGGATCCGCCGCCTGGCCGAAGCCGCCGCCGCCAACAACCGGGTGTCGCTCGACCAGCAGATGATCGCCCAGCTGCCCGACATGCTGCGCGCCGCCGCCGAGAGCCTGCAGGGAGCCAACCTGACCGTGCTCAACGGCAGCGACGGCCTCGGCCAGCTGATC
>DATKRM010000022.1:0-6957 GCA_035532195.1 Solirubrobacteraceae bacterium
CACCCGGTCCCCGGGAGTCAGCGAGAGACCGTCGTGCAGGCGGATCTCCGGAGTCGTCGGGTCGATCGCGATCCCCAGCACCGGCGCGATCACCATCAGGGTGCAGCGCCCTTCCAGCAGGGTTCGCTCGAGCTCCTCGTAGGCCGAGGCGAACCGGTCTGCGTCGAACTCGAAGTCGTCGCGGTCGGCGAACACCCGGCCCAGGAGCAAACGCAATGCGTCGTCGGCCCGCCGGCGCGCGTCCTCCGGAACAGCCGACACCCCGTGCAGGTTCAGGTAGGCGGCGAGGCGGTCGTGCCCGGCCAGGGCCCGGACCGCCGGAGCATAGGTGGTCAGCCCGGACAGGGCGCCCAGGCGCTGGTCGATGAACTGGCCGGTCAGTGGCTGGTAGCAGTAGAGCGGCGGGCGCCCCCGTCGTCCCTCGGTCTCCATCAGCTCAAACGGGATCTCCTCACCCTGGCTGGCGTCCAGGGCCAGCTGGCAGGCGGCGTCCATGGTGAACGCTTCCAGAGTCTGTTGCAGGACGTTGTCGCGCACGAGCGCCGATTCGCTGCGCGCGCCCGGCCTCCTGCACCGCGAACGGCGCCTTGCAGAGGTTCAGTCGCCTTGCTCGATCTTGGCCAGGTGAGCCACGTTGTCCACGTCGCTGGACTCGCGGCTGGAGTGGCCGCCGAACCAAGCGTCGAGAATCTCCTCCAGCTGCGCCTCCGAGGTCAGCCGCAGGCTGAGGGCCAGGACGTTGGCGTCGTTCCAGCGCCGCGCTCCCTCCGCCGTCTCGGCGTCGGTGCACAGTGCGGCCCTCACGCCGGCCACCTTGTTGGCCGCGATCGACGCGCCGGTGCCCGTCCAGCAGGCCACCACGGCCAGCTCGGCCCGGCCCTCGGCCACATCCCGGGCCGCCGCCTCGCTGGCCCACGCCCAGTCGGCCCGCTCTGACTCGTCGTAGGCGCCCCGCAGAATCGCCTCATGCCCGCGACGCCGGAGCTGCTCGGGGATTGCCTGGGCGATGCCAGTCAGCTCGTCCGCCGCAACCGAGACCTTCATCCGGCCCGGTCAGACGGCGGCGATGGCCGACTCGCGCTCCAGCTCCGGCTCGCAGTCCGCGACGTCGCAGTCGAGCCAGTCGCGGCCGTAGACCCGCATCTGCTCGATCAGCGGGACCAGGGCTCGGCCCTTCTCGGTCAGCGCGTACTCAACCCGCGGCGGGACCTCGGGGAAGGTCTGGCGCTCGACGATGCCCTCCTCCTCCAGCGCCCGGAGGCGAAGCGACAGCGTCCGCGGGCTGATGCCCCGGAGTGAGCGCTCCAGCTCACAGAACCGGGAGCGTCCCTCGGCCAGGTCCCGAATGACCAGCAGCGTCCATTTGCCGCACACGATCTCCGCCGTGCGGCACACCGGACACGCAGAGTCGGAAGCCATTCGAACGCCTGAGTTTAGCGCAATGCTTCACGAACTGAAGTACGGCCGAGCCCGGCCGAGTGCCCGACCGGAGTTGCGCCCGAGGCCTCAGGCCGGAACCGGCGGCGGGGCCGACGGCTGGCCGCCCGAGCCCGGCGGCCGGGCCGACGGTTGGCTGCCTCCGCCTGCGCCCTGAGCCGCGTCCTGGAGGTCGTCCATGCTGGTCCCGCGCCGGCCCTCGGCGGCCACCAGCAGCTTGAAGTCGTGCGGGCTGGAGGCCACGCGCAGCGCGTCCTCCATCGATACCCGCCCCGCCTGGAAATGGCGCAGCAGCGCCTGGTCGAACGTCTGCATGCCGTAGTACTCGCCCTCGACGATCACTTCCGAGAGCCGGCCGGTCTGTTCCGGGTCGAGGATCATGTCTCGGGCCCGCCCGGTCATGCGCAGGATCTCGCATACGCACACGCGCCCGTTGCCGTCCGGCGTGGGTACCAGGCGCTGGGAGACGATCCCCTTGAGCGTGCCCCCGAGCATCGCCCGGGCCTGGTTCTGCTCGTGCAGGGGGAAGAAGTCGATGATCCGGTTCACCGTCTCCGGCGCGTCGAGTGTGTGGACGGTGGACAGGACCAGATGCCCGGTCTCCGCCGCGGACAGCGCGGTGCGCACGGTCTCCTCGTCACGCATCTCGCCGATCAGGATCACGTCCGGGTCCTGGCGCAGCACCCGCCGCATGGCCCGGCTGAACGACTCGGTGTCCATCCCCACCTCGCGCTGGTTGATGATCGAGTTGCGGTCCGTGTGCAGGTACTCGATCGGGTCCTCGATGGTCACGACGTGTCGCGACTTGCTCGAGTTGATGTGGTCGATGATCGCGGCCAGCGTGGTCGATTTGCCGGACCCGGTGGTGCCGGTGAGCAGGATCAGCCCCCGCTCCTCCTCGGCCAGCTCGCTGATCACGGGCGGGAGCCCCAGCTCGGACACCGAGCGCACGGCGAACGGGATCACCCGGGACACGATCGAGATCGAGCCGCGCTGGCGGAACGCGCTGACCCGGAAGCGGGCCAGCCCCTCGACCGCGTAGGAGAAGTCAACCTCGCCACTGGACTCGAACTCGGCCAGCTTGTCCGGATGCCCGTCCAGCATCTGGTGCAGCACGTGCTCGGTGTCCTCGGGCGCGAGTCGCTCGCAGTGCTCGAGCGGGGTCAGCTGGCCGTGGACGCGGGCCAGGGGGTGTGCCCCGACCTTCAGGTGAAGGTCAGACCCCTCACTTCGAACCACATATTGAAGCGCCGCGCGCAGATCGAGCATCGTGACCTGCATCGGCGGCCCAAATCATGGGCTAAAGGAGCGAGGGCAGTACCTGGACGCCGGCCGGGGCCGATGCGCGGGCGACCGGGTGGGCGTTCGAAGGAGCGCGTCCGTCCCGGAGGGACTCGAGCCAACGCGTCCCGACGGGACGGACGCGGTCCGAATGGACGCCTCAGGCAACGTCGCGCAGCTTCTGCGCCTCAGCCAGCGACTGGAGCTTCTTGAGCGACTGATTCTCGATCTGACGGATCCGCTCGCGCGTCACGTTGAACGTACGGCCCACCTCGTCCAGCGTCCGGGGATGCTCGCCGCCGAGGCCATAGCGCAGCTCGAGCACGCGTCGCTCGCGGTAGCTCAGGTTCTCCAGCGCCTCGCGCAGCGCCTCCTTGGTCAGGATCTCGGCCGCCCGCTCGTACGGGGACTCGGCGCGCTCGTCGGCGATGAACTGTCCGAACTCGGACTCTTCCTCATCGCCCACCGGCTTCTCCAGCGACACCGGGGCCTGGGCGGAGCGCTTGATCGACTCCACCTCGTCGGGCTCGATGCCGGTCACCTCGGCGATTTCCTCGGCGGTGGGCTCGCGACCCAGCTCGGTCACCAGCTTGCGCTCGGCCCGGCCGATCTTGTTGAGCTTCTCGACCACGTGGACCGGGATACGGATGGTCCGCGCCTTGTCGGCCAGCGCGCGAGCGATGGCCTGGCGGATCCACCAGGTGGCGTAGGTGGAGAACTTGAAACCCTTGCGGTAGTCGAACTTCTCCGCCGCACGCACCAGGCCCAGCGTGCCCTCCTGAATCAGATCCAGGAACGGCAGGCCCTGGTTGCGGTAGTTCTTGGCGATCGAGACGACCAGACGGAGGTTGGACTCGACCATCTTCTGCTTGGCGTCCAGGTCACCACGCTCGATCCGCTTGGCCAGGTCGACCTCCTCCTGGGCGGTCAGCAGCCGGACCTTGCCGATGTCCTTGAGGAACAGCTGGAGCGAGTCGGTCGTCATGTCCGGCTTGAGGTCCAGCGCGGTCTTCGGCTTGCGCCGGCCACCCCGCTTGTCAGGCGCGCGCTCCAGATCGGCCGCGGCGATCGCCGGGTCGAGCTCCTCGACCAGCTCAATCTCGGCTCGCTCGAGGAAGCCGTGCAGCTCTTCGACGTCTGCCTCGTCGAGATCGAGCTCGGACACCGCCCCGGTGATCTCGGCAAACGTGAGCACGCCTAGCTGCTGTCCGCGGTTGACGAGGTTCTTGATCTCTTCGAGTTCCTGAAGTTCGGCTACTGACATCTCATCCTTCGGGGTCGGGCGCACACCGGTGGGCACTTGCGGCGCTGAGGATTAGATACGACGGGTACAGCCGCAAGGGCGCAACGCCGCCATTGAACCACGAGTATATCCCTATACTTATTGAAGTCAAAAGGTATTCCTGGAGCAACGGTAGCCGCCGCGACCGAGCCCGTAGGCATACTTCGGCCGCTCAGCTCAAGACTTAACGTCTGAGCGGCAAATCCGTTTCACGCCTGTCGCGAATTTGGTCAAACAACCGGACCCCACAGACCTCCTGTCCGCGCTCCCGCGGACCCGGCCCCATCGCCGTAGCGCCAAGCGACCGCCTGCCCCGCCGGGCCCGGAGGCCAAGCCCAAACCGGCGGCCAAACGGGCGTCGGCGGGCCGGAAACCCGCCTCGTCCCGGGCCCAGCCGGCGACCGCGATTCCCCCGGCCGCCGGTCCGAGCGGCCGAACGGCTCGCGCCAGCCGCCCGTCCCCGCCCCGACTGCAGCAACCCGCCCAGCCCCGAGGCACGCCCGCCACCGGCGCTGGACCTTCGTCCGAGGTGCGCAAAGCACCGCCCAGTGCAGCGGACATCGTGGGCACCGCCGTCGGGGCGGCGGCCGAGCTGGGCGAGATCGGGCTCACGCTCGGCACCCGAGCCCTGCGCCGGACCCTGTCCCGCCTGCCGCGTCCCTAGCGCCGGTCTCCGCCGCGTTACGTATACTGCCGGCCACGCCGAGCGGCCAACCGTCCGCGGATGGCCGGCGGGGGACCCACTAGCGGTTAAAGCCGCAGGGGCGAATCGGCCCGGTAAAGGGCCGTAGCGCCAACAGCGCGAGCCCGTCAGCTCACCCCGTAGGCAGCCAACCAAAACAGGAGCTATGCCGGTTTTGACGCGCCGCGGGAACGCACACGTAGTCGTACTGCTTTCAGCCCTAGCCAGCCTGCTGTCGCTGCCCGCGATCGGCCTGGCCGCGTCGGGCGGGGGCGGGCTCCAGGGCAGCTCGTCTTCCTCGTCGGGCTCGAGCGGCTCCTCCAGCAGCCCGGGCAATCCGCCGACCGGTCGGGTCAGCGCCAGCGCCGGCGGGACGACCATCACCACGATGGGCGCCGGCTTCCTGAACAGCCAGATCCGGTTTAGCGGGCGCGTCGACTCCAGCCATGCGGGGAGCACAATCGAGATCGAACTCTCGGGCCAGAAGACCGGATGGACCTGGACACCCACCGTGCAGACGCGGGCGCGCGGCGACGGATCATTTTCGGTCCAGTGGCAGGCCAACCACATCGGGCAGTTCTCGGTCCGGGCCGTGGTGTCCCGAGGGCGGGGCGGCGGAGCCGCCGCCGGTGAACCCTCGGTGACGATGATCGTGTACCGACCCGCGGTGGCCACCTGGTACAACCAGGCCGGGAGCACGACGGCCTGCGGCGTCCGGCTGCACGCCAACACGCTGGGCGTGGCCCACAAGACCCTGCCCTGCGGTACCAAGGTCGCCTTCTACTACCACGGCAAGTCGATCATCGTGCCGGTGATCGACCGCGGGCCCTATGGGGCCGGCCGCGATTGGGATCTGACGGAGGCCACGGCCGGCTACCTGGGCATGAAGCAGGCCGGCGTGGTCACTCTGGGATCGGTCTCTCTACCCACCCGCTGACCCGGCCCGCTCCCAGGGTCAAAATATGGCGCTGTGCCCGGAGAGCTGATCCCCGTCGCGGACGCGCGCCAGCGGGTCCTGGACGCCGTCCAGCCCCTGGATCCTCAGCCCGTCCCGATCGCAGATGCGCTCGGCCGGGTGCTGGCCGCCGACGTGCTGGCGGCCGGCGATCTACCGCCGTTCCCCAGCTCGGCCATGGATGGCTACGCGGTCACGGCCGGTCAGGCCGGGCGGACCCTGACCGTGGTCGGCGAATCGCGGGCCGGGGAGCCGAGCCAGGTCCCGGTCCGCGACGGCGAGGCGGTTCGCATCTCGACCGGGGCAGCCGTCCCGCCGGGAAGCGACTCGGTGATCCGCCAGGAGGATGTGACCGGCGAGGGCGAGCGCATCGCCACAACGGCCGAGGTGGCCCCGAGCGCCAACATCCGCGCCGCGGGTGAGGTGATGCGAGCCGGCGACCGGATACTGGCCGCCGGGACCGCCCTGGGTCCGGCCGAGCTGGGCGCCGCCGTGGCCGCGGGAGTGGCTGAGGTCCGGGCCACCGGCCGCCCGCGGGTTCAGGTGCTGGCCACCGGAGACGAGCTGCGCGACCCCGGAGCCTCGCTCCAGGCGGGCCAGATCCACAACTCCAACGGGCCGATGCTCACGGCGTACTCCCGGGCCGAGGGCGCGCTGGCGCCAGCCTCCCAGCTGCTGGCCGACGAGCCGGCGGCCACCGAGGCCGGGCTGGCCCGGGCGCTTCAAGACGCCGACGTGGTGGTGGTGTGCGGAGGCATGTCGGTGGGCCCGCATGATCACGTCAAGCCCGCGCTGGCCCAGCTTGGGGTGGCGGAGGCGTTCTGGGGCGTCGCGCTCCAGCCGGGTAAGCCCACCTGGTTCGGCACCCGCCAGGCCAAGCTGGTGTTCGGCCTGCCCGGCAACCCAGTATCGGCCGCGGTCACATTTGCCCTGTTCGTGGCCCCGGCCCTGCGCCGGCTGGGCGGCCGCACCGAAGCCCTGAACGGCCCGACCGAGGCTCGGCTGGTGGGCGATCCGATCCGGCGCAATCCGATCCGGGAGCAGGCCCTGCGGGTTCGGCTTGAGTTGTCCGACGGCACCACGGTGGCCCGGGTCAACGGCCCTCAGGGGTCGCACGTAATCACCTCGCTGATCGGCGCCGACGCCCTGGCGCTGATCCCCCCCGGCGACGATCAGGTTCAGCCCGGGACGGTGCTGGCACTGCACTCCCTGGCGCGCTACACACTCTGTACGTGACCGCCGCCCTGACCCTGATCGGTGCCCTGATCGGGTTGATCGTCGCTCGCCGGTGGCACCGGCGCCCGGCCCAGGCGGTGATCG
>DATKRM010000023.1:0-4498 GCA_035532195.1 Solirubrobacteraceae bacterium
ACATCGCATCCGGCGCGACGTACGGCTATCCGGGCTCGGTGGCCATCGTCACGGTCGGTGCGATGGGCCACACCTGGCCGGCCGGCACGCCCCAGGGCACCGACCCCAGCATCGACCCGGCGGCCAGCACCGACAACGGCCCGGCCGACATCTACGGCAACGCGGTGGCCCGCGTGGCCATGGCCGCGGCGGGCAACGGCACCTACCTGAGGCGCCGGATCGTTACCGGGACCGAGCGCAAGATCCGGGTCGAGAACACCAACCCGGTCCTGCTGGTCGCGGGCGCCGAGCCGAACAACCCAAGCCCGCTGGGCGGGTACAAGATCGGGCGCTCCATCACCCCCCCGTGGGGCGCCGGTGACGTGTTCATTTCCACGGTGACCGCGCTGCGGGTGGGCAACATCCCGTTCTTCTCGGTGCCCGGCGAGCCCTACCCGTCGATCAAGTTCTCGCTCAACCAGGACGTGCATGCCCCGGTGTCGTTCATGTTCGGCCTGGCCCAGGATCAGCTGGGCTACGCCGAGGAGGTGGGCGACTACAACGGTGCCTTCCAGTGCTCGACCACCGACGAATGGTTCTTCACCATCTCGCCCGTGTTCGGCGCCGACGTGGTCCGTCTGCAGCGGGCCAACGCGCGGGCGCTGGGCTTCCGGGTCTCCGGCAGCGCCCTGCGGGCGTACGGCCCGGGCGCGGTTCCGCCGTCGACCAACTGCACGCAGCAGCAGGTCTCCAGCGGCGCGGGCGGACTACCGGTCGGATGACGGTCGGGCGGGCACGCCGGGCTGCCGCCGGCGCGCTGGTAGCTGCGGCGTTGGCCGCGCTCCCCGCGGTGGCCGCCGCCGACCCGGCGGGATTTGTCGACACACGCAACGGGACGCTGGGCCCCGGCTTTCCCATGGTCGGTGCCTCGCTGCCGTTCGGGTTGATCCAGCCGGGGCCGGACACGGCCCTGCCCGGCGATCAGCAGGATCCGGTCGACTACACGGGATACAGCTACCAGGACCCGGAGATCCGGGGCTTCTCGCTGACTCACTTCGACGGCGCGGGAATCCACATCGGCGGCGACCTGCCGTTCATGCCGACGACCGGCCCGGTCTCTTCGAGCCCTGCCGGGTTCGGCTCGCCGTACAACCACGCCACCGAAGTGGCCCAGCCCGGCTACTACGCCGTGCGGCTTCAGCGCTACCAGACGCGGGTCGAGCTGACCGGCACCACCCGCGCGGCGCTGATGCGGTTCACCTTCCCAAGCACCAAGCAGGCCAACGTCCTGGCGGAGGTCAGCCAGAGCATCAACCACGCCAACCCCGGGTCGGTGAGCGTGGTGGGGGATCACGAGCTCCAGGGCTGGGTCAAGTCCGACGTCGGCTACACCCTGTACTTCGACGCCCAATTCGACCGCCCGTTTTCGGCGGCCACCGGTGCGTCGGGTCCGAACGCGCTCGGCTACGCCACCTTCGACACCACCGCCAACCGCACGGTCACCATGCGGGTGGGGGTCAGCTACATCGATCTGGCCGGAGCGCAGAACAATCTGGCCACGGAGATCCCGGCGTTGCGCAGCTTTGCCAGCGTGCGCCGCGCTGCCCGCACAGCCTGGAACCGCCGCCTCAACGACGTCGCGGTGACCGGCGGCACCCGCGGCCAGCAGCAGACGTTCTACGACAACCTCTACCGCTCGCTCCTCATGCCCTCGGTGCTCGACGATGCCGACGGGCGCTACCTGGGCATGGACGGGGCGGTCCACCAGGTGGCCACTGGGCACCACCACTACACCGCGCTGTCGCTGTGGGACACCTACCGCAGCCAGACGCCGCTGCTCGAGCTGATCGAGCCGGCGGTGGCTCACGACGTGATGGTCTCTCTACTCGACGACGCCGACCAGAACCACGGCGTGATCCCCAGGTGGGTGCAGGCCAACATCGACCGCGGGATCATGGGCGGCGACTCGGGTTCGGCCACACTGGCCGAGGGAGCCGCCGCCGGGCTGCTCAACGCCACCGACACGCAGCGCGCGCTCAGCGATCTGCTGCACCAGGCCACCACGCTGCCGCCGGTGTGGCCGCGGGAGCATCTCGACGCCTACCTGAAATACGGATACGTGCCCCACGACGTCACCGGCATCGGCGCCGCGCTGACCGAGGAGTACAACATCGACGACCACGCCGTGGCCCAGCTGGCCCAGGCGCTGGGCGACAACACCAACGCGGGCACGCTGTCCGCGCGTGCGGGCTACTGGCGCCACCTGGTCAACCCGGCCAACCACTTCATCCAGCCGCGCAACAGCGACGGCAGCTGGGACAACCCGACCCAGCCCTCGGATCCCACCGGGATCACCGGTTTGAGCGCTCCTGTCACGCTGCCCTACAGCCCGAACTTCCAGGACGGCTATCAGGAAGGCACCGGCTGGCAGTACCTGTGGGCGGTGCCCCACGACGTGGCCGGACTGGCCCAGGCGATCGGTGGCACCCAGGTGGCCCTGCGCCGGCTCGATCGCTTCTTCTCCACCGCGCTCAACCAGCCGCTGGCGCCGGCTGTCCCGCTGGCCCAGCAGGAGATCAGCTTCTTCGGCGTCTACTACATCGGCAACCAGTACACGTCGGTCAACGAGCCTGACCTGTGGGCCCCCTGGTACTACGACTGGCTAGGCCAGCCATGGAAGACGCAGAAGGTGG
Organism: Solirubrobacteraceae bacterium; assembly: GCA_035532195.1. Taxonomy (GTDB): domain Bacteria; phylum Actinomycetota; class Thermoleophilia; order Solirubrobacterales; family Solirubrobacteraceae; genus Palsa-465. Next base: position 2,673 of record DATKRM010000023.1, read on the forward strand.
CGCGGGCCGAGCTGGAAACCTCCAACCAGACGCCGCAGGGCATGCCCGGCAACGACGACACCGGCGAGATGTCGGCCTGGTACGTGCTGGCTGCGCTAGGCCTCTACCACGTCGCCCCCGGGGTCAACGCCTGGGAGCTCTCGAGCCCCATGTTCCCGCGCGCCACCGTCAACCAGGGCAGCTCCATACTGGCCATCGCCGCCCCCGGCGCAAGCAACGCCAAGCCGTACGTGCACGGCCTCCAGCTGAACGGCAGCGCGGTCAACCGCACCTTCCTCACCACCTGCCAGCTGCGCGCCGGTGGAGCGCTCGACTTCTCGCTGGGGGCACTGGCCGATCACCGGTGGGCCACCGGTCCGGGCGCCGCGCCCCCATCGCAGAGTGCGCCCTCGGCCGACGTCAACGGCTGCACGGCCAGCCTCGCCGGCACGGGACCTACGTGATTGCCGCGCTGGCCGCGGCGGCCGCCGCGCTGGCCGTGGGCGGGCCCCCCGCGAGCCCACACAGCATCGCCCAGGCCGGCGACGCCACCGCGCGGGTGTCCGGCTCGCAGGTGGTGCTCCGGAACAATCAGATCGTCCAGCGTTGGGGCATCGACGGGGCCCGTCACGTGTCCACGACCGAGCTGTCCGATCCGGCCACCGGGCAGAACTGGTCGGTTCCCGACTCGCCAGGGTTTGCCGTCACCGTTGATTCGGTGCCCACATCCTCCAACCTCGGGTGGAGGCTGATCGGCGCCACGGCGCAAGCCATCCCACCCGATCCGGCGCGCCCGGCCGCCGGCCGCGGCGTGGAGGTGGTGTTCCGCTACGGGCTGGCCGGCCGCCGCCAACTCGAGCTGGACCGCACCTGGAGCCTGTATCCCGGCGCGGCCGTTGAGGGCGTCTCCTCGACGCTGGTCGATCGCACGCCGGCTGCGTTTCGGATCGGGAAGTACTCGCTGGCCGAGCTGACCTCGCCGGCGCCGGCCAGCGCGGAGGTGCAGGCCTATCACGGCGGCTCTGACTGGCGCCAGGACTTCCGCGCCGCCACTTCCGAGCCGGGGGCGTTCGACGACGAGGGTCAGATCGCCCGCTTCGACAACGGCAGCGGGGCCGGGTGGTTCCTGGTCGGCCAACGGCGCGGCGGCTCGCTGAGCCGGGTGGGGCGCGACCCCGGCGGGCGCACCTGGGTGGGGGTGGACAACGCCCGCGACGCATTCGACTGGGGCCCGCTGATGACCAGCCCGCCCAATTACAACCGCCAGGACAACCCCGCGTATCCGGCCCCGGTCCGCCAGCGCACGCTGCTGCCGCTCCGCACGCTCGACCTGGGCCGGGCCTACCTCGGCGTCTACCACGGCGGCGCCCAGCAGGCTGCGGCGGCGTTCGTGAACGACTTCGCCGCCCACGAGATGCCGGCCGGCACCCAGTCGGTCGACCTCAACTCGTTCCATCCCTGGGGCCACGGCTCGGGACTGAGCGACGCCAACCTCAGGCCCCAGGCGGCGCTCCTGGCCTCGCTGGGAGGCGAGACCTTCATGCTCGACGACCAGTGGCAGGGCGCGAGCTCAGGCGACTGGCAATGGGATAGCGCTCGCTTCCCCATCTCGGGCGCCGACGGCGTGCCCGACTTCGTCAAGTACCTGCACTCCCAGGGCCTCCAGCTCGGTCTGTGGATGTCCCCCGCCGAGTTCAACTCGTCCAGCAGCACGTACCAGAGCCACCCGCAGTGGGCCTGCACCCCAACCGGCGACGTGACCGCGCAGATCCCCAACGACGCCGGCCTCGGCGTGTGGGACATGAACAACAAGTCGCTGCGGGCCTATCTGTCTTCGGTGATCGATC
>DATKRM010000024.1:0-2359 GCA_035532195.1 Solirubrobacteraceae bacterium
CTCGGCGGGAAATGGGCGATCTTCACCAACAATTAGCGCCCGCGGCGGGGGCGGGGTTTCTCCGGCGAAGGCTCGAGCGCCTATCTGGAAGCACGAAAGCGAGCCCTCGTTAGAAGCAAGCGTCGCCAGGCTATCGGCGCCTTAGCACACCGCCTGCGCCGGCGCGGGTGACCCGGCCGCGCTCACACCGCGGGCGAACGCGGTCGTATCCGGCGGGCTGCCCCCGCCGGGCGGGTGGATGCCGAACCAGTCCTGGGAGTCCCGCGGGTTGCGCTCGGGAGTGACCCAGGCATACAGCATCACCGCCGACACGCCGCAGTTGGTGTGGCCGAGCGCCGCCAGCGTCTGCTCGATGTAGGCCGGACGCAACCGGGCGGGGAGGTAGTCGAGCGCCCCGGGCGGGCTGGTGGTCCATCCGAACTCGGTGACGTATAGCGGGACGTCGTCCAGACCCAGGCTGCGCAGCACCGTCCGGGCATCGCGCGCGCGCCCCAGCACCGCCGCCGGCGTGGCTCCGTACGGGTGGATGGCCACGCCGTCGATGTGCCCGCGCAGACCGGGGGCGGCGGCCAGCAACGCGGGCAGGAATTCGGTGGGGTGAGTCAGGCCGCCCACGATCACGTGGGCGGCGGGCTGAAGCGAGGCGATTGCGTCACGGGCCCGCTGATACAGATCGGCGTACACCGCCGGGTTGGGCGCCGGCTTCCAGAAGCTCGTGTTGTCCGGCTCGTTCCAGATCTCGTAGGTGTCGACCGGCTGAGGCGGCAGCTCAGGGTGCCCGCGCCAGAACGAGCCGCCGGGGCCGTATCGGCCGGCCAGCGCCGCCGCATACGCGGCGTAGTCGGCCGGGCTCGACGGTGGCGAGTGGTCCTGGCCGGGAACCGACTGCGCCCACGGCGGCGAGTAATCGATGATCGGCAGCCAGCGCAGCCCCTGGGCGGCCAGCGAGCCGGCGATCGTGTCGTCAAACGCCCAGCTGTAACGGTGCACCCCTCCAGCGGGCGGCGCCGGCTCGGCCGACTCCCAGGCCGCGTCGGCCCGGGCCAGGGTGGCCCCGGTCTCATGCAGCGCCTGGAGCTGCGCCGCGATCTGCGCTGGCCCGTACAGGCGGCTGTTGAACAGCAGGCCGGTATTGGCCCCGAACTGCTCGGAGGTCGGGGACGGGGGCGGAGTCGTCCGAGGCGCGGTGGAAGAGCCCGACGAACCGCAGCCCGCCGCCGCCAGCACCGCGGCCATCGCCCCCAGGTGGCGCAGCCTCAGCCGGACCACCGCAGCGCCCCGGCGAGCCGGATCAGGTTCTTCTGGGTGGGGGGAAGCGGGTGGATGAGGATCGAGTCGATGTACTGGACCGGGACCGTGCGCGCCCGCTGAACCCGGCGCCGCTTGGCCAGCATCCGGGGCAGGTGCCGGAGCGCGTCGATGTACGCGCCGGCGATGGCCCGGAAGCGCCGCCGCCGCACGTCGTTCAGACCCATCAGGAACAGGCCGACCAGGAACTTGGGCAGGTACTTCCAGCACAGCGGCCCGGGCATGTTCTTGACGTACAGGAAGATGCAATTGCGGATGGCGTGGTAGCGACCGAAGTGATCCAGGCCGGCGCTGGTGCCCATCATGTGGTGATAGGCCACGGCGGTGGCCTCGTAGCGGGCTCGCCAGCCGCGCAGCTGGGCTCTAAACCCCAGGTCCTGGTCCTCGAGATAGGCGAAGTAGTCCTCATCGAACAGCCCCACGTCGTCGAGCATGCGCACCCGGAACAGGCTGGCCCCGCCAGAGCCGCAGAACACCTCGCGAAACTCAGGCGTGTCGTACTGCCCCTGGTCGATCTCGTCGCGCCCGCGGGGGTAGGCCCAGCCCCAGGAGGAGTAGAAGTCGCCCGTGCTGTCGATGTGCCGCCGGTCGTAGCGCAGCAGCTTTGAGGTGACGATTCCAGCCTCCGAGTAAGACTCGGCCGTGGCGATCAGGCGGGCCAGCCACTCCGCCTCGGCCACGGCGTCGTTGTTGAGCAAAGCCACGTACTCGGCGCCGTCTCGGATCGCGTGCTCGATGCCCCGGTTGACCGCTCCGGCAAACCCGAGGTTGGTCGGGAGGCTGAGCAGCGTGATGTCCGGGAAGCGCTGGCGCACAAGCTCGACCGACCCGTCGCGGGACCCTCCATCAACCACGATCAGCTCGGCGGCCTGGCTCTGGTTCTGCAGCGAGGTCAGGCACTCGCCGAGGAACTGTGCCCCGTTCCAGTTCGGGACGACTACGGCGGCACGCGGCACGCGCAAAGCGTAGTGCGCTCGCTTCAATGACTACGATGCCGCGCTTGCAGGTAAATCTCGACTCGCCGCTCCCAGGGGAGGTGTCGATCGGAGGC
>DATKRM010000025.1:0-13944 GCA_035532195.1 Solirubrobacteraceae bacterium
ATCCGCACCCCGTGGCCTTGATCGGCACCCCGGTGCCGATCAAGGCCACCACGGCGCTGGGGATCGTGCTGTTGCTCAAGGCGTTCGCCGCCGGGTGCTCGGCGGTCACCGGGGTGGAGGCAATCTCAAACGGGGTGCCGGCGTTCCGAGAGCCGCGGATTCGGACCGCGCAGCGGACCGAGCTCGCGCTCGGGGTGCTGCTCGGCGTGATGCTGGTGGGGCTGTCGATCCTGATCCGCGCCCACCACGTGGTGCCCCGGGGCGGGGTGACGATCCTGGCCCAGCTGACCGCCGGCGCCTTGGGGAACGGGTGGGCGTTCTACGTTTCGAACCTGGCCGTGACCGCCGTGCTGGGGTTTGCCGCCAACACGAGCTTCGGCGGCCTGCCGGTGCTGATGAGCCTGCTGGCCAAGGACCACAGGCTCCCGCACCTGTTCTACCTGCGAGCCGAGCGTCCCGTGTATCGGTACGGGATTGCCGTCCTGGCGATCCTTGCCGCGGCACTGCTGATTGCCGTCGGCGCGGTCACCGACAAGCTGATCCCGATGTTCACGATCGGCGTGTTCGTCGGCTTCACGATCAGCCAGATCGGGCTGGTCAGGCACTGGGTCCGCGACCGGCCGCGGCGCTGGAAGATCCGAGCGGCGCTGAACGGCACCGGTGCGGTGATGACGGGCATCGCCGTGCTGGTGTTCGTGTCGACCAAGTTCCTACACGGGGCGTGGGTGGTCACGCTGACGATCCCGTTGCTGATGGTCCTGTTCTCGCGGATCGAGGGCTACTACGCGGTGGTGGCACGGGAGCTGAGGCTCGGCAAGACCCCGCCGCCACCGCGCAAACACGCCAGCATCGTGGTGATCCCCACCACCACGGTCAGCGTGTTGACCTCGCGGGCCCTCAGTGCCGGGTTGTCGCTGGGCGAGACGGTGGTCGCCGTGGCGGTGGCTGGAGACGAGGAGGAACGCGACCAGATCAGGCGCTCCTGGGCCGACTGGAAGTGCAGCGTGCCGCTGGAGATCGTGATCGACCCTCAGCGCTCGCTGATCCGAACCGTCCTGCGCTATCTGCGCTCGATCGAGGGTGAGGACGCGACGATCACCGTCCTGATCCCGGAGATCATTCCCAACAAGCGGCGTCACGAGATCCTCCACAACCAGCGGGGCCGCCTGCTCGAGGCGGTGCTGAAGGCTCGGACGGAGGTCGTCGTGGCCACGCTGCCGTTCCATCTGCACGACTAGGGGCGGCTGGGAAGGACTCCGACCCCCGGCCGCGAATCGGCACAACATGCTGCTCAGACGTCGTACCTCACGCATCAGCACCCGTCCCATCGACCCGAGTAAGGGCTTTGAGCATCTCGACCAAGAGGCCCTGGCTCTGCTGCGGTGGCTCAAGGACAACCGGGTTGAGTTCGTGCTCGTCGGGGCCGTGGCCGAGTCGCTGCGCGGCCGAACGGACGCCGTGGGGCCGGTGGCGATCGTGCCCGCGCCCTACCGGCGGAACCTGGCCCGGCTGGCCGACGCGCTCACGGATGCGGGCGCCGGGGTGCGGGTGGACGGAACGCGGGGCGGCGCCGACACCACGCCGATCAAGTTCACTGCGGAAAAGCTGGGTGACGCGCAGCGCTGGGCTCTGCGCTCCGGCACGCAGGACATCGACATCGAGCGCAGCGGCCGCCCCGGTCAGAGGACCGCGGTCCGGGCGCCGGTGTATCAGGAGCTGCTGTACGAGGCCGGACGGTTAGAGCCGGCCTCGGAGTTGAGCGTGGAGGTCGCCTCGCCCGAGGACATCGAGCACTTCGCGCACCTGCGCAAGACCGGCCGGGCCCCGGAGATGCGGATCACTCGCCAGGCCAAGCCGGAGCAGGAACGGGACGCCGCGCAGGAGCAGGAGCAGGACGCCGGATAAGCGCGCTTAAGGCCGGTCGCTAGCCTGCGAACCGTGCCCCGCCGCGCCCGCACAGCCTTCGTCGGCGCCGCCCTCGGCGGCTGCCTGGTCGTCCTCACCGCAGTGGTGGCCCTCCACGTCGGGCTGGGCCAGCACGCAGACCAGGTCATCTTCCGGGGGTTCCTGGGCCTCAGCCGCCCCACGGTCAACTCGGTGGCCGGGTTCGTGGCCCGCCTGTGCAACCCCACGCCCTGGGTGTACTTCGCCGTCGTCCCGGTGATCGTGGCCCTAGCCCGGCGCCGGCCTCGCGTGGCGCTGGCCGTGGTGGTGATCCTGGTCGGCGCGAACCTGACCACCCAGCTGCTCAAGCCCCTGCTGGCCGTTCCGCGGGCGCACAACCTGCTGGGCGACCAAAGCCCGGTGTCCGTCGCATCGTGGCCCAGCGGGCACGCCACCGCCGCCATGTCGCTGGCCTTGGGGTCGGTCCTAGCCGCCCCGGGACGGTGGCGCGGGGTGGTAGCCGCGCTGGGGGCGACGTTCGCTGTGGCCGTCAGCTACTCGTTCCTCACCCTGGGCTGGCACTACCCGAGCGACGTGTTGGGCGGATTCCTGATCGCCGGTACGTGGGCGCTGGCCGCGGTGGGCATGCTGTTCAAGCTCGAGGCGCAACGCCCCCGACTCGCCGCGGCTTCGCCGGTCACTCAGGTCTCGCTGCGCCGGACGGTCACGCCGTCAGCTCTGGCGCTGGCGGGCGGAGTCGCCCTGGCCGCGCTCGTGGCCCTGGCCTGGCCTCACCAGGTGGTCGGTTACGTCCGCTCACACGAGGCGTTCGTGATCGGTGCCGCCGCGATCGCGCTGCTCGGCCTCCTGGTGGCCACCGCCGTGAGCTCGGCCTTCCGGCGCTGAGCCGGGTTCAGCGGTAGCGCCCGGGCTCCCAGAGCGGCTCGCGCCCGTGGTTGGCGCTGCGGGCCAGGATGAACAACAGGTCAGACAGCCGGTTCAGGTAGCGGACGGTCTCCGGGTTGATCGCGTCGCCGCAGGCCACGGCCAGCCGCTCGGCCCGCCGGCATACGGTGCGGCAGATGTGCAGCTGCGCCGCGGCCGGGGTGCCGCCCGGCAGCACGAACGACTTCAACGGCTCGAGACTGGCGTTGACCTCGTCGCAGCGCGCCTCGAGCCATTCCGTTTGCTCGGGCAGGACCCGCAGGTGCTCGCGCTTCTCGTCCTCCTGCGGCACCGAGATGTCAGCACCGACGTCGAACAGGTCGTTCTGGACCCGGCGGAGCCACTCAGCGTGCTGCGGGGCCAGATCGTCGAGGGTCAGCGCCAGCCCGAGGTGGGAGTTGAGCTCATCCACCGTCCCGTACGCCTCGATCCGAGGATCGGTCTTGGGCACCCGGCTCATGTCCCCCAGGTGGGTCTCGCCGGAGTCACCCAGGCGGGTGTAGATGCGGGTCAGGTTGACGGTCATTTCGGGCCCGAACCGAGTCTACGCACCGGCGGGTGGGCCGGTACGATCGCACGTCACGTGAGGTCCAGTGGCGCAGCGGCAATGGGCATGATCGCTGCGGCGATCGCCGGTGCCGGCTGCGGCCTGCAGGGTGGATCGGGGAGCTCCGGGGTCACCGTCACCGTGACCCGCGACTTCAGTTCTCGGACTGTTGCGACTCGGAGCTACCAGAACGTGCGCGGTTCGGACAGCGTGCTGCGCCTGTTGCAGCGAGGCTTCCGGGTCCAGACCAGCAACCGGAAGCGGGTGGTGCAAGCCATCGACCGGCTTTCGGCCCGGCCCCCGCGAGCTTCCTGGTTCTACTACGTCAACGGCATCGCCCCCGCGCTGGGTCCCGCCTCCACAGAGCTCCACAGCGGCGACCGGATCTGGTGGGACCTGCATCCCACGTCGGCCTCCACCCACGCCGTGGTCGGCTCGTTTCCCGAGCCGTTCGTGCACGGCATCGGCGGCAAGCGATTCCCGACCACGCTGGAGTGCGCCGCCGACGTGGGTCAGGCCTGTCGTCAGGTGACTTCGGCGCTTGAGGGGATCGGCGTTCCGGTGGCTGTCCAGGCACCCGGGACGGGCTCTGGCACCGACTCGCTGGCCGTGGTGGTGGGCACCTGGACGGATTTGCGCGGCGAAATCGCGGCCGCGCTGCTGGCGCATGGCCCGTCGGCGAGCGGCGTATACGCCCGTTTCTCCCCGTCGGGAGGCCGGCTCGAGCTGCTCAGCCCGCAGGGCACCGTAAAGCGCACGGTGACCCGCGCCGGCGGCCTGGTCGCGGCCGTCGGTCAGGGATCCTCGCCGCCCGCGTGGCTGGTCACCGGTACCGACCCGGCTGGGGTGAAGGCGGCTGCGGATGCGCTCACCGCCAACCGCTTGCACAACCGGTTTGCCCTGGCTGTTTCCGCCGGCGGTGACGTCCCGCTGCCGGTCACGAGTAGATAGACTCCGGCCCGCACGCGCGATGGTGCGTGGAAGCCGGTGTGAGTCCGGCGTGGTCGCGCCACTGTGATTGGGCCCAGCGCCCGAAAGCCAGGACTTCGAGCCATCGCAGAACCATCGTCGGGGACGCGTCATCCCCAGGAGGTACTGCGTGAAGTTGACGGTCTGCGCACCCGATCGCACGGCGATCGATCGCTGCCCCGGCAGCCTCATCCTGCACGAAGCGCAGGACGGGCATCTGGCTCGAATCCGACTGCCCGGCGGCCGCGTCAGGTCCCCGCAGCTGGTCGCGCTGTCCCAGGCGGCGCAGCTGGGCAACGGACTGGTCGAGCTGACCTCCCGGGCCAACCTGCAGGTTCGCGGGCTTTCCGCGGCCGCCGGTCCGCAGCTGGTTGATCTGCTCGCGCCGGCAGGGCTTCTGCCGTCGGTCGGCCATGACCGGGTGCGCAACCTGATGGCCAGCCCGCTGGGCGGTCGTCATCCGTCGGCCCGGGCGAGCACCGACGCGCTCGTCGAGGAGATCGATCGCCGCCTGTGCGCGGCTCCGGAGCTGGCCGCGCTGTCGGGACGCTTCCTGTTCGCGGTCGACGACGGCACCGGGCTGGCCCTGGAGCGCCGGCCCGACGTTGCTCTCCTCGCCCGCGGAGCCCAGAGCTACACGCTGGCGGTGGGCGGACAGCTCACCTCCCGGCCGCTGGCTCCGACCCAGGCGGCGGGCGCCGCGGTGGCCGCCGCCGAGGCGTTTCTGGCCGAGCGCCGCGAGCGGGGCGTCGGGGCCTGGCGGATCGCTGAGCTCTCGGGCGCCGCCGCCGCCATCGCTCAGCGGCTGGGCACCCGGATCTCGGGCCGGCTCGACACCCGGGCCGGGTGTCGGCTGGATCCCGGGACGCTCAGACAGTCGGATGGCCGTGTGTCCGTGACCGCGCTGGTCCCGCTGGGGCGCCTGGACGCGGGCGACCTGATGCGGCTGGCCCAGAGCGTCGCCGAGGTCCGGCTCGGCCCCGAGCGCACCCTCAGCGTGGTGGATCTGCCGCCGCCCGCCGCCGACACCGCGCGGACCGAGCTTGGCCGCCTGGGGCTCGTCCTGGAGCGGGACTCCGGCTGGGTGGGGTTAACCGCCTGCGCGGGCCGAGGCCGGTGCCCCAAGGCTCGCCTGGACGTCAGCGCGGCCGCCCGGACCCGAGCCGGGACGCGGCAAGCCGCCGGCCCGGCCGAGCACTGGGCGGCCTGCGAGCGCCGGTGCGGCGAGCGGGCGGAGCAGCCGGTGGCCATCGCCGGCACCGAGGACGGGATCCTCGTGCGCGTCCTGGCCCGCGAGCAGCGGGTGGCCTCGGTCGAGGACGCCGTGGAGGTGCTGGGCGGCTGATGGCGGGATCACGTATCCGTCGCGCCTGGGCCTCGCTCGACCGTGGCGAACGCGGGCGCATCGGCGTCATGGCCCTGACCGTGCTCGGCTTCAACGCCCTGGGTTGGGGGACGTTCGTGATCGCCGTGCTTCCGCACCACTTCCAGTATCAGGGTCTGGGCGTGGGTCTGGGGGCCGCGTTCACCGCGTGGACACTGGGCTTTCGCCACGCGTTCGATGCCGACCACATCGCCGCCATCGACAATGCCACCCGTAAGCTGATCGCCGACGGCAAGCGCCCGCTGGCCTCGGGATTCATGTTCGCCCTGGGACACGCCAGCGTGGTCATGGTGGTCGCGGTGGGTATCACCTTCGCGGCCAAGGCCGTGTTCAAAGCCGTGGTGGACCCCAGCTCAGGGTTCTTTGCCGTCGGCGGGATAGCCAGCACCGTGCTGTCCGCGACCTTCCTGTGGCTGATCGCAGCCATGAACCTGGTCGTGCTCAGGGGCATCTTGCGCGTGTTCGGCAACATGCGCCGCGGCCGGTACAACGAGGCCGAGCTCGAGGCACAGCTGGCCGCGCGCGGGCTGATGAGTCGCTTCTTCGGCCGGTGGATGCGGTCGATCAATCACACCTGGCAGCTGTTCCCGGTGGGCTGCGCATTCGGCATCGGCTTCGACACGGCCACCGAGGTGCTGCTGCTTGGCGGCACGGCGGCCGCGGCCACCGCCGGACTGCCCTGGTATTCGGTGCTCACGCTGCCGCTCCTGTTCGCGGGCGGCATGACCCTGCTCGACACGCTCGACGGCCTGCTGATGAACACCGCCTACGCCTGGGCGTTCGACCGGCCGGTCCGGAAGATCTATTACAACATCATCATCACGGCGCTATCCGTGGCGGTGGCGTTCGTAGTGGGGGGCATCGAGATCACCGCGCTGGTGTCCAGCAAGCTGCACCTCCGCGGCTGGCTCGGCGACGTGGTGGGCAGCTTCGATCTGAACACGGCCGGCTATGTGATGGTTGGGCTGTTCATCACCGTGTGGGCGGCCGCGATCCTGATCTGGCGCTGGGCCGGCCTCGAGCACCGGTGGTCGGATGCGCTGGGAACCGAGGGCGAGGTGGGATGAGCACCGAGCTCGACTACATCCGTGACGGGGCCGAGATCTACCGCCAGTCGTTCGCCACGATCCGGTCCGAGGCCGATCTCGAAGGCCTGGATCCGATCGTGGCGCGCGTCGCGGTGCGGATGATTCACGCCTGCGGGATGGTCAACCTGGTCGAGGACCTGGATGCCTCCCCTCGGTTCGGCGCGGCGGCCACGGAGGCCCTCAACGCCGGCGCACCGGTGCTGTGCGACACGCAGATGGTGGCCGCCGGCATCACTCGCTCCCGACTGCCGGCAGCCAACCCGGTGATCTGCACGCTCAGCGATGAGCGCGTCCCGGAGCTGGCGCGAGCGCTCGGCACCACGCGGACCGCGGCGGCCACCGAGCTGTGGCAGGAGCGGATCGGAGGATCGGTGGTGGTCATCGGCAACGCACCGACCGCCCTGTTTCACCTGCTCGAGCGGCTGGCCGCGGGGGCCCCGCGTCCCGCGGCCGTGGTCGGAGTCCCGGTCGGGTTCGTGGGGGCGGCTGAGTCCAAGCAGGCGCTGACGGCTGGCGATCTCGACTATCTGATCGTGCGCGGCCGCCGCGGGGGCAGTGCGATGGCGGCGGCCGCGGTCAACGCGCTGGCCAGCGAGGTCGAGTGATGGGCCCCGCCACGGGCAGACTGTTCGGGGTGGGCGTCGGTCCCGGGGACCCGGAGCTCATGACGATCAAGGCGCTGCGGGTCATCGAGGGGGCGGATGTCGTGGCCTATCCGGTGGCCCGTCATGGCCGCAGCGTGTCGCGCTCGGTGGCCGCCCCCTACCTGCGGCCGCACCAGCTGGAGCTGGAGCTGACCTATCCGGTGACCACGGAGACCACGGACCATCCCGGCGGCTACGACGGGGCGCTGTGCGCCTTCTACGAGCGCGGTGCGGCCCGGATCGCCGAGCACCTGGACGCGGGGCGCGACGTCGCGGTGCTGTGCGAGGGTGACCCCTTCTTCTACGGATCGTTCATGTACCTGCACGAGCGGCTGGCCGGTCGCTACCCCACCGAGGTGGTCCCTGGGGTGACCGGGTTCAGCGCCGCGGCGGCGGCCGCGGGGACGCCGCTGGCCAAACGCGACGACGTGCTGAGCATCCTGCCGGGCACGCTCCCGCCGGAGGTGCTGGCGGCCCGGCTGCAGGAGTGCGATGCCGCGGTGGTGATGAAGCTCGGCCGGACGTTCGCCGGAGTCCAGGCGGCCGCCCAGCGGGCGGGCATCACCCAGCGGGGGGTCTACGTCGAGCGGGCCAGCTCTCCCCGCCAGCGCATCGCGGCGCTGAACGAGGTCGAGGGCAAGGTCCCGTACATGTCCCTGGTGCTGGTTCCGAGCGCCAGCCGCGCGCGCCGGCGCTCAGGCGATACGGGGCGGTTGACGGTCGTGGGCCTGGGACCAGCCGGTCCGGAATGGCTGACCCCGGAGGCCCGGGCCGCGATCGCCGCGGCGGATGAGCTGGTCGGCTACCACTCGTATCTGAACCGTGTACCGGCTCGGCGCGGACAGGCGCGGCACGCTAGCGACAACCGAGTGGAGGCCGACCGGGCCCGGCATGCGCTGGAGTTGGCCAGCGCCGGGTCGCACGTGGCGGTGGTGTCCTCGGGAGACCCCGGCATCTTCGCCATGGCCGCCGCGGTGCTGGAGGAATACGAGCGCGGCAACGGCCAGTACACGGGGGTCGAGCTCCAGGTCATTCCCGGCCTGTCGGCGATGCAGGCCGCGGCCGCTCGGGTGGGAGCCCCGCTGGGTCACGACTTCTGCGTGCTCTCCCTGTCGGACATTCTCAAGCCGTGGGAGATCGTCGAGCGCCGGCTGCGGGCGGCCGGGGAAGCCGACCTGGTGCTGGCGCTGTACAACCCCGCGTCGCGCACCCGTCGCGATCAGCTGGAGCGGGCGCTGGAGCTTCTGCGCCAGCACCGGGCACCCGGCACTCCGGTGGTGGTGGCCCGGGCCGTGGGCTCCGAGTCCGAGTCGGTCACGGTGACCACGCTGGACGCCCTGGAACCGGCCGCGGTCGACATGCGCACGCTGTTGATCGTCGGTTCGTCCACCACGCGGGTGCTGGGTGGCCAGGTGCCACGCGTCTACACGCCGCGGAGCTATCCGGCCGAGCCGCCCCGCGAGCCGGCCTCGGCATGAGATCGCTGCTGGTCATCGGGATCGGCCCGGGTGATCCCGAGCAGGTCACCGTGCAGGCGATCCGCGGCCTGAACCGGGCTGACGTGGTGTTCGTCGTCGAGAAGGGCTCGGACACTGACGACCTGGCTGCGGCCCGGCATCAGATCATCGACCGCTACCTGGAGCCGGGACGCAACCCGCGGATCGTCGGTCTGCGCGACCCCCCGCGCGACCGGGACGCGGCGGCCTACCGTGAGGCGGTGCAGGACTGGCGGCGCCAGCGGGCCGACGTGTGGGAAGCCGCGATCGCGAGCGAGCTGTCGGACCTGGGCTGCGGCGCGTTCCTGGTGTGGGGCGACCCGGCGATCTACGACTCCACGATCGCCGTGCTGGAGGAGATCGTCGCCCGCCGGACGGTCGAGCTGGACTACGAGGTGATCCCCGGGATCAGCAGCCTGCAGGCGCTGGCGGCCCGACATCGGATCGGGTGGAACCGCGTGGGGGGGAGCGTGCAGATCACCACCGGCCGCCGGCTGGCCCAAGGCTTGCCGGACGGGACCGACGATGTCCTGGTAATGCTGGATGGCGGTTGCGCGTTCTCCGAGCTGGCCGGCCAGGAGCTCGACATCTACTGGGGCGCTTACGTCGGGACCGACGACGAGATTCTGGTGTCGGGGCCGGTGGGCGAGGTGGCGCAGGAGATCGAGCGGCTGCGCGGTCAGGCCCGCACCCGCAAGGGCTGGGTCATGGACAGCTACCTGCTGCGGCGGCCCCGGCCCGGCGCGACGCCCAGCTGAGCGCCTCGGCGACCGTAGTCACCGTGGGCACCTCCGGCCGCGGTGGCCGGTCGACCACGATCACCGGCAGCCCCCGGCGCCGGGCCGCCTCCAGCTTCGGCTCGGTCATCGCCCCGCCGCTGTCCTTGGTGACCAGCAGATCGATGCGGTGCCGATCGATGAGCGCCAGCTCGCCGGGCAGCGTGTAGGGGCCGCGCTCCAGCCGCAGCTCGTGCTGGCGGGGCAGCGGCGGCTCCGGGGGCTCGACGCAGCGGACCAGGAACCAGCAATCCGCCACGCCCGCGAACGCCGACAGACCCTGCCGGCCGGTGGTGAGTAGGACGCGGCGGCCCGCCGACGGGACGAGCGCCGCGGCCTGGCCCAGGCCACCCGCCCGGATCCAGCGGTCGCCGGGCTGCTGGCGAAACCCCGGTCGGTCCAGGCGAAGCAGGGCCACGCCGGCGCTGGCACAGGCCCGGGCCGCCGAGGCCGAGATCCGCTCAGCGAACGGGTGCGTCGCATCGACGACGGCGGTCACCGCGTGCTCCTGCAGCCAGCCGGCGAGAGCCGCAGGCCCTCCGAAGCCGCCCAGCCGCACTCGACCCCGGGGCAACCGAGGACGGGACACGCGGCCGGCCAGCGAGGTGAGCACGTCCACGCCCTGGCGGTCGAGATCATCGGCCAGCTGGCGTGCTTCGCCGGTGCCGCCCAGAATCAGGATCACGCCCGCGCTCGCTCGGCCGAATAGAGGTGGCTGTCACGGAACCCCTCCGCGGCCAGGGCGGGGCCGACCAGGATCGTCGCCGTGCGACGGATTCCGGCCGCCTGCACCGAGGCCGTGATGGTGTCGAGCGTCCCGCGGAGCACCGCCTCGTCGGGCCAGCTGGCCCGCGCGACGACCGCGACCGGACAGTCCGGTCCGTAGTGGGGCTCCAGCGCGGACACGATCTCCGCGATGGCCTGGGCCCCCAGGTGGATGACCAGCGTGGCGCCATGCTCGGCCAGTGAGCCCAGCTCCTCGCCGGGTGGCATGGGCGACGCGCGCCGCCCGTAGCGCGTAAGCACCACGGTCTGGGCGACGCCGGGGACGGTCAGCTCACGGCGGAGGGCCGCCGCCGCGGCGGCGAACGCGGGAACGCCCGGAGTCACGTCCCAGGGGATCCCCAGCCCGTCCAACCGGCGCATCTGCTCGGCCCCGGCGCTGTAGATCGAAAGGTCGCCCGAGTGCAGCCGGGCCAACGCTTCACGACGTTCGTGGGCCGACTCCATCTCGGCGATGATCTGGTCCAGGTCCAGGTGCTGGGTGTCGATCCGGCGCGCTGCCGGCGGGCAGTGGCTGAGCACCTCAGCCGGCACGAGTGCGCCGGCGTACAGGCACACCGGACAGCGGGCGATCAGCCGCTGGGCGCGGAGCGTCAGCAGGTCGGCGGCGCCGGGGCCGGCGCCGATGAAGTGGATCATCCTGTGCTCCACTGCACCACGGGCAGGTGTGGCCGCCAGGCCTCCAGCGAACCGAGCGGCTGGGCGTGACTGACCTCGAGGCGGGTCAGCGAGCCGCCATACCGTGACCGGGCCGCGTGCAACGCCTGCTCGCCCTGGAGCGTGACCGCGTTGGCGACGACCCGGGCGCCGGTGTGCGCGCACGCGTCCACCAGGCCTGGTGCGCTGACGCCACCCCCGATGAACACCGCGTCGGGGGATTCGAGCTCTGCGAAAACCTCCGGTGCCGAGGCTTGGACCACGCCGAGCTCCGGCACGCCGAGCCGGCTGGCGTTGCTGCGGATGCTGGCCGCCCGCGTGGGGTGGCGCTCGATGGCGATGGCGCGGGCCTGCGGCTCGGCGCGCAGCCATTCGATGGCGATCGAGCCGCTGCCCGCGCCCACGTCCCACAGGAGCTCTCCCGGCCCGGGCCGCAGCGCGGCCAGGCTGACGGCGCGAACCGGCCATTTGGTGAGCTGACCGTCGTGCTCGTATGCCGAGTCGGGCAGCCCGGGCTGCCGTCCCAGCACGCGGGCGTCCGGCTCGCACCGGCACTCGACGGCTACCGCGTGCAGCGAATCGACCTCGTACCCGTCCCACCCCGCCGCTGTACCGGGAACGATCCGCTCCTCGGGCCCGCCGAGCTGCTCCAGGACCACGAAGCGACTGGGCCCGAACCCCCGCTCGCGGAGCGCGCTCGCCAGCCGCTGCGCGCCGTCGCGCCCGGTGACGTACACGACGATCCGGCGGCCCGGCTGAAGCCGTGAAGCGACCACCTCCACCGGGCGGCCCACCGTGCTGACCAGTTCGACCTCGGCTGCGGGCCAGCCCAGCCGGGCGCAGGCCAGCGCGAATGCGGAGGGGTGGGGATACACACTGAGCCTCTGCGGATCCAGGCGGCGAGCCAGCGTGGCGCCGATACCGTGGAGCATCGGGTCACCGCTGGCCAGCACGCACACGGTTTCGCCGCCGCCTCGGACGAGCTCCTCGATCAGCGGGCCGATGGGCGACGGCCAGCTGCGCTTGGCCGCCGAGCACTCAGGGATCAGGGCGAGCTGACGCTCCGATCCCACGATCGTCTCCGCGGCGAGGACCGCTGCGCGCGCAGCCTCGGTCAGACCCGTCCACCCATCGGCGCCGATGCCCACCACCGCGATCACGGGCACCCCGCCACTGCCGCGCCGAGCGCCGCCACGAGGCGCGCATTCGCCGCCCGGCCGCGGGCGGTGAGGCGCAGATGAGAAGGCGCCAGACCGGGGAACGAGTCGGCCGGCCGGACCGCGATGCCGCCCGCCCGCAGCGCCGCCGTCACCCGTGGTCCGTCCGGCACCTCGATGAGGCAGAAGTTGGTGCTCGAGGGCCACGTGCGGACCCGCGGGATCGAGGCCAGACCCCGCTGCAGATCCTCCCGCTCGGTACCGGCTCGGACGGCGGCTGCGGCCAGCGCCTCCGGCCGGCCCGCGGCGGCGGTCAGCGCCGCCAGCGCCAGGACGTTGACCGACCACGCCGGACGCACTGCACGCAGGCGGTCGGCCAGCTGGGGCGCGGCCACCGCGTAGCCGACCCGGAGGCCGGGCACCGACAGCGATTTGGTCAGGCTGCGCACGACGATCACGTCCGGCAGGGCATCCGAGACCAAGCTCTCCGGCTGGCCCGGAACCAGATCCATGAACGCCTCGTCCACCACGATGGTCCGCCCGGGACGGCGCAGGGACATGACGGCGCCAGCGGGATCCAGCTGCCCGGAGGGCGAGGCGGGATTGCCGACCAGGACGAGGTCGGCGGCCTCGGGCACCGCGCGGGGATCAAGCACGAAGCCGTGATCCGGATCGCGCAGCACGCGGGCGACAGGTATCCCATGTGCGCGCAGGGCCACCTCGCCCTCGGTGAACCCGGGATGCACGCACGCGGCCAGCGCCGGCCGCAGCGCCGAAGGCAGCAACCACAGCGCCTGCGCGGCGCCGTTGGTCGGCACGATCTCCTCGGGACCCCGGCCGTGCAGCGCGGCTACGGCCCTCACCGCGGCCTGCTCGCTGGGGTACGAGTCGGCCTCGCACTCGAGCGCCGACTGCAACGCCGAGCGCAGCCACGGCGGGGGTCCGCCCGCGAGTACGTTCACGGCGTAGTCGGCATCACCCGGCCTGACCAGCTCGTCCCCGTGGCGGCGCAGGCCATCCGCCGGACTTGGGCTGGACGCCAGAACGAGCGGTCGGCCGGCGACGACGAGCTCGACCCGGTCGGCGGCGGCGGACAGGCGCTGGACGGCCTGACCGAGCGTATCGAGCCAGGCCCGGGCGACCCGGCTGGTTCCGAGCAAGCCCAGGCCCGCCTCCTCGGCGACCACGATCACCGGCCGGCTGGCCGAAGCCGCGATCAGCGCGGCGATCCCGTCCGCCACCGCGCCCTCGTCGACGCCGGCGATCCACACGCCGAGGCCGTCGAGCAGCAGGCAACCGGCCGCGCCCAGCGGCAGGCGACGATCCGCCACGGCGGTGGTCCAGTCCCGCGGGCGCCGCGCGGCATGGGCGGCGATTCGATCGGCCATCGAGCTGTCGGCTGGATCCGCGGTGGCGATGTAGCGCACGGGCAGCCCGGTGGCGCTGGCCAGCGCCTCAGCCCGGGCGCTCTTGCCCGAGCGGACGCCGCCGATCACCAACGTGAGGCTCACGCTGGGCCCCACACGCCTTCCAGGCTCGCCACGGCCGGGGCCCGCGTGAGTCGTCCGGCTGCCACCCCCACCGCCGCGGCTGCCCGGGCGAATCGCCAGGCCA
>DATKRM010000026.1:0-2846 GCA_035532195.1 Solirubrobacteraceae bacterium
GACTGCGCGGATCTGGCGCGCCCGTAACTCTTCCAGCGTTTTCTGATCGAAGAACTCGCGTGGCTCAGTGGGAATGGCGGCTTCATCGTCGCCCTGATCCAGATGCCTAAAGACGCCGTGCACGCCGGAGATCCGCGGCCACTGTCCGGGATCCTCATCGGGCAAGGCGTATGGGTAGTGCGTCTCCCCCACATTGAGCAGGTAGAAAGACGGCCGCTCGTCACTGAAGCTCATCCGGCTGAGCATCGCCGCCATATCGTTGTGCTTGGGCATCAGTTCGTAGCTGTCGAAGTCGCGATTGATCACGGTGTGCCGGTTGAGCACCGGCATCGACACCATCGCGTGCGTCTGATACCCGAGTCCGTGCTTCAGATACGTGGGGAGGAACAGCGAGGGCAGGACCTTCGAAAACTGCATCCCCTCGACCCCAAGCCGATCGCTGTAGCGCAGGAAGTCCTCCTTGTAGTACTCCGACGCGTATACCTCGGGCGGACTGGAGTGCGGCAGCAGTCCCATCAATAGGTTGTAGTGCGAAGGCGCCGTCCAGCTGGCGTAGCTCCAGCGGCGCTCGACGTCGCCCAGCGAGGCCAGGGTCTGAGGTCGAGCGTCGAGCCACGAGTCGTAGCGCAGGCTGTCGAAGACAACGAACACTAGATTGCGTGCCCCGGTCGGTGGGGTGGGCCCGGGAGCCGCGCTTTCCGGTTCCGGGTTAGGGCGACGCCTACCGAGCATTGGACCCGGCATTATCTCGGCTACTCCGTGGCAGCGGGCGACGGCGTCTCGGCACGGGGCTACACTGCCCGGCGATGCGTCGCCTGATCCTGGTCCTGACCGCCTGCGCCGCGGTGGCCGCTCCGTTGGCCGGCTGCGGCAGCAGCAGAAGCAGCGGCGGCGGGAGCCATCGGGTGCTCAACGGATCGATCTGCGCGTTCAGCGTGTGGCGAGCCACCCACGACGCGCGGACCCATCACTTCGCCTTCGCCGCGTTCCAGGCCTACCTGGCGCTGCACCACTGCCCCCGGGCGTTCGGCCACCGCTGAGCCAAACCCACCCCGCCGCCGCCCTACGGCAGCTGAACGGTTAGCTGGTTCGACGCGCTGCGACCGCTGATCGTCCCGGTCAGGGTCAGCCGATAGCGCCCCTTGGGCGCGGGGGTGCGCCCAAAGCGCCGATTCCAGGTCAGCGCGTTGAACCCAGAATGCCCGCTCACCGTGGCGACCACGGCTCGGGTCCGGCCCCCACCGGTCACGTCGAGGACCAGCTTGGCCGACGCTCCGACGGCGGAATGAATCAGCACCGTAGCCCGGCTCACGTCGGCCCGGAAGGCCAGTAGCGGCACCTTCTTCACCAGCGTCGGGATCTTGGCCGGGGTTCGGCTCGGCGAGGACAGCCATCTCACCTCTTGATCGAGCGTGTCGCCCACGTACACGTTCCCGTCCGAGTCAGTGGCCACCCCGTCGGGATACCCGTAAGTGGCACTCCTCCCGGCACCACCGTCCCCGCAGTTGGGCGGCTTGGCGCACGCCGAGCCGGTGCCGCCGATGGTGGCGATGGCGCCAGCGCCAGACAGCTGGCGGACCTCGTTGTCGCCCTGATCGGCGATGTACAGGTTGCCGCTCTGATCCAGCGCCACGCCGTTCGGGAACGACAGCTGGGCCTGCTTGGCGTTGGCCCCATCGCCGCAGCTGGGCGGGCTGGCGCAGGCGTTACCCGTTCCGGCCACCGTGGCAATCGTCCCGTCGGCGGACACCTTGCGGACCTTGTTGTCGCTGCTATCCGCGATGAACACGTCGCCGGTCTTGTCGATCGCCACCGCGGTGGGGACGTACAGCTGCGCGCTGGTGGCTGCGCCGCCGTCTCCGCACGCCGCGGCCTTGGCGCAAGCGGTCCCGTCGCCGGCCACCCGGGTGATGGTTCCCTTAGCCGAGACCCGGCGGACCGCCTGGTCACCGCTGTCAGCGATGTACACGTTGCCCTGGCGGTCGACCGCCACCCCGGCGGGGGCGTTCAGCTGGGCCGACATGGCCGGGCCGCCGTCACCGCAGGACCGAGGCGTGGTGCAGCCCGCTCCCGTCCCGGCCAGCCGGGTGATGATCCCGCGCGCAGACACCTTGCGTACCTCGTTGTTCAGGGTGTCGGCGATATACAGGTCGCCGGTTCGCTGGTCGACCGCCACGCCCTCGGGAAAGTTGAGGTGGGCCGCGATAGCGGGACCGCCGTCGCCGCAGGACGGGGTGCTCGAGCAGAACGTGCCTCCGCCGGCCACCGCGGTCACTGTGCCGTCGACCGCGATCTTGCGGATCTCGTTGTTACCGAAGTCGGCGACGTACACCGCGCCTTCGGGGCCGACCGCCAGGCCCTGGGGGAAGCTCAGGGCGGCCCGCGTGGCCGCGCCGCCGTCTCCGCAATCCGGAGGCGCCGAGCACTGGCTGCCGTTTCCGGCCAGCTGCCAGCTGGTGAACACCCCACCCGCCGCGAGCGCCGACGCCGGCACAGCCCCGAAGACCAGGGCTACCAGCAGCGGAGCCATCCACGCCCTACCGATGAGCCTCATCAGCGGCAATTGTGGTGGGTAGGGCGGCCGGACGCGCCGCGCTTGGGTTCCGGCGTGGCCGAATTTCGTCCCGCCGCCCCGTGAAGCGGCGGTATCTTGGCCACGTGTCGCGAGGGGCAAGATCCAGGGCCCTCGGGGTGGCGCTTGCCACCGTGCTGGTTGGCCTGGCCTGGGGGCTGGACAGCGCCCAGGCAGCTGCCGGGCCACCACCAATCCGGCACGTGTTCGTCATCGTGCTGGAGAACAAGGCGTTCGCCGAGTGGTTCGGTGCCGGGCAGACGTCCGACCCCTA
>DATKRM010000027.1:0-6806 GCA_035532195.1 Solirubrobacteraceae bacterium
CCGGTCGTGTTCATCGTGACCAACCAGGCCAGCCGGGCCGAGTCGGTCACGATCGTCCCGGCCGGCGATGCTTCGGCCCAACCGGCGGCCAACACCCCGGGATGCTCGTCGGGCTCGTCGGCGCTGGCCTGCACCGGACCGATCAGCCCGATGGCGACCGCGCAGGTCAAGGTCAGCCTGGGGACCGGCGCGTACACGGTGGCCACCACCAGCTCGAGTGGCACGGAGGCAGCCTCAGCCGCCTTGCCGCCGATCCAGCCCGCGCTGCTGCGCATCGGGGGCCAGCGGCCGAGCTCGTCTGGGCAGCTGCTGATTCCGTAGGCGCGGCTGGGCCGGAGGCGCGGGCGCCTGGGCCGCCCAGGTCCGGACGGCGACCCTCGACAGGGCGCGACCGGGGCTTGGGCGAGAAACCGCAACCGCGGCTGGGGGCGCCGGGGGCTTCCCCCGGGTACGATCCGGCCACCGTCGTTTCGTCCCGGGAAGGGAGCTCCTAGCCAGTGGCCGTCGATCTCAACCAAATCGCCCAAGTCGACGCTGAGCCGGGCCAACTGCCCGAGACGATGGCGGCCTGGGTGATCCGCCAGGAGCGAGAGGGCGAGCCGATGGACGCCTTCCAGCTCGAGGAGATCGAGGTGCCGGAGCCCGGCGCCTTCGAGGTGATCGTCAGGGTCATGGCGGCCGGGGTCAACTACAACAACGTGTGGGCCGCGCAGGGCAAGCCCGTGTCCGTGTTCCCCTACGGCGATCACCCGCAGTGGGGCCACCACATCGGAGGCTCCGATGCGTCGGGGATCGTGTGGAAGGTGGGCGAGGGGGTGACCCGCTGGAAGCCCGGCGACGAGGTGGTAATCCACTGCAACCAGGCCTCCTACGAGGACCCCGAGGTCCACGGTCTGGATCCCCTGGCCGCGCCGTCGCAGCTGATCTGGGGCTATGAGACGACCTGGGGCTCGTTCGCCCAGTTCACCAAGGTGCAGGCCCAGCAGCTGCTGGCCCGCCCCCAGAACCTGACCTGGGAGGAAGCGGCTTCCTACGGGCTCGTCTACTTCACCGCCTACCGGATGCTGATCGACCAGTGCAAGCTCCAGGCCGGCCACCGCGTGCTGATCTGGGGGGCGGCCGGCGGCCTGGGCGTGTTTGCGATTCAGCTCTGCCGGGCGGCCGGCGCCGAGTGCGTGGGGGTCGTGTCCTCAGACGACAAGGGCAAGCTGGCCATGGCCCTGGGCTGCACCGGCTACATCAACCGCAACGACTACGCGGGGATGATGCGCCGGGGTGGTGAGAGCCCAGAGGAGGAGAAGGCGCGGTTCGGAGAGTCGCGGCGCTTTGCCAAGGCGGTGAAGGAGATCCTGGGCGAGCCGCCAGACATCGTGTTCGAGCACGTGGGCAAGGCCACGTTCCCCACGTCGGTGTTCTGCGTACGGCCGTTCGGGAAGGTCGTAATCTGCGCGGGCACGACCGGTTACAACCTCGACTTCGACGTCCGCCACCTGTGGATGCGTCAAAAGCAGATCATCGGCTCGCACTTCGCCAACGCCTATGAGTGCATGAAGGCCAATCAGCTGATCGAGCAGGGCAAGATCCGGCCGGTGCTCTGGCGGACGCTGGGCTTCGAGGGTGTGCCGGAGGCCCACCAGCTGATGCTGGAGAACAAGCATCTGGGCAAGATCGCCATCCTGGTCGGAGCCACCGAGCGCGGCCAGGGCAAGACCGCGGAGGGCCCGGGAGCCATCTACGCCGAGGTGGGCGCCTAGGCATGGCCGGCGTGGTGCACATCCCCTGGTACGCGACGATCCTGCGCCAGGACGCGCTGGCCAAGGAGGTCTGCCTGGCCGCCCGGGAGTCGCTGCGCTACGGCGCCACTCAGTACGCGGTCCACCAGTCCAACGACGACCGGTACAAGATCCTGCAGATGGTCTGGTTCGAATCCAAGCAGGACTGGTACCGCTACTGGGAGGGCCCTGAGATGATCGCCTTCCGCCGGCGCAACTCCGGGCACTATCAAATCCCCATCGTTTACATATGGCACGATGAGCTGGCCGCGGACGCGCTGGGGCCGCAGGTGCCGCTAGAGTCAGAGTCGGCGCCAGAGCCGGAGACACAGGCGGCTCGGAGCTAGACGATGCTCACCGCAGACACCACCAGCGAGGGCATGACCCTCCGGCACAAGATCATCAACCTGATCGCCGTCCCGCTGCCGCTGGTGGGCGTGGTTGTGGCGTTTGCCCTGTTATGGGGCAACGGGGTCGGGCCGGTTGAGCTCGGTCTGCTGGCCGGCTTCTACGTCCTCACCTGCCTGGGAGTGACGGTCGGCTATCACCGCATGTTCACCCACCGGGCGTTTGAGTCCTCGCGGGCGTTCCGCGCCACGATCGCGATCATCGGATCGATGGCCGTCGAGGGTCCCGTGATCCGCTGGGTGGCCGACCACCGCAAGCACCACGCGTTCACCGACCAGGAGGGCGATCCGCACTCCCCGCATCTCAGCGGCCCCGGCTTCTGGGGCGGCGTCAAGGGGCTGTGGCACGCTCACGTGGGCTGGCTGTTTGAGACCGTGGGCACGGCCGACCGCGAGCGGTTTGCGCCGGACCTGGTCAACGACCGCACGCTACAGGTGATCGACCGGCTGTTCGGGCTGTGGGTGGTGCTCAGCTTCGCCATCCCGTTCGCTGTGGGCTGGATCGTGGGCGGTGGCCTGGTGGCCGCGCTGAGCGCACTGCTATGGGGCGGGTTCGTGCGGGTGTTCCTGCTTCACCACGTGACCTGGTCGATCAACTCGATCTGCCACTTCTTCGGCAGCAAGCGGTTCGAGATCACGGATGAGTCACGCAACGTGTTCTGGCTGGCCCCGCTGTCCATGGGCGAGGCCTGGCACCACAACCACCACGCGTTCCCCACCTCGGCCTTCCACGGCCTGCGCTGGTGGGAGCGTCTCACCGACCCGGCCGGGCTGGCGATCATGACCCTGGAGAGGCTGGGCGTGGTGTGGAACGTGGTCCGGGTGAGCCCGGAACGCCAGGCGGCCAAAGCGCTGCGGTCGTCCGCCGGCCGGGCCTCGAGCGAAGCCACCCCGGCTTAGCCGGCCTCGAGCGGCGCCAGCGTCAGCCCGGCCGCGTCGAGCCGCTGCCAGTACTGCTCGGCGTCCTCCCGGGGGCCGCTCCACACGATCGCCTGTCCGGTGTTGTGGATCCGGTCGGCCAGGCGGTAGCCCTCAGCCAGCGTGACCCCCGGGAGCACCGAGGCCAGCGTTTCCGCCACGTAGTCGAACGTGTTGAAGTCGTCGTTCAGAACGATCACGCGCCACGCCGCGCCTGATCCGCTCCCCGGCCCCCCCACCCGAGGCAGCTCGACCGTCTGGGACATCGGACGTCAGGATACCGGCGGCGCGGCCGGCCCTGGCAGGGCCTGGGCGCGCTTTTGCCAGTAACGCTCGAGCCCCGCGTACAACTGCTCAGGCGGTGCTGCCTGGACATACGCGGGGAGTGCCCCCGGCTCGGCCGTGGCGTCGATCTCCGCCACCACGCCGGCTATGAACGTGTCGCGATCCTGCTCGCGCACCCGGTCGCCCCAATCCTCCAGGCGCTGGGCCACCTCATCCAGCTGCCCGACGGGGTCCGTGGTGGCGCCGAAGTGGGCGAATGCCAGCTCCTGGGGCGACCACGCCTTGATCCGCTCGATCGACTCCTGCCAGGCCTCGATGTCGATGTCCGGGGGCGGCGTGGGTGGGACAGCCGGGGACTGCGGAGTGATCCGCACCCCGCCCACGTCACCCACGAAGACGATGTCGCCGCGCCGGTAACAGACGTGGTGCGAAGCGTGGCCGGGCGTATAGGCGACCTCAAACTCGTCGCCGAGAATCCGCTCGCCCCCGCTCAGCACCCGGAGGTTGGCCTCGGGCACCGGCAGAACCTCGCCCCACAGGCGGTCCATGTCCTCCCCATACAGCCGCCCGGCGCTCTCCAACAGCCGGGACGGGTCGACCAGATGCGGGGCGCCCCGCTCGTGCACGTAGACCTCCAGCCGGGGGAAGCGCTCGACCAGAGAGCCGGCCGCGCCGGCGTGGTCGAGGTGGATATGGGTCAGCAACAGTGCCCGCGGGGTCGGCTGGCTGGCGTGGGCCAGCAGAGTGGGCAGCGTCGACGCGGGGCCCGGATCGACCAGCACGTCCCCCACCTGCCAGCAGCCGATCACCCGGGCGCGGCCCAGATGCTCCAGGTCGATTACCCGCATCAGTGCTCGGGCGGAGGCATGACCCGGGTCGACTCGGTGTCGTCGTCCGGGGGTGCGGCGTGGTCGTACGGCCGCTCGGCCGGGTCGTCGGGCTCCACCGGTTCCTGGTGGACCGTCGGGTCTTCGGGGGCCACCGGCCCGGGCAGCGGGTCTTCGGGGTCCACCGGCCCGGGCAGCGTCTCGCCGGTCGCCGTGTCCTCGGCCGGCGGAAAGCGCTCGGCGGCCGACTCGGTCAGGGCCACCAGCTGCCGGGACAGCTCCCGCGTGTCCTCGACGATCCGGTGGCGCTCGGCCCAGATCCGGTCCGTCTCGGCATCCAGCTCGGTCAGCTTCCGCTCGGCCGACGCGCGAATCTCCACCCCATCCCGGCGGGCCTTGTCCAGCTCGCTCTCGGCCTCGGCCTTGAGCTTGACCGCCTCGGCCCGCGCCGCCTCCAGCCGATCCTCGGCTTCGGAGCGGGATTGGGTAGTGATCTTCTCGGCCGTGTCGTGGGCGCGTTGCAGGATCCCCGAGACCTCCTCGCCCACCCGCTCCAGCGCGCGGCGCACCGCCGCCTCGGGCGAGCTGGTGGCCCGCAGGTCGTCGATCACCTGCCGGGTCTGCCTGAAGTAGGCATCCACGGCCACCCGGTCGTAGCCGCGCAGCACGATAGGAAAGTCCGCCTCGCCGGGATCCGCCTCTGGGTCCTGCCGCACCGCGGCGAATGGGGCCGTGATCTCCTGGATCAGTTCGTGTTCGCTGGAAGCGAAGTTCTCTTCGGGCACCTACCCCTCAGAGTACCCAAGCTGGCCGACTCGCAACGCACACCGCTCCTAGGACGGCTCAGCCCACGCGCGCGAATTCGTAGGTTCCCGGCGGGATCGTGGCCGCCCGACGACGGTACGTGCTCCACCGCCACGGCCACTGGTTGGGGTCGTTTCCGTTCTCGTCCAGGTACCAGTTGGTGCAACCGGTATGCCAGACGGTGCTCTGAAGCGCCGTTCGCAGCTCTCGGTCGAACGCCTCGGCCGCCGGGGGACGGATCTCGACCGCCCGGGCCCGAGCGAGCTCGAGCTCTCTGAGCGCGGCGATCACGTGGTTGACGCCGGCCTCGATCGTGAAGATCACCGAGCCGGTTCCCCCGTTGGTGTTCGGCCCATAAAGCAGGAACAGGTTGGGAAAGCCGGGCACGCTGAGGCCCAGGTAGGCCCGCGGCACCCCAGACCACTTCTCGGCCAGAGTCCGGCCTCCGCGGCCCACGATCTGCATGGGCGTCACGAACCCATGGGTCTGAAAACCGGTGGCCAGCACGAGCACATCGGCCGGCCGCTCGACGCCGTCCCGCGTGCGCACCCCGGATTCGGTTATGGCCTCGACCGGCTCGGTCACCAGCTCGACGTTGGGCCGGGTGAGGGCGGGATACCAGTCATCGGTGAGCATCACCCGCTTGCACCCGATCTCGTCCTGCGGCGTGACCTTGGCCCGGAGCTCGGGATCCTTGATCGCCTGGTTGATCTGCCACCGGCCGACGGCCCGGAAGGCCGGCAGCAGCCAGGGCCGGTTGGTCATGGCCATCGCGCCGAGCTCCTGGAAGGCGAAGTTCGCCTGACGGTCGAAGCGCTGCAGGATCGGATAGCGCTCCAGGACGCGCTTGGTCCGCTCGCGGTAGGCGAAGTCCATCCGCGGGAACGTCCAGCCCGGCGAGCGCTGGTAAACGTCTAGCTGCGCCACCTCGGGCTGGATGGCCGGCACCACCTGGATCGCGCTGCAGCCGGTGCCGATCACCGCCACCCGCTGGCCCTGAAGGGGGACGTCGTCGCGCCAGCGAGCGGTATGAAACGCGGGCCCGGAGAAGCCGTCAAGGCCCGGGATCGCCGCGATCTTGGGGACCGACAGCTGCCCGCACGCGGTGAGCAGGACATCGGCCTCGTGCGGGCCCGCGCTGGTCTGCAGGCTCCACTTGGCCCGCTCCTCGTCCCAGCTGGTCCGCTCAACCTCCACGCCGGTCTTGATCTGATCCAGGACGCCGTGCGACCGCGCCACCTCCTCGAGGTAGGCCTGGATCTCGGTCTGGGGCGCATAGCGCCGTGACCACCGTGGATTCGGGGCAAACGAGAACTCGTACAGGTGCGAGGGCACGTCGCAGGCCGCCCCGGGATAAGTGTTGTCATTCCACACGCCCCCCACCCGGGGCGAGCGCTCGAACACGGTCACGTCCCGGTAACCCGCCCGGCTCAGCATGGAGACCGCGCCGACCCCGGCAAAACCCCCTCCGACCACGGCAATCGAGACCATCCCCGGGTAGCCTATCTTCATGGCCGAAGCACCTTCACCACGGCTCCCGGAGCGTGACCGGCCGTGGCTGATGCGCACCTACGCGGGGCATTCCGACGCCAAGCGGTCCAACGAGCTGTACCGCCGCAACCTGGAGAAGGGCCAGACCGGGCTGTCGATTGCCTTCGACCTGCCCACCCAGACCGGCTACGACCCGGACCACGAGCTGTCCCGCGGGGAGGTGGGCAAGGTCGGCGTATCGGTCGCGCACCGGGGCGACATGCAGACGCTGCTCCACGACATCCCGCTCGACCAGATGAACA
>DATKRM010000028.1:0-18414 GCA_035532195.1 Solirubrobacteraceae bacterium
GGCTAGGTTGGTGGCCGCGGCCAGCCGGCGGATGTGCCGGTCACCTTCGTCGTGGTTGTGGTCGACGCGGAACGTCGGCCAGTTGGCCAGCGTCTCGTGGCCCTGCTGCGGGGTCAAGTTCATGTAGCCGACGAACTTCCCGTCCGGGCTCGTCAGCGCGGCACTGGCCGTGCCGGCGTCGCCATGGATGGGGTGCCAGGCCGGCGGGTAAGGCATCCGCCCACCCGAGGGGATGCTGGCGGCCGGCCAGCTGGCCGGCGCAGGTGACGCGTGCAGCCAGGCGGCCGCCGTACCTGCGCCGGCGCTGGTGGTGCGGGCGCCGGCCGACGAGCTGTTGCTTGAGCCGCACCCCGCGCAGGCCAGGCCGAGGCCTAGGACCGCGAGGGATGCGGCACACGCGAACCGGCGTCTAGAGGTTGCCGTCCCCATCGCTGGGGGCGCCCATGTTGTCGGGGTCGCCGTCGCCGGCCCCGGGGCCCTGAGGGATCCCGGAAGCGCCCTGGCCGCCGGACGGCGCGGCGCCACCGGAAGCGTTGGGCGGGGTGGGGGCGGGCTTGGGCTTGGAGGTCGCGGTCGACTTGGTGGTGGTTGTCGTGCCGGCGGCACTCCCGGAACCGCCGTTTGCCGAGCTCGAGGAATTCGAGCCGCAGGCGGCCAGGGCCAGAGCCGCCACCACGAGGGCGGCGGGTGCCAGTCGACGGATCTTGCTGTTCATGCTTGCGCTCACTTGATGCTCCTCTGTTGCGCGGATTCGGTGCTTCGCCTTCTAAGGACGCCGCAGCGGGGCTCGATCTTCCGGGACGTTATCGGGGCAGTCGCGCGCGGCGCGGGGCGGAGCCCGGGAAGAAAGCCGCCCAACACGCGTCCTTGGAGCCTGAGAACGAAAACGTCTGAGGAGGAATCTTGAAGCCATCGGCCAATCGCCTAGCCGCATTGATCGCCGCCGGTCTCCTGGTGGCGGCGTGTGGAAGCAGCAGTTCCTCACGCACTGTGCCCGCGAGGTCAGCCGGTGGAACGACCAGCGGGACCAGCACCAGCGCCCCGGCCAGCGCCAGCAACACGAGCGTGGTGGCCAAGAAGAACAAGCTGGGCATGATCGTGGCCGCCGGGCCCAAGAAGCTGACCGTGTACATGTTCGACGCGGACTCCGGAACGACCAGCCACTGCCCCGGAGCTTGCGCCAAGGCCTGGCCGCCCGTGGCCGCCAGCGGCACCCCGAGTGCCACCCCGCCGGCCCAGACGTCGCTGGTCGGCACCACCACCCGCTCAGACGGGACCAAGCAGATGACCTACAAAGGTCATCCCCTCTACTACTTCATCAAGGACAAGGACGACGGCGACGCTTACGGCGAAGGCGCCAAGGCGTTCGGCGCCAACTGGTATGTCCTCAAGCCCGACGGTTCGAAGATCGACAAGTCGTGAGGGCGCGGTGCCCCGGTCGCGCGGCCCGGCCGGCCGCGCGACCCGCGCCCGCCACTAGCTCGCGGAGTCAGGTGGGGTCGGTGAACTCGGCCGCCTGCTTGGTCATGCCCGCGGTAACTGCCGCCAGCTGGTTGGCCGAGCCGAGCAGCTTGAGCTGAATCTCGGCCTCCAGCCGCAGGCCCTCCTGGGGCGGCGCATTCCAAACCTGATTGAGCAGGCGCTTGGCCCCGCGGATGGCATCGGGGGAGCGTCCCGCGATCTCGGCCGCCAGCTCCCGGGCGCTGGCCAACGGATCCTCGGCCAGGTGGGTGACCAGCCCCAGGCGTAGGGCCTCTTCGCCGCTCAGTACCCGAGCGGTGTACGTCAGTTCCTTGGCCACGTCGATCGGGACCAGCCGCGGCAGGGTCTGGGTGATCGACATGTCGGGGATGAGACCCCACTTGGCCTCCATCACCGACAGCCGCGCGTCGGGCGTGGCGAACCGCACGTCGGCCGCCAGCGCGATCTGCAGCCCCCCGCCCAGGCAGTTGCCGTGCACCGCGGCGATCACCGGGACGGGCAGCGTCATCCAGTCGTAGGCCGTCCGCTGAAAACTGTTGGGAACCACGTTGGCCAGGCCATCCGCCCCGTTGGATCCGTCCCCCACCGACATCGCGCTGGTCACGTCGAGGCCTGAGCAGAAGCTGGGGCCCTCCCCGTGCAGCACCACCGCGCGCGCACCGGGATCTCCGGCCACCTGCTCGGCGGCCGCGACCAGGGCCTCGAACATCGCCAGGTCGAGCGCGTTGTGCTTCTCCGGACGGGCCAGCGTCACGGTCGCGATGTGGTCGGCTACCTCGATCTTGACTCGCTGTTCGCTCATGACCCAGCAGCCTATCCCTCGGGCGCCAGTGCGTCACCCAGGCGCACCGTTCCCGGCTCCAGCACGCGACCGTAGACGCCGAACGGCAGCGGCTCTGTGGTGTCCAGATCGCGGCGGTACTCGCCCAGGATGTCCAGCGTCGGCAAATCGATCACCCCGGTCACCGGGTCACGGCTGGTGATCAGGCACCGGCCGACGTGCCCCTCGAACCGAACCCGGGCCTGCTCGCCGACCCGGACCGCGGACCCCACCCAGGCATCCTCGGCGTGGGCGTCCAGCCCATCCACCTCGATCAGCATGCGGAATCGCCGCGGGTCCACGTGATCACACCCGCCCTGCTCGGCCAGTCGCCGCAGCGACCCGGTCGAGATCAAGGACACCGCGCCGCGCGCCCCGCGGTCCACCGCTCCCTGCTCGTCGGCCTCGACCAGCCTGACCGGCCGGCCCACCAGCTCGCTCAGCGCGGATGACCACGGACCTTCGACCAGCCGGGCCCCGGCACTCCGCGAGTAGAACTTCGTCTGCACCTCGTCACCGAGCCGAACCTCTGCCTCCAGCACCTGGCCGCCGGGTAGCTGGATGCGCAGCCGCCGCTCCGGCTCGGAGTAGGCAGCCACCACGGTGTTCAACTCGCCCAGGTGCTTACCGTTGATCATCCGATCGTGTTCGTCGATCAGGAAAAAGCGGCGGTTGAGCCGAACGCCATGGGGCTCCAGCACCACGGAATCCACCGTCTGCAGACGCGCGCCCTTGACCGGGGTGAGCGCAAGCCCCGAGACGACCGGCGGCATCTACGCGGCGCTCGCCTGGTCGGCCCAGTCGCGATACAGCCGCCAGTAGCGGCCCTGGGCCTCCAGCAACTCCTCGTGCGTCCCCTGCTCGACGATCTGTCCGTGCTCCAGCACGACAATCCGCGAGGCCCCCTGGATCGTGGATAGCCGGTGGGCGATGACCACTGCCGTGCGACCGGCCAGGAGCCGGCGCAGCCCATCCTCGATCAGCGTCTCGGTGTGCACGTCGACGTTGGAGGTCGCCTCGTCCAGGATCAGGATCCGCGGGTCGGCCACCAGCGCCCGGGCGAACGCCAGCAGCTGCCGCTGGCCGGCCGACAGCTGAACGCCGCGCTCGCCCACCTGGGTGTCGTAGCCGTGCTCCAGCGCGGCGATGAAGCTCTCAGCCCCGACCGCCCGCGCCGCGGCAGCGATCTCCTCGTCGGTGGCCGAGGGGCGGCCGAACGCGATGTTCTCCCGCACGGTGCCGCTGAATAGGAACCCCTCCTGGGGCACGATGCCCATCTGCGAGCGCAGCGAATGCATCGAGACGTGGCGCAGGTCGTGGCCGTCGATCTGGACTGAGCCCTGGCTGGGGTCATAGAACCGGGCCACGAGCTTGGCGAACGTGGACTTGCCAGCGCCCGTCTCGCCGACCAGGGCTACGGTTTGGCCTGGCGGGACCAACAAATCGATGTCGCGCAGCGCCCAGTCCTCGTCGGAGGGGGAGGCTCCGTAGTTGAAGCCCACGCCCTCGAACCGCAGCTCACCGCGGATCCGGGGCAGCTCGATCGCGTCAGGGGCGTCGACGATGTCGGGCTCCTCGTCCAGCAGGTTGAAGATCTTGTCCAGCGCCGCCATGCCCGACTGATAGGTCGTGTACAGCTGGGAGAGCTGCTGGATCGGGTCAAAGAAGTTGTTCAGGGCCGCGATGAACCCGAACACGACGCCGGTGGACGTGTGACCGTTGATCGCTTCGATGCCGCCGATGATCAGGATCTCCCCGGTGACCAGCGCGGACAGGAACTCCACCCCGGGGAAGTAGGCGGCGTTCAGCTTGACCGTGGTCATGTTGACGTCCCGGTTCTGCTGGTTGAGCTCGGCGAACCGCGAGATGTGACGCGGCTCCTGCCCGAACGCGCGGACCACCCGGATGCCCGACAGTGTCTCCTGGAGATAGCCGGTGATGGCGGCGATCTTCTCTCGCGTTAGTCGGTAGGCGTCGGCCGAGGCGATCCGGAACACCACGCCGCCGATGGCCAGGATCGGGAAGGCCGCGAAGGTGAGTAGTGCCAAGTGCGCGTCCAAGACCAGCAGGATCACCACCACGCCGATCAGAGTGAGCCCGGACTGAAACAGGGTGGCCATGCCGTCCTCGACCAGCTGGTCGAGCGCCTCCACGTCGTTCGTGATCCGGGAGATGATCACTCCGGCCCGATTGCGGGAGTAGAAGCCGATCGACAGCCGCTGGAGATGCGCGAACAGGCGCACGCGCAGGTCCTGGAGCGCCCGCTGGCCGACCCAGCCCACCAGGTAGGTCTGGGCCGCCGACGCCAGCGCGTACAGGATCGCCGAGACCAGGAACGCCCCGACCACCAGATCGAGCGTGCCTGCGTCATGCTTTTGGATGCCGTTGTCGATGGCCAACTTGGCCAGCGGGGCGGGGGCGAGCGAGGCCGCGGTGGCGATGACCAGCGCCACCACCATGGCCGCGACGCGCCAGCGGTACGGGGCCAGCAGTTCGGCCAGGCCGCGCAGCTTGCGGCGGCGACCTGAGGTCTGCTTGAACCGTCGGCGGATGTCCCCAAACCGGCTCACAGTCCGGCCACCTCCGCCTCCAGCGGCTTGCGGTTGATGAACACCTGGTCGGGCATCCCCTTCTCCACGATCTCCCGATACAGGGGCGAGGACTCGAGCAGCTCGTCGTGGGTGCCGCGGGCGGCCACCGTCCCATCCTGTAGCACCACGATCTCGTCGGCCAGCGCAATCGTGGACATCCGGTGGGCGACCACGAACGTGGTCCGCCCGGCCATGACCTCCTGCAGGGCCAGCTTGATCTCCTGCTCGGTCGATGCGTCGACCGAAGACGTGGCGTCGTCCAGGACGAGGATCCGGGGGTCGGCCAGGATGGCCCGGGCGATGGCGACGCGCTGACGCTGCCCGCCGGAAAGAGTGAGCCCGCGCTCGCCGATCAGCGTGTCGTACCCCTTCGGCAGCGCGGTGATGAAGCCCTCGGCCTGGGCGGCCCGCGCTGCCCGCTCCACCTCCTCGCGGCTGGCCTCGGGACGGCCGTAGGCGATGTTGTCGTGGACCGTGGCCGAGAATAGGAACGGATCGTCGGTGACCACCGCGATCTGGCTGCGCAGGCTGGCGGGATCGACCTCGTTGACACGGGCGCCATCGATGCGCACGCTGCCCGTGGTCACGTCGTAGAGCCGGGGCAGCAGCGAGACCAGCGCCGTCTTGCCTGAGCCCATGGCGCCCACCAGGGCGATGGTGGTCCCGGCCGGGACCTCGAGATCGACGTCGTGCAGCGCCGGCCGTGGAGACCCGGCGAAGGTGAGCCCGGCACCGACCAGCGACACCTCACCGCGACCCTCCGGCAGCGGCGGCGCATTGTCCGGCACGGTCATTTCCGGCGCCCGATCCAGGATCTGGAAGATCCGAGCGCCGGAAGCGGCGGCCCGCTGCGCCGCGCTCAGCATGTAACCGAGCGTACGCATGGGGGAGATGAGCATCAGCAGATAGGCGTAGAACGCGGTGAAGGTACCGATGCTGAGCGTGCCGTTGATCACCTCGCGTCCGCCCACCAGCAGGATCACGGCCAGGCCGATGTTGGGCAGGAAGCTGATCATCGGGGTGTAGCGAGCCTGTATCCGGGTGGCCACCATCTGCTGGCTGAACACGCGCGTCACCGCGCCACGGAACCGGTCGAGCTGCGGCGCTTCCTGGGCGAACGCCTTGACCACCCGCACGCCGGAGATGTTCTCCTCAGCCTCTGCGGTGAGCTCGGCGATTCGCTGCTGCGCCTCCTGGAGCGCGGGTCGCGAATGAATGCCGTAGCGCCACGCGATCAGCACCACGAACGGCACCGGTGCCAGCGACAGCGCGGCCAGCTCAGGTCGGAGCGCGAACATGGCCGCCGCCGCCAACAGGATCGACAGCAGCGACTGGGCGATGAACACCAGCCCGTAGCCCAGAAAGAACCGGACCGACTGGAGGTCCACCGTGGCCCGGGACATCAGTTGTCCGGTCTGCTGGCGGTCGAAGAACGACAGCTCGAGTCGCTGGAGGTGGCCGTAGAGCCGGTCTCGCAGGTCGCGCTCGACCCCCAGCGACACCCGCCCGGCCACGAGCCGGCGGGCGACGCTCCAGGTCAAGCGCAGCAGTCCGGCCACGCCGATGGCGATGGCAAACGTGACGAGCGTGTGGTGGCTGTGCGCGCGGATCCCGTTGATCGCCCGTCCGGTCAGATAGGGGATCAGCACGGTGGCCCCGATCGCCAGCGACGCGAGCACGAACGAGACGGCAACCCCCGCGCGATACGGGCGCAGGAAACCGAGCAGCCGCCAAAAAGTCCTCATCCTTCATAAAGGATAGTAAGGAGGGCAGCCGAGCGGCCGCCTCGATAGAGTGGCCGTGCGAGCACGTGGTGAGTACGCGACGTCATCGGAGGGTTGCTCGGACCGGGGCCGCCACTGCATGCCTGGTCGGCCTGACTGTGTTCTCGGCGAGCCCGGCGCTGGCTGGCTGGAGCCGTCCGACCACACTGACCAAAGCCGGCGTCACCGCTGGCTTTCCCACGGTTGCGTCCAACGGACGAGGAGTGGTGGTCGTCGCCTGGTATCGCTTTGTGGGCCAGGCCGTACAGGTGGTCGCCCGGTTGAGCACCGACGCGGGGCGGACCTGGGGCCCGCGGCAGCGGGTAGGACCGGCTCTCCTGGCCATCGACGGCACCCGCCCCACGCTGCTCCGCGCGGCTGTTGCCCAGGACGGCACAGCCGGGCTGGTGTGGCAGCGGGCCGTCGGTCGTCGCAGCCACGAGGTCGTGGCCGCGCTGGCTCGTCCGCACGGGCGGTTTAGCAGCGTCCGCGTGGTCTCGGCACGCGGCGTGCTCTCCGGGTATCCGGACATCGCGTTCGACGGCTCGGGGCGCGCGGTGGTGGTCTGGGTCACGCTGACGCAGGTCGAGCGCGCGGTGATCCTGCCCGGCGGGCAGGTGAGCGCACAGTGCCTGATCAGGACCGGACGCGTCCCGGACGAGCCGACGGTGGCCGTAAATCGTCGGGGCGACCGCGTGTATGCCTGGATCGAGAGCACCCCGTCGGGCTTCGACACCTGGGTGGCGCGTGAGGGGGCGCGCGGCAGGCTGACGGGCCCTCAGCGGCTCCAGCACCCGAGTGCGGGCCAGCTTCCCCTGGCCGACGCGGCGATTGCGGCCAACGGCCGTAGCACCGTGGTCTACGAGCAGGTGGTGGGGGAGGCGGACCTGATCTGGGCCGCCTCCGCCGCCTGGGGCGCTCGCTTCGGCGGCGGCCAGCGTCTGTCTGCACCCGGGCGGTTCGCGATCCTCGGGGGCGCTGGCGCGGGCTCGCGCGGGGTGGGCATAGATGCGGCCGGCCGGGTGAGCGCGATCTGGGAAGACAACCCGCTGCCAGGGCGCACCGGCACCAGCCGGGTGCGCGTGGCCACCAGCAACTCGGCCGGGCGATTTCGCCCAGCCAGAACGCCGCAATCGGTCAGCGACACGCAGACCTACGAGCGCCCGGCGATTGGGGTCGCTCCCGGCGGCGGCGTTGTGGCAGCCTGGGCCGAGATCCCGGCCGGGGCCAGTGGCACAAACCTGGTCTGGGGGTCTGCGGCGGCGGCGCCTGGCGGATCGTTCTCCTCACCGACAAAGCTGTCGCGTAACAGCGGCGACTTCGCCGCGGTGGCCGCCACCCGGCCGGGCGGCGCCGGCGTCGCCGTGTGGGCCCAAGGCGATAAGCGACCGATCGTCCGGCTGGCCCGGTGGTCGCCCTAGTCCGGGTTACTCTCGGGCCCGGCGGCTAACGAAGTCGGACGGACTTGGCCACGGCCTGAGCCAGCAGCGCCGAGCCGGCGTAGGTGGGGTGAACGCCACATTTGGGCGGGCTCGGGGTTTGGGTAATCAAACCGGCCGTACACGGGTTGCCTCCGGACTTCTGCGTCGCCTTGGCGAATATGCCGAATCCGTCGGCGATGGCCACACCGAACGGCTTGCCCGCGGAGTCCTCGGCCTGGTTGAGTTCCCGCGAGTAGCCGGTGATCAGGGCGCTTGCGTAGTTGAGCGAGTAGTAGTTCACGATCACTATCTGGCCCCGGTACCCAGCCTTGTTTCGCAACCCGGAGAGGATCGTGCGGATGTTGCTCTTGACCTTAGCCAGCGTCTTGCGCTGCTCGGACGGCTTCAGACACGCGTCGGGGGTCGTCTCCTGGCACAGGAACAGATCGTTGGCGCCGATCATCAGCGAGACCAGGCGAGTGCCACGATTTTTGCGCAGGAACTGGATCGCGAACGCCAGCTGAGAGCCCTTGTAGCGAACGTGAAGCGGGTAACGGGTCCGGTATCCGGGCGCCTTACCGAGCTTGTTCTCGCAGCCGTTGCTCTCGGCGTGCGGGTTGATCAGGCTGGTGCTGGTCTCCCCCGGGCAGGCCGCGTTGGCGACCTTGAGCTTCAGCTGCGGCCCGAGCTCCTCGGGATAGCCAAAAAAGCTCGCGGCGTTGTGGTAGTTCGGCGCGGGAACGGTGTTGGGCTCCTGATACCCGAACGTGACCGAGTCGCCCAGAGCCAAGTAGGTCGACCCCGGCGTGACCGGTGGCCGGGACGCGGCCGTAACCGGCGCGGCGACGCCGAGCGCCAGAGCCATCGCCGCCAGAGTTGCCCGAGCCATCCGTGCCTTCATCACACCACCTTAACTACTTAGGCCGGTTGAAGTTGCTGTGCGCGACGAACTGCCAGCCCTGCGGGCCGTTCACGAACACCGAGATGCGGGGCATGTCTACCTCCTCGGGGGTGGTGACGCCAGCCTAAGGCCGCGGTTCCCCGTTGCCAACTCTGCTGCGGCACTCATATGATCCACGCCGGGTACGGCCCCGTACCGTGACGGCAGGAGAGGAGGGAGAGCGGCCGAGAGATGGACGTCATGTTGCGGTACGCCTACCTGCCGCTCCGGGGCTTCATCCAGACGATCGGCGCCATGGTGCTGCTGCTGCGGCGCACGCTCGTGGCTGCGCTAACGCCGCCGTTCGACTACGGGCCCGAGCTAGTCGACCAGTTCCTGTTCGCCCTGCGGCTGGGCTGGTTCCCGATGATCGTGGCCTCGCTGGCCTTTACCTACGGCCCGGCGGGCATCGAGGTGGGGAACTTCCTCAACCTGCTTGGCGCGATGGACCGCCTGGGCGGGATCTTCGTGATCATCGTGATGCGCGAGTTCGCCCCGCTGGTGTGCGCGATCGTGATGGCCGGTGTAGCGGGCACGGCGATGACCGCCGACCTGGGCGCGCGGAAGATCCGTGAGGAGCTGGACGCGCTGGTGGTGCTGGGCGTGGACCCGGTCAAGAGCCTCGTGGTCCCGCGCTTCCTCTCGCTGATGCTGCTCACCCCGCTGTTCTCGATCTATGCGCTGCTGTTCGGGACGCTGGGTGGCGTGCTCGTCACGCTGTCGAATGGCGCGCAGGTAGGGCCGTTCTTCTCCACGTTCTTCGCCCAAGCGAGCACCGCGGAGTTCGAGGCCATGCTGATCAAGTCGACGATCTTCGGCGCGATGATCGCGATCGTCTGCTGTTACAAAGGCCTGACCGCATCGGGCGGTGCCGAAGGGGTGGGGCGCGCGGTCAACCAGGCGGTGGTCATCGCATTCCTCGGCATCGGGGCGATCGACTACACGTTCACCCAGACGCTGCTGGCCACCCACCCGGCCCTGAACACGCCGCGATGAACGTCCTGGCCCGACCCATCGCCGCGCTCTACGCCTTCGGCGAGGCCTCGCGGTTCTGCCTGCGGATCGCGGTCCACGTGCTGGACGGCCGCGTGTTCAAGTTCATCGGCGAGACGCTGCGCCAAGCCGGGATCCTGATCGTGGGCTCGGCCATCATCGTGCTGGGGCTGGTGTTCATCCTGGGGCTCCAGTGCGGGATCGAGGGTGCTTACGCGGCCAAGACCGTCGGTGCCCCATCGTCGACCGGCGCGATCACCGCCCTGTGCGACCTCCGGGAGGTGATCCCGTACGCGTTCGGCTACATGATGGCCGCCAAGGTGGGCACCGGGTTCGTGGCCGAGCTCGGGTCAATGCGCATCTCGGACGAGATCGACGCGCTCGAGGTAATGGGCTTCGACTCGGTCCTGTACCTGGGCTCGACGCGGCTGCTCGGCACCTGGCTGGTGCTGCCGTTCCTGTACATGCTGGCCGTGGCCGTGGGCTATGTCGCGTCCTACCTGGCCGACGTGATCGAGCTGGGCCAGGTGTCCCAGGGCGGCTACCTGCAGCTGTTCTGGGAGTACCAGTCACCGCTCGACTTCCTGTACTCGGGGATCAAGTGCATGGCCATGTCCACGTTCATCGTCGTGGTGTGCATCTACTACGGCTACCACGTCACCGGGGGCCCGGTGGGCGTGGGACGCGCCACCGCGCGCTCGATGTTCGTGAACATCCTGGGCATCCACCTGATCGGGCTGGTGGGCACGCAGCTGTTCTGGGGCGGGAACGCGCGCGCCCCGATTGGGGGCTAGCCCGTGGCCACCGCCACCCGCACCCCGCCGTCGCAGCCGCCCGCCCAGGGGCTGTCCGTCCCGCCGGCACCGCGCCAGAGCGGGGCGCGGGGCGCCGCGCTGGGGGCGCTGATCCTGGGGGTCATCGCGCTGGCCGTCCTGCTGACCTCGTCCGGCTCTGGCTACGTGATCCACGCCCGGTTCTACGACGCCGGGCAGCTGGTGTCCGGCGACCTGGTGACCGTGGGCGGCCACCACGTGGGGTCGGTGGGCTCGCTGCGGTTGTCCAGCGACGGGCTGGCCGACGTCGAGCTCAACATCACCGACTCGTCGGTCACGCCCGTGCGCCAGGGCACGATCGCCACCATCGGCCAGCTGAGCCTCACCGGAGTGGCCAACCGCTTCGTCGGGCTGAGCCTGGGCATGGGCGCGCCGATCCCCAATGGCGGCGCGCTACCGCCCACCCAGACCCGGGGGATCGTCGACCTGGACACGCTGCTGGACGCGCTCACCCCGCGGGTCCGCGCGTCCCTCCAGGGATTCCTGAAATCCGGGGCCTACCTGGTGGCCCAGCCCACCGCGCAGCAGTTCAACCAGTTCAACCTGTACCTGAACCCGGCGCTCAGTCAGGTGGCCCGGCTGGGCTCGCAGGTGGCGGCCGACCGGGAGACCCTGGCCCAGCTGGTGGCCAGCGGGAGCCAGGTGTCCCAGGCGCTGGCCACGCACAGCTCCGACCTGGCCGGCGCCGTCACCGAGACGGCGGCCACGCTGCGGGAGGTGGCCTCCGAGCGTGCGGCCCTGCAGGACACGCTGGTGCGGAGCCCGGCCGTGCTGGGCCAGGCCACGCGGGTCCTGGGACACGTGAACACCACGCTGGCCGTGCTCAACCCGGCCCTGTTGCACCTGCAGCCGGTGGCCCCGCGCGTGTCCGCGCTGCTGTCCGCGGTCCTCCCGGCGGCTCAGAACGCCATCCCCACGGTGAACGCGGTGCGGCGACTGGTGCCCAGCGCCGAAGCCGCGCTCGAGGGCCTGCCCCCGGTGGTGCGACAGGCCATCCCCGCCGTCCAGTCACTGACCTCAGGGCTGAAGCTGCTCCAGCCCGACCTATCGCTGGTGCGCCCGTATTTGCCCGACGTAATCGCCGGGTTCTTCAGCGGAGTGGGCGGCTCAAGCGCGGGCCTATACGACGCCAACGGCCACTACCTGCACGGCGAGATCACCGTGCAGGGCGGCGGCAGCTCCCTGACCGGGCTGCTCAACCTGCTGTCCGGACACCTGGGATCGGTCGGCCCGTTCAACGGCGAGCGCACCGGGCTCCTGAGGCCCTGTCCCGGCGGCGGCAACGCGCCGGCCCTGGACGCGTCCAATCCCTGGACGACGCCGGACGTCGATCCCGCCGTGTCCCCGGTGTGTAACCCGGCCCACGATCAGAAGCCGTGAGACGCCTGCTCGCCGTCGGAGCTGTGCTGGTCCTGGCCGCCGCCCTGGCCGGCCCGGTGTTCGGATCGGGCGGCTCGCAGGGCTCGAACGGCCGGTTCGACGTGATCTTCGACGACGCGCGCGGCCTGGTGGGGGGCCAGCTGGTCAAGGTGGCCGGCGCCCGCGCGGGCAGCATCGTGAACGTCGTCGTCACCTCGGACTTCAAAGCCCGGATCGAGGCCACTGTGGACAGCCGGTTCCTGCCGTTCCACCAGGACGCCACGTGCACGATCCGCCCCGAGGGCCTGATCGCCGAGAACTACGTGGAGTGCGACCCCGGAACCTCGGGCAGCCCGGTGCTCCAGGCCACGGCCAACCATCCGCCCACCGTTCCGGTGACCCGCACCACCGAGCCGGTCAGCCTGCTCGATCTGTTCAACACGTTCAACCTGTCCACCCGTCAGCGGTTGACCGTTCTGATCGATGAGCTGGGCATCGCCACCGCGGGCCGCGGCGAGGACATCAACCAGATCCTGCTCCGCGCCAACCCCACGCTGGGAACCGCTCGGCGGGTGATTGCGGTGCTCGACCGCCAGCTGGGCCAGCTGAGAACGATCCTCGACGCCGGCAACCGGATCGCCGCCGAGGGAGCCAGCCACACCGGAGTCGTGCAGACGTTCCTGGACCGGGCCGCGTCGTTCAGCCAGCTCGGCGCGGCGCACTCGGGCTCGCTGTCCGCGGCCATCGCCCGGCTGCCCGGGCTGCTCGCCGCGTCCCAGCCCGCGCTGCGCCAGCTCGATGCGGTGGCGGTCAACGGCACACCGCTGCTCCAGGAGCTCCAGGCCGCCGCCCCCGCGCTGAACCGGGTGTCGGCCGACCTCGGGCCGTTCGTGCAGGTGGCCAAACCGGGGCTGGCCCGCCTGTCGAGTGCTCTACAGAAGGCGATTCCGGCCATTCGCACGTCAACTCCGCTGATCGACGCAATCACCAACTACGCGCGCAAGTCCGAGCCGAGCACCCTGCTGGCCGCCCAGCTGTACAAGAACCTCCAGCGCCACGGGTTCGCCGAGAACTTCCTGGGGGTCTTCTACTACGTGGCCGCCTCACTGGCCCGGTTTGACTCGACGTCCCACATCCTGCCGCTGCTGCTGGTGGCCCCGCAGAACGGCGCTTGCGGCCAGTACGCCACCAGCCCGGTGCCCGGCTGCTCGGCCCACTACGGCTCCCAGCCGCACTACACCCCCGAGCGTCCCAAGGCGCTCCAGAGCCTCACGGACTACCTGGTCAAATGAGAGCCACCCGAAACACAGCCTGGGCCCTGTGGACCAGCCCGGTGTTGATCGGCACGGTGACCGTGGCCGTCCTGGGCCTGGCGGTCTATCTGTCGTACATCGCCGAGAACGGGCTGCCGTTCCTGCGGACTTACCAGGTCAACGTCCAGGTGGCCAACGCGGACGAGCTCAACAAGAACGCCGACGTGCGCATCGGCGGAGCCCGCGTGGGTCAGATCCTCACCGTCAGCCCGGAGCCTCCCACGGCTGCGTATCCCCACCCGTACGCCCAGCTCCGGCTTCAGCTGCAGTCGAGCCTTGAGCCGTTGCCCAGCGACACCCACTACCGGATTCGACTGGCCTCCGTGCTGGGCGGGAAGTACCTCGAGCTCCTTCCGGGGCCGGTTGCCGGCCGCGGCGTACCCGACGGCGGGACGCTGACCGTGAGTGCCAACCCGGGGCTCAGTCACGAGCTGCCGTTCGTCGATCTCGACACCGCTCTGGGGGTGTTCGGGCCCAAGATCTCAGGCCCGCTCCGCCGCGCGATCGGCGACTCCGCGGTGGCGGTGGCCGGCCGCGGTGGGCAGCTCAACGCGGCGCTGCATTCGGTGGCCCGGTTGCTGGGACCGCTCCAGAGCGTGCTCGGGGTGCTGGCCGATCCCGGTAACCGGTTCGGCCAGCTGATCAGCGGGGCGGCCGACACGGCGGCGGCGCTGGCCTCGGTGGCTCCCACCACCACCGCGCTGCTCAGCGACAGCGCCACCACGTTCGGGGCGCTCGACCGTCCTTCGCTGGGCATCACCCTCGACCAGCTGCCCGGCACCGAGTCGCTGGGCACCACCGTGCTGACGGCCAGCCAGCCGGTGCTGGCCGAGACGGCTCAGCTGGCGGTGGCGCTGCGCCCGGCCGCCGGCCTGCTGCCCGCCGGCGCCCAGCGGCTCGACGCGATCATCCGCGCGGCCACGCCGGTGTTCGGGCCCGTGCCGCAGCTGGCCAGCGAGCTCGAGGCCTCGCTGAGCGCAACCCAGGCGCTGGCTCGTGACCCCGCATCCAAGCAGGTATTCATCCAGCTTGGCGGCAACGACCTGGCCACGTTCGGGGCCTCCGCGTTCCAGGGACTGGGCGCGATCCTGCGCGCCGCGGCTCCGGCCCAGCTGGCCTGCAACACGGCCGTGCTGTGGCTGCGGAACTTCGCCTCGGGCCTGACCGAGGGCGACAGCACCGGAAGCTGGCTGCGCACGATGCCGGTGTTCGACGGCACCAATCAGGGCACCCAGACCGGCAGTCCGGCCCCGGACCTTCACATCAACTACTACCCGATTGAGAACTCGAGCCAATGCCAGGCCGGCAACGAGGTGTACTCGGGCCAGCAGCAGATCGGCAACGTGCCCAAGACCACGACGGTGGTGGACAACACGGCGCCCCCGCCCGGTGTGCTGGAGCGGGGGAGGAAGGCCGGGCTGGTGCCATGAGCTTTGCCCGCGGGCCCCGTCCCGGCCAGCGCCGCCGCCTGCACCCGATCGTGGTCGCGCTGCTGGTGATCGCCGTCACCGCCGCGCTCACGTACTACGCGTTCAACAAGAGCCTGCCGTTCGGCCATCCGTTCAACGCGTACGCGGTGGTGACCAACAGCGTCAACGTGCGGGGCGGGGACCCGGTGCGGATCGGCGGTGTCAACGTGGGCCAGGTGAGCACCGTCATGTCCGACGGGCCCAACACCCGGATCGGCTTCACCCTCCAAGCCTCGGCCCAGCCCGTCCACCGGGACGCGACGATCCACATCCGGGACCGACTGTTCCTGGAGGGCAGCTACTACTTGCAGCTCGACCCGGGCACCCCCGGCGCTCCGCTCCTGCCCAGCGGAGCTGTGATCGCCCCGTCTCAGACCTCGAGCCCGGTCCAGTTCTTCCAGGTGCTCTCGCTGTTCAACGCCCAGGCCCGCGATGGGCTGACCACGGCGATCGAAAACCTGAACCAGGGGTTCGGCGCCGCCCCCGGGCAGCCGATCCAAACCGGCGGTGCCGGCGGTCTCAAACAGGCCGCGCCCCAGCTGGCGCCGCTGCTCCAGGACACAGCGCTGATCAGTCAGGGCTTCCAGGGCACCAAGCAGGGCGACGTGCACTCGCTCCTGTCCGGCTTCGCCGGGGTGGCGCGGACGCTGGCCGACAGCTCGGCCCACCTGACCGACCTGGTGCACGGGCTGAACCTGACCTCTAGCGCGCTGGCCGCCTCCGACGGCGCGCTGGCCCAGACCGTGTCTGGGCTCGATCAGACGCTGATTGCGGCGCCGCCGGCCCTGACCGCCGTCGATAACTCGCTAGGGCCGGTGACCAACCTGGCCCGGGCGCTGGATCCCTCGCTACTCGCCGCACCACCGATCCTTGACCAGCTGATCCCCACGGTGCGGCAGCTGGCCGCCGTGCTGGCTCCGGGCTCCCGCGGGCCTCTGCTGGCGGCGATCAGCGCCACGTTCCGGGACCTGCCGTCGGTCCTCACCCAGCTGGCCGCCGCGTTTCCGATCGGCAAGCCGATCAGCGACTGCCTGCGCACCCACGTGGTGCCGATCGCCAACGCCCAGGTCCCGGACGGCTCACTGTCCAGCGGGCAGTCGGTGCTCCAGGACTTCATGCACTTCCTGCCCGGAGTGGCCGGGGCCAGCGGCTCGTTCGACGGCAATGGCGCCTACACGCGGTTCCTGGTCGGCGCCGGTACGACCACGCTGTCGCTCAACTTCAACGGCCAGCCTCTGGTGGCCACCGCGCCCCCCGGCGGGGGGTCGCTCCAGGGGGCCCGGCCCCAGTGGTTCGGCGACCTGACCGCCTCGAACTTCCACCCTGAGGTGCCCTGCGCCACGCAGAAGGTCCCCAGCCTGGCCTCGGGCACCTCGGCGGCGGACCTCGTCCCGGGCGGCGGCGGCGGCCTACCAGGGCCGGCCAACCTGGCCAAGGTGGCC
The DNA here is from genome assembly GCA_035532195.1 of Solirubrobacteraceae bacterium. Lineage (GTDB taxonomy): Bacteria > Actinomycetota > Thermoleophilia > Solirubrobacterales > Solirubrobacteraceae > Palsa-465. The sequence continues at coordinate 16,427 of DATKRM010000028.1, forward strand.
GCGCTGCTGCGGGGTAAGCCGTCGCGGCCGGCGGGCGGAGCCGCCCTGCTGGGCAGCTCTGCGCTGCCGGCCCGGCCCGCTGCGCCCAGCGGGTCGGCCGCGCCCGCGGGACCCACTCCGTCGGCCGGGTCAGCCCAACCGGCTTCCCCCACGCAGTCCTCCGGGACCATCCAGAAGCTGCTCCAGGGGCTGGGCCTGCCATGAGAGGCCGCACGGCACTGCAGATCCGTCGTTACGGCCGGCACTTCATCGCGCTGATGACGCTGGTCGTCGTGGGCGGCGCGTGCGGCGTGTTCATCCTGCTCAACCAGCGCCTGCCCAACCCGTTCCAGCGTAACTACGCACTCAACGCGGCGTTTCCCAGCGCCGCCGCGGTGGTGCCCGGCCTGGGCGAGCCGGTGAACGTGGCCGGGGTCAGGGTGGGCCAGATCTCCGGCGTCTCGCTCCAGCAGGGCCGCGCGGTCATCCACATGGAGATTGACCCCTCCAAGGTGGGCACCATGTACCGGGACGCCACGGCTGACCTGGTGCCGCGGACCCCGCTCAAGGACATGGAGGTCGATATCCGGCCCGGGCATCCGACGGCCGGGGCGCTGGCCGTCGGCGCCACCATCCCGGTGGGGCAGTCCCTGAGTCCCACCGACGCTGACGAGCTCCTGGGCGCCCTGGACACCGACACGCGCACCTGGCTCGAGAGCCTGATCACCTCGGTGGGCCAGGGCACGGCCGGACGCGGAGGAGACCTGCGTCAGCTGTTCCAGACGCTGGGGCCGACCAGCGTGCAGCTGCGGCAGGTGTCCGACCTGATGGCCCAGCGGCATCACGAGCTGGCCCAGATCGTCCACAACTTCGGCCACCTGCTGACCGCGGTCAACCAGAAGAGCTCGCAGCTGCGGGAGGTCGTCCAGGCTGGCGACGTGGCCATCCGCGGATTCGCCGACCAGAACCAGGCCCTGCGCCAGTCGATCGTGGCCCTCCCCGCCACGCTGCAGACCGCGCGCACGACGCTGGGCGACACGGTCGTGTTCGCCAACGCGCTCGGTCCGTCGGCCACGGCACTGACCCCCTCGGTGAAGGCCGCGCCGGCCACGCTGCGTGACCTGCAGACCCTGTTCCAGGGCGCGGCGCTGTTGCCACTGCAACAGATTCCGGCGTTTGTCAGCGCCACCCGTCCCCTGACCCGGGACCTGCCGCCGCTGGGGCGCAAGCTCAAGGTCGAGATACCGGCCACGATCGACGCGTTCAAGGTCCTGACCTACGCCACCAACGAGATCACCTACAACCCGGGCGGGCGGAACCCCGGCTTCCTGTACTGGCTGGCCTGGTTCGCCCACAACTCCAACTCGTTCATCTCCAGCTCCGATGCCAACGGGCCGGCGTGGCGAAGCGTGTTCGTTACCAGCTGCAAGGGCCTGAGCACGCTGACCGTGGGACCGATCCTGGAGCAGGTGCTCGGTACGACGTTCGGGTGTAGCTGATGGTCACTCAAGCCCCCCGCCGAGCAGCAGTCCTGGGCGCGATCGGCTTCGCGCTGTCCTGCATCGCGCTGATGATCTTCGTGTGGACCCAGTTTGCTGGGCCGGTCCCGTTCGCGGCCCAGGGTTATCGGGTCCACGCCCGGTTCGCCGAGACCGGGCTGCTGGTGGCGGGAGCAGACGTCCGGATCTCCGGGATCAACGTGGGCAAGGTGAGCTTGGTGCAGAACCGCGGCGTCGACTCCGAGGTCACGATGGACATCCAGCAGCAGTACGTGCCGATTCCGGTCTCGACCCGGGCGATCCTGCGCCAGAAGACTCTGCTGGGCGAGGCGTTCGTACAGCTCTCGCCCGGATCCACCGCCGGGCCCAAGATCCCGGACGGAGGGGCGATTCCCAGCTCCCACATCGCACGCAGCCAGCAACTCGATCAGGTTCTGGGCGCGTTCGGCAAACCCACTCAGGCCGACCTCCAGGCGTTCCTCACCGGCGACGCGGCTTCGCTGGCCGGCC
>DATKRM010000029.1:0-2582 GCA_035532195.1 Solirubrobacteraceae bacterium
CGCCGGTGACGAACGCGCGGCTCACGCCGCGGCGACGTCCCGGTGAGCCGAGTCGCAGGTGCTACCGGTCACCTTCTCCAGCGCGGTCTTGATCAGGCCGGCCTCCTCGGCGCTGATCGTCCGCAGGTGCCGCGAGAGCTCCGTTTCGTAGACGGCGGTCATCTCGGCCAGCATCTTCTCGCCGGCGGGTGTGAGCTCGGCCTCGAGGCCTCGGCGGTCCTCGGGGCAGTCCACCCGCTGCAGGTAGCCCGCTTCCTGGAGCCGGTCCACCAGCTTGGTGATCCCGCCCCGGCTCAGGGTCAGGTAGTCGGCCAGCTCGCTCATGCGCGGGCGCCCGGTGGGGCTGCGCTTGACCGCGGACAGCATCTCGAACCAGCTCAGCGGAGGGAGGTCGCCAGCGGTCAAGGCCCGCTGGACGCGTTCGGTCACCGCCGCGTGGCTGTTCACCACGGCCCGCCAAGCATCCATGCGCGCCCCATCACAATCCATGGCTATATCGTACTCCCGGAAATAGTTGACAAGGCAATCATTTCCCCTATAATACTTTCCGTAGCAACTATTGCCTCATCAACAACTTAAGGGAGAGACTGAGCGAAATGACTACCACTACAGAGCAGATTCCCTCCGGGACCTACGGCCTGGATCCAGTACACAGCACCTTCGGCTTCGTCGTGACCCACAATGGCGTGTCGAAGTTCCGCGGCCATTTCGAGAAGGTCGATGCCAAGCTCGAGGACGGCGTCCTCGTGGGTACGGCTCAGGTCGACTCGGTCAAGACCGCGATCCCAGATCTGAAGGAGCACCTGCTGGCGCCGGACTTCTTCAACGCGGCCGAGGCCCCGACGATCACCTTCCAGTCCCGGGACATCCGGACCGGCGACGACGGAAGCGTGGAGGTCGACGGCGACCTGACGATCCGCGGCGTGACCAAGCCGGTGACCGCTCGCGGTAGCTACGCCGCCGGCGTGGGTATCTCTGGTGCCGAGGTCGCGGGCTTCGATCTCGAGGCCACGATTGATCGACGCGATTACGGCATCAACTGGCAGGCCGAACTGCCCCGCGGCGGCGAGGTTGTGGGCTGGGACGTGGTCCTGCAGGTCCAGCTCGAGCTGGCCAAGGCGTAGCGACGATGCGGATCCTCGGGATATCCGGCAGCCTGAGACGCGACTCGCACAACACCAACCTGCTCCGGGCGGCGGCTGAGCTGCTGCCGCTCGGGGTTGAGCTGGAGGTCTACGACGGGCTGCGAGAGCTGCCACCCTACGACGCCGACCTCGACGTGGAGGCGGCCCACCCGGCCGTCCGCCGGCTGCGTGAGGCGATCGCCGAGGCCGACGGCGTGGTGATCGCCACCCCTGAGTTCAACGGCTCGATTCCCGGCGTGCTCAAGAACGCCCTGGACTGGGCCTCACGTCCGTTCCCGGACAGTGCCTTGCGGGGTAAGCCGGTGGCCGTGGTTGGCGCCTCAACCGGGCTGTTCGGCGCGGTTTGGGCCCAGGCCGAGACCCGCAAGGTCCTGGGAGTGATCGGCGCGGACGTGATCGACAGCGAGCTGCCGGTGGGCCAGGCCGACACCGCGTTCGACGACGGACGGCTGGTTGACGAGGACCTCAAAGCGGCCCTGGGCGAGCTCGTACACATCCTGGCCGCCCGCGCGGCTGCCGCCGAGGAGTCAGTGGCGGCGTAGATGGCCGCTTGGATCCTGCTCGAGGACCTAGCGCGAACCGGCGCGATCGAGTACTACCAGGGCCAGGTTCCGTCAACATAGCCTTTGCGCATGACCGGGACCTCAGTGGCGCCCATGCCGGAGGAGCTGAGTCCGCGCCGGATCGCGCGCCGGCTGGCGCAGATCGCTATCGCGGTGGCGGTGGTCGTCGCCGTGGTCGTGCTTGGCCCCGGCCTGGGCGACCTGCGCCACCAGCTGTCGCGGGCCGCGCCGGGGTGGCTGGCCGGCGCGGTCGGCCTCGAGGTGCTGTCGGCACTGTCCTACGTGATCGTCTTCCGCGCCGTGTTCTGTCAGCGGATGAGCTGGAAGCTGAGCTACCAGATCGGGATGTCCGAGCAGGCCGCCAACTCCGTGCTGTCGGTCAGTGGCGCTGGAGGGCTGGCGCTCGGCGCGTGGGCGCTGCATCGGGGAGGGATGAGCACTGAGTACATCGGTCGCCGGACCGTAGCGTTCTTCTTCCTGACCAGCCTGGCCAACGTCGGCGGCGTGATTGTGTTCGCGCTGCTGTATGCGGTGGGTGCGCTGAGCAACGACCGAAATGAGGTACTCACCTACGGTTTCGGGGCGGCCGCCCTCGCCGCTACGGCGATCGTGCTGGCGCTTCCGATGGTCCTGGCCCGGGACCCAGCCGCGCTCCGCCGGTCGAGCGAAGCTTCGGGCCGAGTGGCCCGCGTCCTCCGTTACATGCGCTACACCCTGGGCCAGGGGATCCGTGACGCCGTCCGGCTGCTACGTCAGCGTTCGATCGGCGTTGTGGTCGGATCGGTGGGCACGATGGTGTTCGACATCGCAGTGCTGGGCGTCTCGTTCCGGGCGCTCGGGTACTCGCCCGCGCTCGGCGTCCTGGTGGTGGGCT
>DATKRM010000030.1:0-6615 GCA_035532195.1 Solirubrobacteraceae bacterium
AGCAGGTAGTTGTTCCACGCGTCGTTGAGGTTGAACAGCGTGTCCACGGTTCCCTGCTCGAGCAGCGTCGGAATGTGCGGCAGGTGTCCGGCCGGACCGGCTCCGTACACGGCCATCGACCGCTGCCCGAACCACGCCATCGTCGTGTGGTCAGGGAAGCCAAGCGTCGCGCCGGAGACCTCGGAGTAGTGGATCATCGGGTCGTAGCCGCCGATCTGCATCCCGCCGTCGCCGCCGGAGAACGGATTCCCGGAGGTGATCGCGCCGGTGTTGACATCGGCCTGCCCGTGCTCGGCGGCCTGCTCGGCCAGCCCGGCTCCGTAGAGCAGCTCGCCCCAGCCCAGCTTGATCACGCTGTTGGGCCACAGCGACCAGTTCAGGTTGTTCCAGGTGATCACGGGGACGATCGCCTTGATCCGCTGGTCGAACGCCGCGGTGGCGAACTGGATGCCGCCGCCGTAGCTGCCGCCGGTCATCCCCACGACCGGCTGACCGCAGGTGCGCGACGCCTCGGTGTCGTTGGCATAGGTCGGCTGCCCGTTCTCGCCGCACTGATCGATGGCCATCTCCGGGCGGCCGGTCACTACCTGGTCGATCAGCGCCGAGGCGTCACGGCCTTCCGCGTATGGGGCGTCGACCTCGGCCACGCCGCCCGACTGCCCGAAGCCGCGCGGATCCCACGTCAGCTCCGCGTAGCCCTGGGAGATCAGGTTGGGGTCGGGGCTGGTGTCGCCCGCGCTGCCCCAGCCGGGACCAATCATGATCGGATACACCGAGCCGGCCGCCGGGTTGAGCGGCTCGAACAGGTTGTAGACGATCGCGGTGCCGTCGTAGCTGACGATGCAGCCGCGCGTATAGGTGTACGACGGGGTGCCGCTCACGGTCTGGGTTGACGTGTTGGGGCACGACTTGGCCGCCGCTCCCCCCGCCCCCAGGGTGGCTGCCACAGCCAGCATCCCAGCCAGCCCCGCGGCCAGCCTACCGATCCTCTGCCTGAACACTCGAATCCTCCCGCGCTTGAATTGGTCCCGTGTGTCGAGCCCGCGGGCGCGACGGGGACAATGTGAACGCGACGTGCACCGCGCGTCAAGAGAGACACACCCCGGTCTGTCCTAATTTCGTCCTCGCTGGACCCCCGAACCGACGTGCCCCCGCTCGCCGGGTCCCCATAATCAAACGATATGCCCCTGTACGACTTCGTCTGCCGCTCGTGCGGCGAGCGCTTCGAGGCGCGGAGCAGCCCCGAGGCGCCCGTGGCGTGCCCGGTGTGCGGGGCGCCTGACACCGAGCGCCAGGTCTCCGGGTTCGCCGGCCCGTTTACCGTGGGGCTTCGGGGAGCGGCCGCCCGCCGGTCCAACACCCGCCGGCGGGCCCGGGAGGAGCAGCGCCAAGAGCGCCGGGAAACTCGCAAGCAGCAGGAGAAATAGCGTTGCGTGACGAATCTCACTCAAGCAACCGCCCTCATCCGCCGATCGGGTTCGTAACCTTCCGGACCGTCGCGATGACCTGGTCACCTCTCCTGCGCGCAGTCGGCATATCCCCCCGCCGTTCCCGGCGCTTGCACGCTGCGTCTGATTCATCGCACGCACCGGCCGAAGACCGGCGCAGTCGCCACTCGGCCATGGGGCTCGACGTTCCCCCGGTGCACGGCTGGCACTGCATCTGCGAGCGCTGCCAGCGCCAGGCTCGCGGCCGGAGCTAGCAGCCACCGGCCATGCTGACCGTCCTCGGCGGCGGGGGCTGGCTGCCCGCCCACGGGCGCCACACCGCCAGCGCGCTGATGCGTCAGGCCGACAGCGCGATCATGATCGACGCCGGCACCGGCGTGGCCCGGCTGCTGGAGTGCCCCAAGCTCCTGGTGGGCGTGCAGCGGCTGGACATCGTGCTCACCCACTTCCACCTCGATCACATCGCCGGCCTGGCCTACCTGCCCAGCCTCGACATCTGCGAGCAGACCACGGTCTGGGGACCGGGAAGCCTGCTCTACGGAATGTCCACGGCCGAGCTGCTCAATCGCGTCTCACAGGAGCCGTTTCACCCCGTCGCGCTGGATCAGCAAGACATCGAGGTCCGGGATATATGCGAGGGTGAATTGGAGCTGGGAGAGGTGCGCATGACCCACCGCCGCCAGGGCCATCACACGGCGCCGACGCTGGGACTGCGCTTCGGCGACGAGCTGGCCTGGGTTACCGACACGGCCTACGACCCAGGATCGGTCGAGCTCGCCGCGGGCTGCCAGATGCTGGCCCACGAGGCCTGGTTCACCGAGGACGCGCCGCGCGACCCGGAGATTCACTCCTCCGCCGCCCAGGCCGCTGATGTCGCCTCCGCGGCCCAGGTCAGCCAGCTGCTGCTGATCCATCTGCCGCCGTTCACGGCCTCGATCGAGACCATCGTCAGCGAGGCCGAGCAGCGCTTCCCGTCGGTGATCCCCGCCCGCGACGGACTGGCCCTGGAGGCCGTCAGCGCGTAGTCGCGGCGCGGCTCAGGCCACCGCGGGCGCGGCCTGCCGAACCGCCGCACCCGCTGGCTCCGGCGCCCCGGCCCGGGCCAGCGCCACCCCGGCGCCCAGCAGAGTCCAGGTCACCGGGTCCTCCAGGAAGTCCGCGTACAACTGGGTGTGGAACATCAGGGCCACGAACGCGGCCGCGATCGCGGCCCGGTAGGGCTTGGAGCGCGCGCCCTGGAGCAGCATCACCGCGGCGACCACCACCAGGGCCAGGTACGGCAGCTCACCGATCAGCCCCTGCTCGGCGGCGATGGTGATGGCGATGGTGTGCGAGGCCGACAGGGTCGAGGTGCTGCCGGCGTTGAGCGCCCGGTAGCGAACCGAGAACGACCCCGAGCCATAGCCCCACACCGGGCGCTGGGTGAACAGCTGCCAGCCGCCGCTGACCAGTCCCGCGCGCCCACTCGAGGCGCCGTTCAGGCCCTGGTTCAGCCCGAACGTCTTGGGCGAGATGGCCACGGCCGCGATCCCGGCCACAATCACGACCGCCGTGGTGACCAGGATCGGCTTGGCCCGCCAGCGCATCGCACCCAGGATGCCCAGGCCGACGAGCAGCGCGGCCAGGCTGGAGCGCGATAGCGTGAGCACCAGCCCGGCCCACAGCACGCCCAGCGCCCCGAGCGCCCCCAGTTGGACCCGCCGCTCACGGCCGTAGAGCAGCGCGGCCGCGACCAGAATCATGACCAGGGCCAGGAACCGCCCGAAGATGTCGGGATCGAAGAACACCGAGTTCACGGTGAAGTAGGTGTGGACGTCGTTGGCCGCGATCAGCTTTGGATTGAGGAACAGCGTCTTGGTGGCGTACTCGACAAAGCCCAGCCCGGCGAAGGCGATGGCCAGGCCCACCGCCACGAGCAGGCACGTCTGGAGCAGGCGCTCGGTCCAGTCCAGGCGCCGCAGCAGGCAGAACATCACCGCGAACGGGACGTAGAAGAACACCATCTGCTGCAGCGCCTTCTCGAAGTCCCCGGAGTAGATGGCCTGGATGGCGTACAGCGACACGTACAGGGCCAGCAGGCGCTCCAACCAAGGCCAGCGCAGGGCCACCGGCTGAGGCGCTTCCTCCTTGCGGCGCAGGGTCCGCCAAATGAAGGCCAGGCTGCCCGCGGCGACCACCAGGTACAGCGGGACCAGCAGGTTGTTGGTCGTCCCGCCAGCCTGGATGGGGACGCGGAACGGCAGGGCCACGAGCGCCAGCACAGCCAGTAGCTGGGGCCGGCGGACGATCAGCGCCGCCAGCGCCACCACGACCGCCAACCCGGCCACGCCGATCCCCGCCGCCACCAGCGGGTGACGGTGGATCACGCCCAGCTGGGGGGAGTGCCAGATGTCGGCCAGCAGCAGCACCGGCGCCAGCACCAGCCCGCCCGCGATGCCGCCCGCCTGACCGCCCCGGCGGGGATGGAGCAGCGCCAACGCAACCACCCCGGCGGCCGCAATCACTCCCGCCTTGGGGAGTGGTCCGCTGAGTGCGGCGATGGCAATCACGCCGGAGATGATGCTGTATTCCTCTACCGTGTCACCGATGTCGTTCGGCACAGCACCGGCGTGCGCCGTCGCCGTAGCCCTGGTCGCGACCCTGGCCGGCTGCGGTTCGGCGACCAAGCCCGCCCGCGGCCGCGGGGTGGTTGACAGCCCAATCACCACCAAGACCAACCACCTCACGTGCCTGCGCCAGCAGCACCTGCCGGTCCAGGTGACCAGTGCCACCACGCTGCAGATCGGACCGCTGCCCAACGGCCCCACCGTGGAGTTCCTGCCCACGCCTGGCGCGGCGCAGGCCCTTCAGATCACGGGCGTACGGGCGAACCAGGGGGCCGAGGTGATCGGCAGCGCGCAGCTCTACCCCAACGGGGGCAGCGACGGCGAGCTCAAGCAGATCGAGACCTGCCTGGCCAAGGGCGTCTCCGGTTAACCCCGCAAGCCGGGCGCGCCCCCCAAGCCATTAGAATCTCGGCCCATCGCCCGCGCTAGCTGCGCTGGCTCGTGTGCATTTGACCTGGCGCCGGCCCTCCATCGTCGAGCCGCGGGCCAGCTTTTCACTTACGCAAAGTGTCCGTTCCTACAGCAGAGCTGACCGCTGCGCCCGCGGCCCGCCGTCCGGCGATATCCGCAGCCGCGCTGACCCGCAGTCTGACCGGCGGGCGGCTGTACGTCGCCCTGGCCGTGGCCGCGCTGGTCCTGGCCGCGCTGTCGCTGCTCATCCCGTCCACCCCGAGCTACGACCCGTGGTCCTGGCTGGTCTGGGGCCGGGAGATCGCCCACGCCAATCTCCAGACCACCGGCGGCCCTACCTGGAAGCCGCTCCCGGTGATCTTCACCACGATCTTCTCCCCGTTCGGCTCGGCCGCGCCCGACCTGTGGCTGGTCGTGGCCCGGGCGGGCGCGCTGATGGCCGTTGCGATGACGGTCCGCGTGGCCTGGCGGCTGGCCCGTCCCCTGGTGCTGGCCATCGAGGGCGGCGAGCGGCGCTCGTCCCTGGCCCTGCTGCCGGCCCTGCTGGCCGCATTGATCGCGGCCGGCAGCCTGATCAACTCCCCCGGCTTCATCACCGACAACGCGCTCGGCTACTCCGAGGGCCTGATGACCGCGCTAGTGCTGGTGGCGTTCGAGCGCCACCTGGACGGGGCCCGCCGCCAGGCGTTCGCGATCGGGTTCTTCGCCGCGCTGGATCGGCCCGAGCTGTGGTTGCTGTGGGGCCCGTACGGCCTCTACCTGTGGTGGAAGGACCCGGGGGCGCGCAAGCTGGTGATCGCGCTGTTCGTGTTGATCCCCGTCCTGTGGTTCGTGCCCGAGTACTGGGGGTCGGGTCACTTCTTCCGGGGCGTCACCCGGGCCCAGCACGTGCGCTCCAACAGCGCGGCCAACGCCAAATGCCCGTTCTGCACCGAGTTCACCAAGCACGCCTGGCCCCGGGTGATGTTCCGGATCAAGCTGGTCGGCCTGCTGGCCATGGCCGTGGCCGCGTTCGGGCTGTGGCGCACCCGCTCGCGCCTGCTGGCCGCTCGGCATCCGGCCTCGCCGGATCGGCCAGCGCGCGGGTCATCCGGCTCCTGGCGGCGCGCCCGGTCCCTGGGCCCCGGCACCCAGGCCATGCTCCTGCTCGTCGTGGCCGGCGTCGTGGGCTGGGCCTGGTGGATCGGGGTCTCGGTCCTCACCCAGGCCGGCTTCTCCGGAAACGACCGCTACCTGGTGCTGGGATCGGCGCTGGTATCCATCGCCGGCGGGGTGGGCTGGGGCTGGGGGGCCGCGGCACTGGCCCGCGTGCTGACTCGCCGCCTGACCCTGGCCGCCGCCGGAGCCATCGGCACCGCCGTGGCCATCGCGCTGATCGTGGCCACCCCACCCTGGATCGGCCCCAGCATCGTCGACCTCCCGGCCACCCACCGGGCCCTGGTCTATCAGGCCCACCTGCGCCAGGACATGGCTCGCGCGGTCAAGCTCGTGGGCGCCAAGCGGATCCTGGCCTGCGGGACGGTGATGACCGAGGGCTTCCAGGTGCCGATGCTGGCCTGGAACCTCGACGTGCACACGGCGCGGATCGCGGCCTCGCCAGCGTCGGTCAGCCGCCCCGGGCCCGCGCCCAACGTGATCTTCCAGACCCGGGCCCAGCGCAACGCCCACCTGCTGCCGGTGATCGGAGCCTGGGAGGACGTGCGCTATCACCGGGTGACCCGCGTGCGCACATTTAGGGTGTTTGCACATTGCGCCCATAAGGTGACGCTCTGATCATGGCTGCCACCGTTGCCCCGCCACCTCCGCCTCGCCTGATCCCCCGGGTGATGGATGTGCGGGCGCCCAAGTGGTTCGAGCGCCTGCCCAACTGGGCCATCGCCGGCGGCTCGCTGATCGTGCTGATGGCGGTCTCGGCGGTCCTGCGCTCCTACTTCATCACCGGCCAGTTCTGGATGGACGAGGCGATCACCACGGGCATCGCCTCCCACTCGGTGAGCGCCATCCCCGGCCTGCTCCGCCACGACGGCTCGCCGCCCCTGTTCTACTTCCTGCTGCACTTCTGGATCCAGGTCTTCGGGACCAGCGAGGCGGCCACCCACGCCCTGAACCTGGTGTTCGGGCTGCTGACGATCCCGGCCGGCATGTGGGCC
>DATKRM010000031.1:0-8168 GCA_035532195.1 Solirubrobacteraceae bacterium
GTAGCCCTGGGCTACCCGATCCCGGTCCCCGCCGTCTGCTTGGCGAACTCGATGTTCGAGTGCCCGCTCGACGGCATCGCGGCGAACGCAACCAGTGCGTTGCCGGCCGAGTCGTGCGCGATGGACATGAAGTCACCCAGCTCGCGATTAGCGCTGCAGCCGGTGCCCTGGGTGCAGATGGCGCCGGTCTTGATGTTGGTCGCGGCTGTCTCCGGCGCGGTGAACGTGGCCGGGCTGGAGGTCGCGTTGAGGCTCTGCGCGAAGGCGACGTTCCATTGCGTCCCGGCCGGAGCGTTATTGGGGTCACCGGTGTAGCTGGGCCCAGCGCTGTACCAGGCGATGTCTACCTTGCCCGGGGCGTCGGCGGTGATCCAGGGGTACACACCCTGACCGACCGTGACCGCGCTAGACCAGGTCTTGCCGCCGTCGGTCGAGGACGCGAAGCGGATGTTCCACGCGCTAGGGGTCGGGTCGGTCCACACCACGTAGACGTTGTTGTCGTTGGTGTTGTCCACGGCCGCCACGGGGAAGTTCTGGCTCGTGTCGTAAGCGCCGTCGGCCGGGGTGACCGAGCTGTTGGTCGTGGTCAGGCCGCCCGGCGGCAGGGCCGAAATGCCCACACCGTACTGACCGGGGCCGGTGCCGGTGAATGTCGAGTAGACGTTGTAGGTGGTTCCGTTCATCCCGGTGACCAGGTTGCCCGGAGGCACCGTCCCCACCACTCCACGCTGCGCTGTCGCGATCTCCAGCGTGGACAGCGGGTAGACCGCGCCAGCCAGTGGGTTACTCGCCACCGACCGGCTGATCCACAGCCCGGTGCCGAGCTGCTCCGTGACCGAGTAGGCGATGCCCTGCTGGCCCGGCCGCGGGTCGGCCGAGACCCACGGGCGATCCTGGATCGGCATCGTGCCCAACGGCTGGCCGAGCCAGCTGTTGCCCGAGTCGTGGGACACCGCCGTCGAGGAATTCCCCAGCCACAGATCGACGAAGTACAGGTTGCCCGACGCGTCGGTGGCTAGATCCGAGTCGCCGCCACCGATCGTGACGTTCGCCGCCGGCGAGGGGCTCGCGCCGACCGTGCCGGGTCCGGTGGCCTTCCAGGTCGTGCCAGCGTCGCCCGAACGCCAGACCAGGCTGGGACCGGGCAAACCGATCGGCGCGTTGACGAAGATGTTGCCGCTGGGATCAGTGGTGATCCCCGGCTCAGACGCGTTGTGGCTGTTGTCGATAACTGTGGGCGACGAGAACGTCTGCGCGGCGGCTGGCGCCACGGAAGCGGTGAGCCCAAGCGCGGCGCAAGCAATCGACGCGCAGGCGAGGCGAACGGACAATTCAACTCTCCCTGTCGAAGGTGAAACCGGCGCCCTGGACGAACGCCCTGCGGAATTGATAGCACCGGCCCGCCGGGGGAGCGCCAGTTAGATGTAAATCAGCCGTTTTTCGTCAGGGCCCGCAGCAGCGCATCGACGGCATCCTCGCCCGGGCTGGGCTCGATCGGCACCTTGCGCACCTGGCCCTGGTAGGCAACCATCGACCCGTCGCCGTGGATGTCGATGCCGGCGTGGACGCGAGCCAAGAAGCGCTCCGGACCGGCCAGCTCTAGCCGGGCTGCCACCTGCCGGGCGGGCTCGAACTGCCGCACCTTGACATCGACCGGCTCCCGCGAGGCCGTTCGGTCGATTTCCCGCGCTTGGCGCTCGAACTCGTCCAGCGCCTCCTGGAGGCCGGCGAAGCGCGCCCGCTCGACCCGCGGGCCGTCACGGATCGTGAGCTTCCAGCTCAGGAACGCTGCTCTATCGGCACGTAGTCCTGGTCGCGCTCACCGGTGTAGATCTGACGGGGGCGCGCGATCTTCTGCTCCGGGTCGTCGATCATCTCCAGCCACTGGGCGACCCACCCGGAGGTCCGCCCGATGGCGAACAGCACCGGGAACATCTCCACTGGCATGCCCAGGGCCTCGTAGATGATCCCGGAGTAGAAGTCGACGTTGGGGTAGAGCTTGCGCTGGACGAAGTACTCATCCTCGAGCGCGATCTTCTCGAGCTCCATCGCGATGTCGAGCAGCGGGCTGGTCCCTGTGACCTCGAACACCTCGTAGGTGTGCTTCTTGATGATCTTGGCCCGCGGATCGTAGTTCTTGTACACGCGGTGGCCGAACCCCATCAGCCGCTCGTTGCCTTCCTTGACCCCCTTGATGAAGTCGGGGATGTTCTCTTTGCGCTCGATCCGGCTCAGCATCCGCAACACCTGCTCGTTGGCCCCGCCGTGCAGCGGCCCGTAGAGCGCGGCCACGCCAGCGGCGACCGCCGAGTAGGGATCGACCTGGGTCGAGCCGACGCTCCGCACGGCGCTGGTGGAGGCGTTCTGCTCGTGATCAGCGTGGAGGATGAACAGGACGTCCAGCGCGCGCTCCAGGCGGGGATCCGGCTGGTATTTCAGCTCGGCCACCTTGTAGATCATCGACAGGAAGTTTCCGGGGTAGCTCAGGTCGTTGTCCGGATACACGTACGGCATGCCCCGGTTGTGCCGGTAGGCGAACGCGGCCAGCGTGGGCATCTTGGCGATCAGCCTGATCACCTGCATGCGGCGAACCTGCTCGTTCTTGATGGCGTTCGCCTCCGGATAGAAGGTGGACAGCGCGCCCACCGAGGCCTCGAGCATCCCCATCGGGTGGGCGTCGTAGCGGAAGCCCTGCATGAACTCCTTGACGTTCTCGTGCACAAACGTGTGGATCGTGATCTCGTGCGTCCACGCGTCCAGCTGCGCCTGGGTGGGGAGGTCTCCGTGGATCAGCAGATACGCCACCTCCAGGTAGGAGGACTGCTCGGCCAACTGCTCGATCGGGTAGCCCCGGTACTCGAGGATGCCCTTGTCGCCGTCGATGAACGTGATCGCCGAGCGGCACGAGGCAGTGGCCATGAACGCCGGGTCGTAGCTCATCAGACCGAAGTCGTCGTCGTGCGTCTTGATCGTGCGCAGCTCGGTGGCCCGGATCGTCCCATCCTCGATCGGGATCTCGTACTGCTTGCCCGTGCGGTTGTCGGTAACGGTGAGGGTCTGGTTACCGGCGGTCACGTCAGCGCCATCTCGTCGCTGGGTCTCGGTGGTCATGGCACTCCTCTGGCGGTTGCGAGCTGTCTTCCGCCACCCGCCACACCGGCGTGGCAGCGCTCATCACTCTATTACCCGGGAGTGTCCGGCGGGAAGCCTTGGCCCCGGCGGCCGGGAGCCCTGGTCTGTGCCTACCTACTCGTCAGCACCGCGGACAGCACCGCGGCGGTAGCCAGGCCGAGGCTGACCACCATGATCAGGCGCTGTCCCACGGCCCCAAACGGGAAGCTGGGACGGGTCAAGCCGACCCCGGCCAGGAGCACCGCCCACAGCGCCAGCACGGCACCGAGCAGGTAGAAGGGAACCTTGGAAGGCTCGGCGGTGGCTAGCAGCATCATCATCGGGCGCGAGCCTAACTGATGTTGCCCCGCCGGGCCCCGTCGTGGCGGCTCTCGGTGGCCGCCTGCTGGCGGGCAAGACCCTGCGAGAGATGGTCAGGTACCACCGCTAGTCTGCACGCCGCGTGATCCTCTCCGACGTCTCAATCCGCGAACAGCTCGCGTCCGGCGGCATCGTCATCGATCCGCTGGGCGAAGCCGCGATCCAGCCGTCCTCAGTTGACCTGCGAGTGGATCGCTATTTCCGGGTGTTCCGCAACGACACGACGCCGTACATAGACCCCAAGCAACCACAGGAGGATCTGACCGAGCTGGTTGAGGTCGACGAGGGCCGCGCGTTCATTCTCCATCCCGGCGAATTCGTGCTGGGGTCGACGCTCGAACGGGTGGCTCTGGCCGACGATCTCGTAGCGAGGCTCGAGGGAAAGTCGTCATTGGGACGGCTCGGGCTGTTGATTCATAGTACGGCGGGCTTCGTCGATGCAGGCTGGGACGGCCACCTCACGCTCGAGCTCTCGAACGTGGCGAACCTACCGATTGCGATCTATCCCGGCATGAAGATCGGCCAAATCTCCTTCCTCCAAATGACCAGCCCGGCCGATGCCCCCTACGGCAGCGACGCGGCCAAGTCGAAATACAAGGGTCAGCGCGGACCCACCCCATCGCGTTACTACCTGAACTTCCCCCGGGAGGACTAACGCCGGTCTGCGCCCCCTGCCTCCGCGTACCCGGCTCAAACGCGCTAGTGCCCCAGGCTGCGGGCGCGCGCTCGCACCGTGCGCACACGGGCCGGCGGCAGCGGTGCGGGATCGCCGTGCGGGCCGCGACGCGGGCGGCGGGGGAACGGCTGCCGGGGATGGGCACGGTGGCGCTTGATCCCGCCGTCGTCATCGCGTGAGGACGACTCGTCGTCCGGCTTCTGCTTGACCGCCCACCAGACCAGGCAGATCAGCCCGATCAGCGGAATCTTGAGCGCCAACATCAACCAGATGAATCCCCAGGTCACGGCCCGCTGATCCTACCCCGATCGCGTGCGCGTGTCACCCGGGTCCCGCCCGCCCCGCCCGCCCCCGCCCTGGCCCGGCTCACCCCCGGAGCGCTACCGGCCGCTCCAAGAACTGCGTGCAGCCACGGAGCACCGACACCCGTTCTGAGATCTCCTCGCTGGTCAGCCGCGCCACGCGCTCGGTGCCGAACTCCTCCACGTTGAACGAGGCCAGCGCGGTCCCGTAAGCCATGGCCGAGCTCAGGAGCTCGTGGTCCAGCGGAGCCTCCGGGTGGGCGGACACGTAGCCCATGAACCCGCCGGCGAAGCAGTCCCCGGCGCCGGTCGGGTCGACCACCTCCTCCAGCGGGAACGCGGGCAGGGCGAAGAAGCCCTCATCGGTGATCATCGCGGCGCCGTAGGCGCCCTGCTTGGCCACCACGACCCGGGGACCCCACTCCCGGACCTGGCGGGCCGCCCGCAAGAGGTTCGGCTCGCCGGTCAGCTCGCGCAGCTCGTCGTCGTTGAGCATCAGGCAATCGACGTTGGCGATGGTCTCGATCAGGGCCTCACGGGTGGTCTCGATCCACAGGTTCATTGAGTCCATGGCGGCAAACCGGGCGGCGGCACACTGCTCGCGAACGCGGCGCTGGAGCTCTGGCTGGATGTTGGCCAGGAACAGCACGTCGGCCGCGCGTGAAGCCTCGGAGAGCTTGGGCTCGAAATCGGCGAACACGCCCAGCTGGGTGTCCAGCGTCGTCCGCTGGTTCAGATCCCAGCCGTACTCGCCGCGCCAGAAGAACGTCTGGCCGCCCTCGACCCGCTCCACGTCGTCCGTGCTGATCCCGCGGGCGTGCAGGAGCTCCAGCTCGGCCTGACCAAAATCGTCTCCCACCGGACCCACCACGTGGACCTCGTCGAAGAACGACGCGGCCAGGGCAAAGTGGACCGCAGAGCCGCCGAGCATTCGCTCGCGGCTGCCAAACGGCGTCGTGACCGCGTCGAACGCGATCGATCCAACCACGGTGACCGACATGGGCGCACCATACACTTGACCGGTTGCGCAGAACCGGTCGTGAGGAGCGGGAGGGCACTGCCACGAAGCGGCTACGGGTCGCTCTGTGGGGAGCGATGGCGGTCGTCGGCACGGGCGTCGGCGCACTGCTCGGCGCCGCGGCGGCGCACGCCAGCGCGTGGTCCGTGGCCGCCCCCGGACTCGCCGCCCTGGCCATCGTCGGGGCCGTGGTGGCCTGGACGCTGCTGGCCGGCGGCTCGGCTGCGCCGGCCACGGAGCCTCCCGAGCTCTACGACGAGCTGACCGGGCTGCGCAACGGACTCCGCCTTCAGGCCGACCTCACGGACAAGCTGACCGGTGGGGCCGCCACCACCTACGTGACCCTCCTTCTGCTCATGCTGGAGGGGCTCAAGAAGTACAACGACTCCTACGGCTACGCCTCCGGCGACGCGCTGATCGCCTGGCTGGCCCGGAAGCTGACAGACGCCGTGGGCACCCGGGGCACGGTGTACCGAGTGCGCGGTGGGGAGTTCGCGGTGCTGGTGGACGGCCCGGCCCACATCGCCGACGAGGTGCTGGTGGCGGGTGAGGCGGCAGTGGCGGAAGTGGGAGACGGCTTCGTGATCTGGTGCTCGCACGGGCAGGCCGCCCTACCCGCGGAGGCCACGAGCTACAGCGAGGCCATGAAGCTGGCCGACCGCCGCGCTCAGTCACACCGCTCCAGTCCCCGGCGGGCCCCGGAGGCGGTGACCGCTGGCCACGACATTCCCGAGGACCCGTTCCAGGTTCTCCGGTTCTCCCGTCCGCGTTACGACGTGGCCGGGCTGGCCACCAACGTCGGTCGGCGGCTAGCCCTGACCGGCGAGGTGCTCGAGCACCTCGAGGTGGGGGCCCAGCTGCGGGACGTGGGCAACATGGCCATCCCCGCGGCTGTGCTGGCCCGCTCGGGCCAGCTGGCCGATGCCGAATGGCGCTTCGTCCGCCTGCACACGCTGGTGGGTGAGCGGCTGCTGGCGGCCAACTTCGGCATGGAGGAGGTGGGCAAGCTCGTGCGGTCGAGTCACGAGCGCTGGGACGGCGAGGGCTATCCCGACGGCTTGTCCGGCACCGACATCCCGCTGGGCAGTCGAGTCATCTTCGTGTGCAGCGCCTTCCAGGACATGACTTCCGACCGGCCCTACCGCGAGGCGCTCAGCGCGCCGGCCGCCCTGAAGGAGCTCGAGGCGGGGTCTGGCACCCAGTTCGATTCCCAGGTGGTGACCGCTTTCCGGGAGGCGTTTGAGGACTCGCGGGCCGAGGAAAGGGGTGCTCCGGTGTCGGTATCCTGGCGTCGGATGCGGGTGCTCGTTGCCGAAGACGACGCCGCCGCGCGTTTTCTACTCAGGCGGGCAATCGAGGCCGACGGCCACGAGTGCATCTCCGCGGTCGACGGGACCGAGGCCTGGGAGCTCTACCAGCAGCACCATCCCGAGGTCGTGGTCAGCGACTGGCTGATGCCCGGGATGGACGGCGACGCCCTGTGCCGCCGCATCCGTGAGGACCCCGACGCTCCCTACACCTACTTCATCATGCTGACCGCACTGGAGGACAAGACCCACGTGCTGCGGGCCATGCAATCGGGGGTGGACGACTTCCTGACCAAGCCCTTGGACGGTCAGGACCTGGAGATGCGGCTGATCGCCGCCGGCCGGGTGACCGCGGTGCATCGCCGGGTCAAGCAGCAGCAGCAAGCCATCCAGGCCGAAGTGGACCTGGCGGCCAGCGTCCAGCGCGGACTCCTGCCCACCGCGCCGCCCGAGCTCCCCGGGGTCCAGCTGGCCGGCCAGTGCGTTCCGGCCGCCAACGTGGGCGGCGACTACTTCGACTACCTGCTCGACGCCGATGGCCGGCTCGTCCTGCTGGTGGCCGACGTGGCCGGGCACAGCATCAGCTCGGCCCTGTTGATGGCCATGGCCCGCAGCATCCTGCGGCGGGAGATCGGCCACGCCCCCGGACCGGCCGAGCTGCTCGATGCCACCAATCGCACGCTGTTTGCCGACCTGGTGAACGCCGAGCTGTTCATCACCGCGTTCTGCGCCGTGTATGACCCGCGCCGGCGCAAGCTGGAGTTCGCCAACGCCGGGCACAACCACCCGCTGCTGCGCCGGGCCAGCGACGGCTCGGTCCAGGAGCTTGACACCGACGGTGTGACCCTGGGGATCCTGGAGGACGGCGGTTACGAGGAGGCGTCGACCGAACTCGATCCTGGTGATCTGCTGCTGCTCTACACCGATGGCGTGGTGGAGGCAGCCGACCCCGAGCAGGATCAGTTCGGCGATGAGCGGCTGAGCGAGCTCCTGGCCGGCAGCGACGGAGCCACGCCGGCTGAGCTGATCGGCAGCGTGCTGGAAGCGGTCGAAGCCCACACCGACGGACAGCCTCAGCGCGACGACGTCACGCTGGTGGCGTTACGTCTCGGCGGCTAGCTGGCCGTGCCCCTTCGTCACTCCGCGTCAGATTGGTCGGTGGTGGCCGAGATCCTGGCTCCCGAGCGCTACGAGAGCCGGCTGGACCGGGTGATGGAGGCGGTGGGCCGGGCCACCGGGCATCCGCTGAGCAGTCTGTACCTGCCTGATGCCAGCGGACGCCGCCTGCGCCTGGAGCGGACCCGCGGCCAGGCACCCGAGCGAGCTCAGGAAGAAGACGTGATGGGTGCCGGGGAGGCCGAGCTGATGGGTGG
>DATKRM010000032.1:0-5259 GCA_035532195.1 Solirubrobacteraceae bacterium
AGCGGCCCGATCCGGTCGCTGGACCGGCGCAGGTGTATCGCACCGCCAACCAGCCGGCCGCCGGCGTTATGGGCCAGCCACCACTGCCCGATGCTGGGACCGCTCGAGGCATAGACAAAGTGATGGTGGTATGAGCCCAGGGGCTGGGTCAGGCGGTGCAGCTGGTCGCCGGTCTCCAGCCACCTGACCAGCCCGCCGCCACCCAAGCGGGGAATCGCCTGGTCGCCCGCCTGAATGAGAGCCAGATCGGCCGGCGACGGTGCCTGATTGACCGCGAACGAGGCGTGGATGCCCTGCCGGTGCAGCGCCGTGGCCAGGCTGGGGATAGCGCTGACCCGCGCGTCGACCAGCAGGCCCACCTCCGGCTGGTTGGTCGGGACCGAGGTCACCGGCCGCATCCCGGCCACGTGCGAGACCAGGCTGTAGGAGGCGCTGGTGGTCAGCGCCCAGGCCGCGAGCAGCACGACCAGAGCGGTGGTGGTCACGGTCTGAGCGGTCCGCAGCCGCCAGCGCGCCAGTTGGGGGGCGCGCCGCTCGTTGGACATGATCAGCGAGGCCGTGGACGGGCGGCGAGCAAACGAGTTGTCAGGTTCCGGGCGATGCTCCAGAGCCCGCTCCAGCGCCGGCTCGAGCTCAGCCGGCGAGTTGGCCACCTGGGCCAGCCCGAACCGGACCAGGGCCTTGTTCGAGGCCTTGACATGGCCATAGCCGAAGCCGTAGGAGACGACCGGGCAGCCGCGGATGATCGCCTCCAGAACGGTCAGGCCGGCGCTCGAGTGCACCAGCGCGTCGCTGGCTGCCAGCACGTCGCCCATCCGGTCGGTGAAGCCCATGAGCTTCAGCCGCTCCTCGCCCGCCAGCTCCTTGGCCACCCGGGCCCGAAGCTTGTCGTTGCGCCCGCACAGGCAAAGCACGGTGGCGCCGGGGACCTTGAGCGCGGCTCGGGTGGCGCCCAGCAGGTCGCCCACGCCCCAGCCGCCGCCGGAGACCGCAATCACCTGGCCCTCGCCGGGCAGGCCTAGCGCGCGACGGGCGTCGGGCCGGGACCGCGCGGCCAGGAACGCCGGCGAGGTCGGCGGCTTGGCCCAGCGCACGCTGGCCGGGCCGGCGATGTGCTCCACCTCCTCGGCCGATTCGGGGTGGGTGATGAAGTGCATGTCGATGCCGGGGTGGGCCCAGAAGCGCAGCCCGGCCAGGTCGGTGATCGACGAGAAGCAGGGCACGCCCAGCCGTCCGCGCCGGCGGAGCATCCCCAGCAGCGCCGTGACCCCGGGGTACGTGGACACGATCACGTCCGGGTCGTGGGCCCGGATCAGACGCATGAGGCCCCGCCGGCCGAACATCCACAGCAACCGTGAGGCCAGCCACCGGGTGGGCGCGAAGTACATGAACAGCGTGTACTGAAGGTCGAACCACCAGGGGATCCAGCGGAACATGAACGCCGAGTTTTCACGCAGGACCCGGGTGAGGATGGGCCCCATGGCGGGCAGGCCGTTGACGATCGAGACCTGGGCATCGGCGTCCTCGTGGAGGAACTCGCGGGCCACCGCGCGGGCCGGCAGGTCGTGGCCCTCCCCAATGTCGGCCGAGATGATCAGAACCTGACGGGGCTTAGCCTCGGCGTCGGGCTCGCCGGCCGGAATCACGGCGGCTGCCTCACGCTGCTGGGCCGTTCGCTCCTGCTCCAGCCGCCACTCCACGTAGCGCCTAACGCCCTCCGCGAACGGCGTGGCCGCGGTCCAGCCCAGCTCCTGCGCCGCGCGCGAGGAGTCCACCACCTTGCCGTTGAAGTCGCCCGGCCGCGCCTCGGTGTAGGCGATCTCGACGTCGCCCATGATGTCCCGGACGCTCTCGGCGATCTGCCGGATCGTCACGTTCTCCTCCGAGGCCAGGTTGTAGACCCGGTTGGTCGCCACCTCGCTGCGGGACAGGGCCAGGGCCACTCCTTCGGCCAGGTCCTCCACGTACACGAACCGCCGCGACTGGCTGCCGTCGCCGGCCAGCGTCAGCGGCTCGCCGCGCAGCGCCTTGCCCACGAACGCCGGGATGACGGCCGCCTCCCGGGCCCGAGGCCCGTAGGGGATCCCGAAGCGGAGGATCGTGTAGTCGATCCCGTAGAGCTCCTGGTAGGCCTTGCAGTACAGCTCGCCCGCCAGCTTGGTGCTGGTGTACAGGTGGCTGGGCGCGGGCAGCAGGGTGTCCTCGTCCACCTGCTCCTCGGCGCAGTCGGAGTAGACCCAGATGGTGGAGGCGTAGGCGATCCGCTTGACCCCGGCCCGCCGCGCGGCCTCGAGCACCGTAACCGTCCCGCGGGCGTTCACGCGCTCGGCGTCTTCGGGCTCGGCGTGGACGTCGTTGACGTCGGCTACGGCGGCCAGGTGGGCCACCGCGTCGCAGCTGTGCAGCGCGCGCTCCAGCGCCTCGCGGTCGGTGATCGAGCCGAGCACCGTGTCCACGCTGCCCTGCTCGTGCCAGGGCGAGGGGCGCAGGTCATAGATCACGGGGTCGTGGCCGTGCGCACGTAGCTTGTCGACGACGTGCGAGCCGATGAACCCCGATCCGCCTGTTACGAGAACCCTCATTGCATCAATCCTTGTGGGCGGTAGTACAGCGGAACGCAGGAATGGTTGCGCGCCACCCAGTCGGTATTTGGGAGATCCGTGTGATGGCCCATGATCCGGTGGCACGGCTCGTCGTACACCCGGCCGGTGGAACGTTCGAGCCAGTCGAACACGATGTACTTGTAAAGACCGGAGCTCATGCCCGGAGGCAACTCGAGCCGGGCCGGGTATTCCGGATCGAGGTGCCGGCGGGCCACGTCGTTTTTCCAGGCCACGATCTCCGGCAGCCGCTCGATCTGGACCAGACCGAGCGCGGCCGTGAACTCGCTCAGGCGGAAGTTGAGCCCCTCCACATCATAGGAGGGCTTGCCGTAGTTGCGAAAAGCCCGGGCGTGCTCGATCAGCTCGGCCCGTTTGGACACCAGCACGCCGCCCTCGCCGGTGGAGATCGTCTTGGTGGCGTACAGCGAGAACACGCCGGCGTCCCCATAGCTGCCGGGGCGCCGTCCGTCCCACGACGCGCCGTGGGCGTGGGCGCAGTCCTCGAGCAGGAAGATGCCCTCGCGCGCGCAGTAGTCGGCGATGCGTTGGGCGTCGAACGCGATGTGGCCGCCGATGTGCACGAGCACCGCGGCCCGGGGACGATGCTCCTGGGCCTTGGCCTCGAAGTCGGCAAACGACATGCACAGGTCCTCGCGGTTGCAGTCAACGAACTGCACCCGCCCGCCGGCCCGCAGCACCGCCAGCGGTGTGGCCATGAACGTGTTGGAGGGGACCAGCACCGTCTCCCCGGACACTCCGGCGAAGTCCAAAGCGGCCAGCGCGCCCCCCGACCAGCTGGAGAACGCCACCGCCGGCAGCTGGTTCCACTGGGCCCAGGCGGCTTCGAAGCGCGCCACCATGGCCGCCTCCGACCACTTCTCGGAATCCAGGACCTCATCGATCAACGCGTGCAGCCGGGCGCGATCGCGGTGATCGAAGCCGATCGCGAACCGCGCGAAGTCAGGGACTTGCTCTGTCGAGGAAGCGGGACTCATGTGTGGCTAAGCCGCACTTCGCATCCTGGCAAAGCCCGGCCGGTGCGCTTGCCAGTTACCAATGCTCGCAGCGGACGCGCTAGAAGGCAAGGCTCTCAGACTCCCAGGACGGTACCGGGTTCGGCGATCATCTGTCTGTGACCGCGCCCAATCTCGACCAGTGGCTCGACCGGCCCGCGGTCCGCGTCGTCCACCGCCGGCCGACCAAGGCAGACCCAGCGCGCTTGTGGGAGGCGGCCCGGGCGATTCGCCTCGATCAGACCCGCGTACTGGGGCGTCTGGTCCGCTGGCGGATCCCGGGAGTCTCGCCTCAGAGCTCGTTTGAGGAGCTGTTCACCAGCTCCCCGTTCCTGGCGCTCCAGCACGAGGACATGACGCTGGTGTCGGGCCTGGTGGGCCGGATCTGGACCCTGCGCCGGGACTACCCACAGCTGAGCGGCATCGAGGACTATCAGGATTGGGACCGGCCGGGGACGGCCAAGGTGCTGTTGGCCAATTGGGTGGTGGCGCGGGACGGAGGCGGTGCCGCGCTGCACTCGGAGACCCGCGTCCGGGCGCATGGGGTTCAGGGCCGGGTGGGCCTGGCCAGCGTGCGGCCGCTGATCGCGGGCTTCCAGCAGCTGGTGTCCACCGACGCCATGGCCGCGGCGATCCGACAGGCCGAGCGGGCCTAGCGCCCGCTAACCCGCCGACCCCGGCTCAGGGCGCGGGACGACCGCCGTGCCGGTGGACCGGCCCCGGGCCGTGGCAGCCTCCTGGGACGCGGCGGCGGTGGCCACGTCGGTCGGATACGTGACCCGGGCCCGGGCCAGGAATACCCCGGCGGCCACCAGCGAGACCAGCATGATCAGGAACGTCACCTCGAGCCCGGTGGCGGTGGCGGGCGAGACCGGGGTGGTCCTGAGATGGGTACCGATCGGGGTCTGGTCGGGCACGAAGCCGGCCACCAGGTCGGCCACCCCGCCGAACAACAGAGGCGCCAGAGCTTGGGCCACTGAGCGCAGGAACGTCCGCGTGCTCTCGGCGCGGCCCCATAACCCCGCGGGCACGATGTCCAACCGGGCGGCATCAAGCGGCGGGTTGGCCGCGGAGATGAGGGCCGCACCGGCCACGTCGAACCACACCGCGGGGGTCAGCTTGGTGGCCACGAACCCGGGGATCAGCAGGATCGCCGCGCCCACGTAACAGATCGCCGGAACCCAGGCCCGGGCCTCGATGTTCCCCCGGCGGACCAGCGCGTCGGTCAGGCGCCCGCCCACCAGCGTGCCGACCAGCGCCCCGCTCACCAGCAGGCCCAGCACCAGCTCGGCCTTGGCCTGGCCCGTGTGGTAATGGCCGCGCACGAACAACAGGGCGAACGTGGACAGCCCGGAGAAGAAGAAGTACCCCAGCGAGGAGCCGATAATCATGGCCACGTTGGTGGGGATCGACAGCACGTAGCGGATGGCCCGCGGCAGGCTCATCCGGCTCGGATCCTCCTTCAATACCAGCCGGGGATTGGGCCGGGCCCCCTTTCGGCGAGCCGCCGCCTGGGCGATGTCCTCCTGGACCGTGGGGGCGGCATGAAACTCCTCGTTGCTCGGCGGGCCTTCGGGCTGCTGGGCTGCGCGCTGGGTCGCCTCAGCCAGGGCCTGGTGTAGGTCGACCACGCCCTCCTGCAG
>DATKRM010000033.1:0-3819 GCA_035532195.1 Solirubrobacteraceae bacterium
TCATGGAGTTGTCTGCGTAGGGGCACTCGTGCTCCTCGATGGCCTCGTCGCGCCGAAGAGGCCGCCAGATCGGAGCTCAGGTCGCCGCCCCGCTGTGCGCATGGCGGGCTCCGCGCGGCGCTCTGCGGCGGTGGCGGCCCCACGACGACGGACTGACGAATGCGCTTCCTTCCGGACCGGCCCGCACTGCCTTCTTCAGCGCGCTGCCGCGCAGCCACCTCTTCCAGGACAGGAACCACATCGTCCAGCCGTTGTCCCAGACGCCGGCCCGTGGGCTGCCGGTGACCCTCACCGGGTCGCCCGGCACCGCCATCTTGTAGAAGGTCTCGGCGTCGGCCGGCGACATGTTCACGCAGCCGTGGCTGACGTTGGTGAAGCCCTGTTCGGCCACCGACCAGTAGGCGTCGTGCAGGTAGTCGCCGCTCCAGGTGAACCGCACCGACCAGGGCACCTCGATGTTGTAGCCGGGGCCGACCATGTCGACCGGGTTTGCCTTTTCGATCGTCAGATAGGCGCCGTTCGGGGTTTCATCACCGGGCCGTCCGGTGCTGATCGGCCAGTGGGCGAACAGCTTTCCGCTGCGGTAGACGTTCATGTAGTGGTCGGCCGTGTTGGCCACCACGCTCAGCGACGAGCCGATCACGAACCGCTGGGTGAGCGTGTGGTGGCCGTAGACCCCCCGGGCCGCCTCGACTCCGTTCAGGTGCGCCGTGAAGCTCACCCGCGTGCTGGGCGGCCAGTAGTGACGGGGCCGGAAATACAGGCAGACCGCCGCGAGGTTGCAGCGGCTGTCCCAATGCCAGGCGCCCACCACGGGCCTCGAGGCCTTGACCTCGAGAGCCCGTTCGACGGCGGCCCGGTTGGCGATCGGCCGACTGAAGTAGAGGATGATCGGCATCGCCACGCCGTATGTCTGCCCGGACCCCTCGATGATCTGGGTCGAGAACGTCCTGGCTGGCGTGAGGGTCTGGAAACGGCTCGTCCGCGTAACCGGCTCGCCCGATCTCCCGGCAGCGGTCGCGGTGACCGTGTAGCGCCGCGAGACATTCAGCGCCCAGGTGCTGTGCCATGCCGTCCGCGTTGCGTTCAGCCTGCCGCTGACGCGTTCGCCCCGGGTGCGGACGGTCACTTTGCCGATCTTCCCGCCCGCGGCTGTGACCGTGATCCCCCGCTCCGGCCGGATATCGGTTCTGCCGCCGGCCGGCGCGATCGTCAGCCGCACGCCGCCCGCGCTCGCACCGGCGCCGGGGCCCGCGCCGCCACCGCAGCCGGCGAGGAGCAGCGTGAGCGTCGCGCAGGCCGTGACTGCCACGAGACCCCGGCGGCACATCCGCGATGATCGAAACGAGGTGGCGTCTGAAATCGCCTCTGGGCGCAACTTCGGCCTCCGGACTCGAGTCTCAAAGCTTATGCCGTGTCCGGCCACTGGCCACGCCTCAGGTATAGAAATGTGGGATAGCAGAACTGAGGGAGGAGCCGAAATGCTCCACTTCGATGCCCTCCTGGTACCGCTTCGCTACCGACTCCAGGTCCGCTGCGTCCATATCGTCGAGCGGCGGGTCGCTGGGGAAGATGGGACGCGGTGGGGCGCATAGGGCAACCTCGTTCGCCGGCAAGGCGAAGCCGGCTGCCGCGATGGCGACCCAGCAGGCGAGCACGCCGCTGAGGCTGGCGCGGAGGCGGTCCTCCGCGCCGACGACGCCCTGCGTCCCGTCGCCCGGGCGCAGGTGGGCGGCGAGTGCCCCACGAGACATACTCCAACGGCGTTCGCAAGGTGCTCTACCGTGGTGATCCCGATGGCACCGAGGTGGGGTTCGGCAGCGCGCCGCTAGACGCCGGTTCGTAGCCGACGGGACGCGAGCTTAGCGCGAGGCCAAACCTGCATCCGCGAGACGCACGGCGATCAGCTTCTTGACAAGCGCCTTCGGCAGGGGCAGGCAATGGAGAAATGCAGCGAGCTCTTGGTCTGGCGTCAATTGTTCGGCCCGATCCCAGTCGTGAGTTTAGATTGAGCTGACGCCGATCGCTGGGCCGCCCAATCGATGGGTACGAATTGAGCATCAAAGGATACGCATGCTCCTCGTCCTATGCGAGCGTGAGCTGGGGGCTTCCAGACACTGCCGCACACCCGCTTGCAGGCGCGGATCGGTGGACATATGCGGCAAAGTCAGCCGCCTGGCGGGGCGAGAGCAGCAGGCGAGCGGCGACAATGCAGTCGGGCCAGGCTCAGCGGATCGAGCAGCGCCGTGTGAGCTGCTCGCTGCTGTCCGCGTAGCCGCCGCGGTGGGCGATCGCGTTTCGTATGTTGCCGAGCAACGACCTGCACCAGTCGGCACGGGCAGTGCAGCCCCGCGGACGGGGTCCATCGACCGCTGCGCCACGTGCGTTTAGCATCCATGGATCACTGGGAGGTTGAGATCTAAATGGATGGCGGCGGCCGTGGTGCTTGCATCCGCCTGCGTGCCGGCGGCTGCCCACGCGGCGACGATCCACGTCAACACCGACAAAGACCCCGAAGCGCCAGCCCCCGGCGTCTGCTCATTGCGCGAGGCGATCATCGCGTCGAACACCGACGTTGCCGTCGGCGGCTGCCCTGCTGGAACCAGCGGTGGAAACACGATCGAACTGCCGGGCGGTACCTACGTGCTGACGATCGCCCCGACCGGCGTCGACGATGCGACAACAGGCGACCTGAACATCACCGCGCCGGTGAAGATCTCCGGAGCCGGCTTGGCAACGACGGCCATTGTCCAGACGAGGGCCGACCGCGTCATCGACGACGAAAGCGCCGGTGTGCAGATATCCGGCGTCACGATCCGAGGCGGCTACTTGACAACCACGGGGGATGGCGGCGCCATCCTGATCGGCACTCATGCGGCGCTGACGCTCGCAAGCTCAGAACTGAACAGCGACAGCGCCGCTGAGGGAGGGGGTGTCTTCATCGATCCCGGCGGCAAGGCGGCGATCGAAAGCACCACGATCAGCGCCGACCGGGCTATTTACACTGGTGGCGGCATCGTCAACGAGGGCACACTGACGCTCAGCGGCGGCGAGGTCGGGGGGACGGGATTTGCCAGCAACCAGGCCGTCACCGGCGCCGGCATCACCTCTAGCGGCCTGCTGACGGTCACGGGCACGACAATCATGGGCAACTTGAGCCAGTCCTGGGGCGGCGGTCTCTTCCTCTCGGGGCCGACTACGCTCACGAACGTCCAGGTGAGTGACAATTCGTCCGAAGCTGAGGGCGGTGGCGGCATCGCCTTCTTCTCCGAAGGCTCCTATGAGCTCGACATCGAAGGGAGCACGATCGGGCCGAACAACACGGCGCTCAGAGGAGGAGACGGCGTGTTCTTGGGCAATGAATCCATCGGCGGATTCCCCACAATCGCCAAGCTGACCCGCTCGACGATCGCCGAAAACGGCAACCTCGGATCAAAACACGGCGGTGGCCTGTTCCTCGAACCCCACACCGAAGCCACCCTGCACGACGTCACGCTGGCCGAGAACTCTGCGGGCACGATGAACGGCGACGGAGGCAACCTGTATGCCGAAGCCGAATCCAAGCTGAGGTGGGAGAACTCACTCGTGGCGAACGCGGCGACGGGGGGCAACTGCGCCGTCCCGAACGGATCGACCACCTCCCTCGGCGGCAACCAGGAGTACGGCGACGCCGGCGACGCCAACCCGACGACGGGGTGCGGGTTCACCAACGCCGCCCAAGGTGACGTGCAGCTGGGCTCCGACCTCGAACCATCCCAGCTGCTACCCCTCGCCAGCAACGGCGGCCCGACCGAGACGATGGCGCTGGCCCCGGGCTCA
>DATKRM010000034.1:0-3703 GCA_035532195.1 Solirubrobacteraceae bacterium
CCGGCGCTCCCTCGCCCACCACGCTGGATCAGGAGAAGCAGTGGCTGACCGCCGACTGGCCGTACTGGTTCCGGACCGCGCTGGAGCAGCGCTACGGCGGCGTCGGCATCGAGATGGCCGGATCGGTCGGCAGCGTCGAGACCCCAGAGGTGTGGTCGACGGCCCTGTCGCTCACCCCCCAGAAGTTCGTGGACGAATCGCACCCGGCCGGCTGCCGCACGCTGTTCACGACTCCCCCTGCGGCCACCATCACCCCGCTGGGCTATTTCAGCGAAACCGCCGTGCTGGGGCAGAACCTGGCCGGCGCGGTCGAGCAGGCGCTGGACGCCGGCGCCGCGGTCTCGCAGACCAATCGGATCTGGGCCCAGACCCGCGACGTGTGTCTACCGGTGGACAACGTGCTGTTCAAGGTCGCCGCGGTGGGTGGAGTGTTCGCCGAGCGCCCGGCCTACTTGCCCGGCTGCCGGAACCTGGAGCAGGTCCCGGCGGCCCCCACCGGACAGGCGGCCGGGACGTCGGTCAAGACCGAGGTGGCGGCCTGGCAGATCGGCGACGCCGAGTTCATCGGGCTGCCCGGAGAGGTGTTCCCGTTCACCTACCTCCGGGGACCGGTGGGACCCCAGGACATGAACTACCCCCAGTACGGGCTCCCGGCCTGGCCGCTGCCGTACATGCACACCCCGTTCCGGTTCTTCGACGGCCTGGACAACGACATGGTCGGCTACATCTTCCCCCGGGGCAACGACGCCGGGGTGCCGGGAGATCACCCGGTCAAGAACCCCACGGCCAGCGGCACGGACCGCTTTGGCTGCGGCCACTCCGACGACTCAGAGGCGGTGTCGGCCAAGGCGGGCGACAAGCTCGGCGCCGCCCTGGTGGGGATCCTCAGCCAGCAGGGCGCTCCGGAGCGGGTGGAGCAGGGACGCTACGTGCTGGCTGACGGCAAGCTCTCCCGCAATCCGGAGGGCACGACCGACACGGTGAAGTGCTCGGGCGCCGACACCACGTTCGCCGCCGACGGCCCGGCCAAGGCGGTGTGGGAGCCCGGTCGAGGCATCATCACACCGGCCCGGTGGATGGACCTTTCCGGGCGCCCGCAGGCCACGCCGGATCGCAACACCCGCGGCTACATCGACCCCCGCGGGCACCGCCACTGGCTGGATGTCTTTGCCGACATCGCCGGACAGCCTCAACGCGTCGGCTCGTAGGGTGGGGAGAACCGAGGGGCCGGGCGCGGGTTTCCGGCCCCGGCCTCCCCAACCGCCGGCCGGCGCCGGACCGGTAGCGTTCCCGAGCGTGTCTGGCGTGAGGGGCGCAGAAGGAAGCGCTGACGGTCGTGGGCGGCGGCTCCGCGTGTGGCCATACTCGTGGCCGGTGCTGGCGCTGCTGATCGGCTTCGCCGTCACGGCCGCTCTCACCATCACCGCCCACGCCCTGTACACGCACAACGAGGATCGGGTGCTGGGCCTCCGGGTCAAGGAGGAAGCCCAGGTCCTGGCTACCGCGCTGCCCGGCGTCCAGACGCCCCTGGCCTCGTCGGCGGCGCTGGCCGACGCCACTAACGGCAATCGGAGGAAGTTTCGGGCCTTCATCCAGCCCTACGTCGGTCTGGGGCTGGGGCGGCCGTTCGTGTCAGTCTCCCTGTGGCAGCTGAACGCGATCGGGCGTGGGCCCAAGGTGGTGGTGGGCACCAGCCCGCAGCTCTCCCCGGGCGCGGCCAAGCCGTTTCTCACGCACGCAGAAACGAACGCTCAGCTAAGCGTGCGGCCGATGCTCAGTGGGCCGGCTCCCAACGTGGGCTACGCCATGACCGCTCACGGCGCGAGCGCGTACGCCGCCTACGCCGAGACCGTCCTACCCGCGCAGCACTACTCGCCCGCGTCTCCCAGCAGCGCCTTCTCGGATCTCAACTACGCGATCTACGTGGGCAACACCCCGCAGCCCCAGAACGTGGTCCTGACGAGCGTTCGGCATCTGCCCATCCCCGGCCACCAGGCGGTAGCCAAGATCCCGTTCGGCGACATTGTGCTCACGCTGGTCGTATCGGCGCGACGGCCGTTGGGGGGGACGCTGCCCCAGAGCCTGCCCTGGATCATCGCCATCACGGGTGCCGTCCTCACGCTGCTGGCCTCGCTGCTCATGTTCCGGCTCTCCCAGGGCCGTGAGAGTGCCACGCGGTTGGCGCACACGCTGGAGGACATCGCGGCCGAGAATCGCCGGCTGTACGGCGAGCAGCGGGACATAGCGCAGACCCTCCAGCACTCACTCCTGCCGGAGGAATTGCCCCGGCTCCACGGAGCCGACGTGAGCGCCCGCTACCAGGCGGGCGAGCAGGGCGTGGACGTGGGGGGCGACTGGTACGACGTCATCACCCTGGATGACGATCGCGTGTTGATGGTCGTGGGTGACGTCTCGGGCCGCGGGCTGCGGGCGGCCACCACGATGGCCGCGCTGCGCCACGCCATCCTCGCCTACGCGGCCGAGAACCACTCCCCGGCCGAGATCCTGACCAAGCTGTCGAGGCTGCTCAGCGTGACCGAGGGCGGCAAGCTGGCCACGGTCATGTGCGCGGCGCTGGAGATCCCCGAGCACCAGGTCACGCTGGCCAGCGCCGGCCACCTACCGCCCCTGCTGATTGACGACACCGGCGGCGGGTTCCTCGACGGACCGGTGGGGCCGCCGATCGGGATGGAGCAGGGCGTCAGCTACCGGGCCAAGACCTACCCCGTGCCCAGCCGGGCCACGCTCCTGGGCTTCACCGACGGCCTGGTAGAGCGCCGGGGAGAGAGCCTCGACCAGGGTCTGGCCCGCCTGCGCCGGGCCGCGATGTCCAACCACTCGGCGCTGCCCGAGCTGCTGGAGAGCCTGCTGAGCAACCTGCGCGGCGATCGGCCCGAGGACGACACCGCGATCGTGGGGATCAGGTGGCAGGCGTGACCGACAGCACCGCGGCCGAGTAGGGCGTGGGCAGGGTCACGGTCAGCCCCCGCCGGAGCTGCTCACCGGTGAAGCTGCCGATCGCGGCTGCGGTGCGGACATCCACCACGCGGTAGGTGGTGCTCGGATCGACGCCCTGGAGCGAGATGGCCTGGCTGTCCGGGCCGGCGGCCTGGCGGAACGCGAACACGTAGCCGTGGTCGCCGCTCCAGGGCTGGAAGGCGGCCCAGGAGGTGCCGTCGATCGGGTCAGAGCTCGTGTCCTCGTACACCAGCCCGCCCAGCTCCGAGCGGTGGGCCCGGTACCAGGACAGCCACCACGCGGTCTCGCTCTGCTCGGCGGATGACAGCTGGGTCAGGTCGCTCCAGAACGTCACATGTCCCAGTAGCGCGATGGGCATCAGGTAGCCGGCCGTGTAGGGCGGCGCCAGCTTGGGGTCATAGGTGCCGAAGCCCAGCGAGGACGGCGGGAGCCAGGGCGCGGCCGACCACACGTCGTGCAGGAGCCGCGAGGGGTACGACGAGCCCTGCAGATGGCCGTTGTCAAACCACGAGGGCCCCAGCGCCGCCGACCGCAGCGCCCACAGGCGCTGGTCGTTGGTCTCGTCCAGCTCGAAGGTCACGCCGGGGTGGCGGGCCTCCTGCGCGTGCACCCAGGACGCGTAGGCATCCTCGTAGTCGAGGTAATCGTGCGGCGGGCAGTCCACCCAGGTGACGAAGTCGAACTTGAACTCCGTGACGCCGTCCTGGGCGATCAGCCGATCGAT
>DATKRM010000035.1:0-6333 GCA_035532195.1 Solirubrobacteraceae bacterium
GCATCGTGATGCTGTTCCAGCTCCAGGCGCAGACCCAGAACGCCATGAACGGCCTCGCCGCCGAGCGGGGCGCCTAGCCACGCCAGACGGGACTTGGACTGGCCGCGCCCTGAGGGTGCGGCCAGTCCTGATGAAGGCCCATGCTTCCAGCCAACATCGACTATCCGGTGCGGGTCGACATCGACTACGCGCTGGACCACAACCGGTTGACCACGTTCTTCCGCTTCCTGCTGGTCATCCCGCACTACCTGGCCCTGGTGTTCGTGGGGATCGCGGCGTTCTTCGTGGTGGTCATCGCCTGGTTCGCCACCCTGTTCACCGGGCGCTATCCGCAGTCGCTGTTCGATTTCGTGGCTGGGGTCATCCGCTGGTCACTGCGGGTGGCGGCCTACAACCTGCTGCTCACCGACCGCTACCCGCCGTTCTCGCTGGCTGACGACCCGGATTACCCGGTCCGGGTGACGGTCGACTATCCAGAGCAGATCGCCCGTTGGCGCCCGCTGGTGAACTGGATTCTGGTCCTACCGTTCGCCTACGCCGCCGGGGCGGTGCTGTACGCCGCCTACTTTGTCTCGATTGCCGCCTGGTTCATGGTGCTGTTCACCGGTCGTTATCCGGACGGGATGTTCTCGTTCATGGGCGTGGCGTTGCGGTGGACCGCCCGCCAGCAGGTGTTTCAGCTCTGGATGACTGAGCGCTATCCACCATTTGAGTGGGCATAGGCCCGGTTCGAAGCCAGCCCGAGGTCGGCTAGACTGACCGCAGGACGGCGCTGGCAGCGTGTGGGCGTGGCCTAGAAATGTTGCTGCCACTTCCGTTCGCTCCCCCCCTCGGCATGATTGCTTCTCCTCGATGGGCTTCTTCAGTTACCTGACCGGTTTCGGCGGCCGCGACATGGCGGTTGATCTGGGCACCGCCAACACGCTCGTGTACGTACGCGGGCGGGGAATCGTCCTGTCCGAACCCAGCGTGGTGGCGGTCGACTCGCGCTCCGGAGAAGTTCACGCGGTGGGGATCGAGGCCAAGCGGATGCTCGGCCGGACCCCCGGCACGATCCAGGCCATCCGGCCGCTCAAGGACGGGGTGATCGCCGATTTCGAGGTCACCGAGGAGATGCTGCGGCACTTCATCCAGAAGGTTCACCAGAACCGCTGGGCTCACCCTCGGGTGGTGGTGTGCGTGCCTTCCGGGGTGACCGGGGTGGAGAAGCGCGCCGTGGAGGAGGCTTGCCTGAGCGCAGGCGCCCGGCAGGCCTACCTGATCGAGGAGCCCATGGCCGCGGCCATCGGGGCCGGGCTGCCGGTGGGCGAGCCCACGGGATCGATGGTGGTGGACATCGGCGGCGGCACCAGCGAGGTGGCGGTGATCTCGCTGGGCGGGATCGTGGTCTCGCAGTCGATCCGGGTGGGCGGCGACGAGCTCGACGAGGCGATCATGAACTACGTCAAGCGCGAGTACAAGCTGCTGATCGGCCAGCAGACGGCCGAGGAGGTCAAGCTGGAGATCGGGTCGGCGTTCCCCACCGGCGAGGAGGTCCAGGCCGAGATCCGGGGCCGCGACATGGTTTCCGGGTTGCCCAAGACGGTGGTGCTGACCAGCGAGGAAGTCCGGGGGGCGCTGGAGGAGCCGGTGACGGCGATAATCGACGCGGTCAAGGAGACTCTGGACCGCACGCCGCCCGAGCTGGCCTCCGACATCATGGATCGTGGCATCATGCTGGCCGGAGGCGGTTCGCTGCTACAGGGTCTCGACGAGCGGCTGCGTCACGAGACGCAGATGCCCGCGCACCTGGCCGAGTCGCCGCTCACCTGTGTAGCGGTGGGCTCGGGGAGGTCGTTGGAGGAGTTCGAAGCGATCCACCGTTCAAGTAAGAATTCACGCAACCGACGCCGGTACTAGCTTGTGAGGCCTAGCCGGCCGGTGGTGCTGGCCCGCAAGCCTCTGGAGACACCGAACCCGTGCACCGAAAGCAAGTTCGCAGGCGCCGCGCCGCCGTCGCGGTGCTCGTGGCGATCTCCCTCATCCTGCTGACCGCCTACTTCGGCGAGTCTCCCTCGAGCCCGCTGCACACCGTCCAGCGCGGGCTCGTCGAGGTGTTCTCGCCAATCCAGTCCGGGGCCAGCGCGCTGCTGTCCCCGGTGCGTGACGTGGCCGGCTGGTTCTCGGACACGTTCAAAGCCCGCTCGCAGGTCAAGCAGCTGCGGGCCCAGGTCCACCAGCTCCAGTCCCAGCTGGCCCAGTCCCAGTACGCCGCCGCGCAGAACGCCCAGCTGACCAAACAGGTGGGACTGGACAACAGCAACAGCCTGGCTGCCTACAAGCCGGTGGGCGCGCACCTGATCAGCCGGGACCCCACCCTGTGGTACGCCACCGTGGAGGTGGACAAGGGATCGAGTGACGGCGTACACAAGGGCGACCCGGTGACCGGCGACGGCGGCCTGGTCGGCGTCGTGTCCGTGGTGGACCCCAACGTCTCCGTGGTCACCCTGATCACCGACCACACGATGGCGGTGGCGGCCCAGGTGGAGGACCAGGCCGGCGACACGGGCGTGCTGGTTCCGGCGGTCGGCAACCCGAATCAGCTCGTCCTGCAGTACCTGCCCTCCACCGCTCAGGTCAAGTCAGACCAGCTGGTGGTCACGGTCGGGTTCAAGGCCGGCCAGCTTCAGGACCTCTATCCGCCCGGGATCCCCATTGGGCAGGTGTCGAACGCCAATTACACCGACCTGGCCAACAACGGCGAGGTCCAGGTGTCCCCGGTGGTCGACCTGCGCCACCTCGACGCCGTGCAGATCCTCACCGCCCCGCGGGCGGGTACGGCCCGGGCCCAGGTGCCATGACGCTGACGTCTGATCCGCTGCGGCTGTCGATCCGCCTGGCCTTGCTGGCCTTCATCACAGTGGTCGTCCAGGAGGCGGCGATCTCGCAGATCTCCATCTTCGGCACCAGCGCCGAAATCTCGGTGCTGGTGGTGATGTCGGTGGGCCTGCTGGCGGGCTCGGTGCCCGGGGCGATCATGGGCTTCTCGATCGGGCTGCTAGTCGACATGGTCCTGGTCCAGACGCTGGGCGTGACCTCCCTGCTCTACATCGCGATCGGGTACGGGGCGGGGCGGCTGCGCGAGCTGCGCGACCCTGGCCACGGGCTGGTGCCGATGGGCATGGGCGCCGCGGCCACGGCGGTGGCCGGGCTGGGGATGGCGGTCATCCAGTTCCTGCTCGGCGTGCAATCGCCCGTGAGCACGCTGCTGTTGCAGCAGATCTTCATCACGGTGCTGGTCAACGCGCTGATCGCGCTGCCTGTGTACGCGGCGGTACGGCGGCTGATGTTGCCGGTGCTGCCCGAGGATCCGCGCCGGCGTCGGCGCCGCGCTTACACCACGGGCGGTCTTAGCCCGCTGCGTGAATCGGCACAACCGCTGTCACGACGGCCCCGCTCGGCAGCGCGATGATCCAGGTCCCTGACGACAGGCGTCCTCCGATGACGCCGCAGCTGGCGCTGCGCGTGGCGATCATCGCCAGCTTCGCGCTGGCCATGTTCGCGATCATCTTCTTCCGCCTGTGGTTTCTCCAGGTGCTCTCGGGGGACAAGTACCTGGCTCAGGCCAGCGTCAACCGGGTACGGGACATCGCCGTACCCTCGCCGCGCGGCCAGATCCTGGATCGCGGCGGGGCGGTGCTGGTCGACTCCAAGCGCGCGATCGCGGTTCAGATCACCCCCGGCCAGCTGCCGGTGCCGCTGACCCAGAGCCTGATCGCGCACCCGCCGCCGCGCGACGTGGCGCTGTACCGGAGGCTGGCCGACGTGCTGGGGATGTCCAAGCAGCCGGCCAACTGCCCGGTGCCCGGGCACGGCGTTCAGCGGCTGCAGCCGATCGCCTGTGCCGTGGCCGTCGGCTACGCGCAGCTGCCCTACGCCAACGTCACGATCAAGACCGACGTGCCCGCCGAGGTCCTCTACTACCTGGAGGAGCGCCAGAGCACGTTTCCCGGCGTGATGATCCAGCCAATCTGGCTGCGCACCTACCCGCTGCACAGCGTGGCGGCGCAGCTGTTCGGGACGATCGGCCCGATCACCCCGGCCGAGCTCAAGCAGCCCCGGTTCAAGGGGCTGCCCCAGACGTCGGTGGTCGGCCAGTCCGGGCTCGAGTGGTACTACAACCACTACCTCCAGGGGATCGACGGCGCCGATCAGGTGCAGGTCGACTCGCTGGGGCGGCCCAAGGGGGCGCTCCGGGCTGTCAAGCCGGTGCCCGGCCACAACCTCAAGCTGTCGCTCGACGTCAACCTGCAGAAGGCCGGCGAGCAGGCAATCCAGGACTCGATCAACAACAACCCACCGGCCAACGGCGGCGCGTTCGTGGCGCTCAACCCGGAGACCGGCGAGGTGTATGCGATGGGGTCCAACCCGTCGTTTGACCCCAACATCTTCACCAAGCCGGTGCCCTCGTCGGTCTATCAGCAGCTCAACAATCCCTCGTCGGGCTTCCCGCTAATCAACCGGGCCATCCAGTCGGCGGGGCCGGATGGCTCCACGTTCAAGCCCATCACCGCCACAGCCGCTCTGCAGAGCGGTGCCTGGGCGGTGTCCGACACCTACGACGACACGGGGCAGTTCTGCCTGGGCGGGGGTCAGTGCCGCCGCAACGCGGGCGGCGTCGCCAACGGCGTGCTGGGCTTGGTGGATGCGATCCGGGTGTCCGACGACGTGTTCTTCTACAACCTGGGCGCGCTGACCAACGCCAGCCCGTCCACCCATCCCGACGGCGGCGCGCTGCAGCAGTGGGCGCACAACTACGGGATCGGCCAGCCCACCGGGATCGACCTGGGTGGCGAGGTGGCGGGGAACCTGCCTTCGCCCAAGTGGCGCACCCACATCGACCAGGTTGAGCTCCAGTGCGAACACAAGCGCCACGTGCCCAGCTGCGGGATCGCGGATGGGCGGCCCTGGTCGATCGGCGACAACGTCAACCTGGCCGTCGGGCAGGGCGATGTCCAGGTCACGCCGCTGCAGCTGGCCACCGCCTACTCGACGATCGCCAACGGCGGTACGGTGGTGCGCCCGCACATCGGGCTGGACGTGCAGGAGCCCGACGGGACCGTGCTTCAGCGCATCGACCCGCCACCCACGCGCAAGCTGAGCCTGAACCCGCTGTACCTGGACACAATCCGCCAAGGCATGCATGAAGCGGCGCAGTCGCCCGGGGGTACATCAGACGACGTGATGGGCAACTTCCCCCAGCAGGTGTACGGCAAGACCGGTACGGCCCAGTACAACGGTCAGCAGGACTACTCGTGG
This sequence comes from Solirubrobacteraceae bacterium, assembly GCA_035532195.1. Lineage (GTDB taxonomy): Bacteria > Actinomycetota > Thermoleophilia > Solirubrobacterales > Solirubrobacteraceae > Palsa-465. The sequence continues at coordinate 5,299 of DATKRM010000035.1, forward strand.
TACGCCTGCTTCGTGCCTTCCTCGGCGACCAACAAGCCGATCGTGGTCGTCGTCTGGATCGAGCAGGGCGGGTTCGGGGCCCAGGCCGCCGCCCCAGCAGCCCGGGAGATTCTCTCCCAGTGGTTCAACGGGAACCGCGGAGCGTTCGTCGTCGGCCAGTCCAAGACGCTATGAGCATCAGTCCAGCCGCCACTCCGATCCATGCGGTCGAGGAAGCGACCGAGGCGCAGGCCCTGCCCCTGCTGCGATTCGACCCCTGGCTGATGGTGGGGGCGGTGGGGCTGATCGCGTGCTCGCTCATCACCCTGCGCGGCGCCACCAAGACCGCGATCCCGGGCAGCCCGCTGTACTACGTCGAGCGCCAGGGCATCTACGCCGCCATCGGGCTGGTGCTGGCCGTGCTGCTGGCCCGGATCGACTACTCGCGGCTGCGCGAGTACCGCTACGCGCTCTTCGGGATCATGATCGCGCTCGATCTGGTGGTGTTCGGGATGCCCGCCGTCCGCGGCTCGCACCGCTGGATCCCGCTGCCGTTCTTCCAGTTGCAGTCATCGGAGTTCGGCAAGATCCTGCTGATCGTGTCGCTGGCGGCGTTCGCAGTCGAGCGGCTGCAGCGCCTCGGCGAGAAGCGCACCACCTTGCGGATCCTGCTGCTGGCTGTGGGGCCGGCGCTGATCGTGATCCCCCAGCCCGACCTGGGCACCGGACTGGTCTACCTGGCCATCGGCTTCGCGTTGCTGTTCGTGGCCGGTACCTCCTGGAAGCAGCTCACCGCACTGGCCGCGATTTTCGTGGCCTCGACCGCGTTCATCCTGGCCGGAGCCCCGGCGCTCGGCGTCCACGTGCTCAAGCCCTATCAGGTGCAGCGCCTGACCGGGTTCCTGAACCCGTCGCGCGATCCCCGCAACCAGACCTACAACATCACCCAGTCGGAGATCGCGATCGGCTCGGGGCAGAAGGCGGGCCGCGGGGTGTCGGGGGCCAGCCAGACCAATCTCCACTTCCTGCCGGAGAACCAGACGGACTTCATCTTCG
>DATKRM010000036.1:0-12431 GCA_035532195.1 Solirubrobacteraceae bacterium
TCACCGGCTCGGGCTGGAAGGACTACCAGCAGACCGGAGCGGTGAGCGGGATCGAGCTGCCGTCCGGCCTGCGCGAGTCAGACCAGCTGCCCGAGCCGATCTTCACCCCTTCGACCAAGGCCACCACGGGGCACGACGAGGCGATCGACTTCGAGGGCGCGGTGGAACTGATCGGGGACCGCGGGCTGGCCGAGGGGGCGCGCGACGCGTCTCTCGTTCTGTACCAACACGCCGCGGCCCACGCCCGCGAGAGCGGGATCATCCTGGCCGACACCAAGTTCGAGCTCGGGCTAGACGCCGACGGGACGCTCACCCTGGGCGATGAGGTGTGCACGCCGGACTCCTCGCGTTTCTGGCCGGCCGACCAGTATGAGCCCGGCCGCTCGCAGCCTAGCTTCGACAAGCAGTACGTGCGCGACTGGGCTTCCTCCACCGGCTGGGACCGCACCCCGCCCGCCCCGGCCATCCCCGACGAGGTGGTTGCCCGCACCCGCGAGAAGTACATCGAGGCCTACCAGCGGATCACCGGCCAGGCCTTCGACACCTGGCTCGAGCGCACCAGCGCGTGATGCGCGCCCGCGTCCTGGTCAGACCCAAGGCGGGCATCCTCGACCCGCAGGGCCAAGCGGTGGAGCGGGCCCTCCCGGCGCTCGGCTTTCAGGGCGTTCGGAACGTCCGCGTTGGCCGCTTGATCGAGCTCGACGTGGACGACCCGGACCGCCTGCCTGAAATGTGTGAGCGCCTGTTGTCGAACCCGCTGATCGAGGACTACGAGATCGTGGAGACCGGCTCGTGAAGTTCGGCGTGGTCCGCTTTCCCGGCTCCTGTGATGACGTCGACGCGCTCCAGGCCGCCCAGCGAGTGGGCGAGGGGGTGCTGCTGTGGCACGGCGACCGCGACCTCCAGGGGGTCGACGCGGTGATCGTCCCCGGAGGTTTCTCCTACGGTGACTATCTCCGGGCGGGGGCGATCGCACGGTTTGCCCCGGTGATGGAGGAGGTGACCGAGTTCGCGGCCGCCGGCGGTCTGGTGCTGGGGATCTGCAACGGCTTTCAGGTCCTGTGCGAGGCCCATCTGCTGCCCGGAGCGCTGCTGCCCAACACCTCGCTGCGGTTCGTGTTCCGCCAAGTGGAGCTCGAGGTGGCCGACGCCGGCACACCATTCACGCGCGCGTGCGAGCCGGGTCAGCGGCTGTCGATCCCGGTCAAGCACACCACCGGCCGCTACTACACGCCGGAACCGGTGCCCGTGGTGCTGCGCTACACGGCCGGGCACAACCCCAACGGGTCCCAGGACGACATCGCGGGGGTGTGCAACGAGACGGGCAATGTGTTTGGGCTTATGCCCCATCCAGAGCACGCGGTCGACGTCCTCACCGGGTCGATTGACGGGCTGAACATCTTCGAGTCGATGAGAGCGCATGTCGAAGACCGCGTCACCGTCTGAGGCTCGGCACCGCCAGCTCGGGCTCACCGACCACGAGTACGAGCTGATCGTCGAGCGCCTGGAGCGCCAGCCCGGGGACGTGGAGCTGGCCATGTTTTCGCTGATGTGGTCCGAGCACTGCGGCTACAAGCACTCGAAGAAGCTGCTGCGCCGGCTGCCCACCGAGGGTCCTCATCTGCTGCTTGGCCCCGGAGAGAACGCGGGCGCCGTTGACGTCGGCGGTGGTCTGGCGGTGGCGTTCAAGGTCGAGTCGCACAACCACCCCAGTGCGGTCGAGCCCTTCCAGGGCGCGGCGACCGGTGTGGGGGGGATCCTGCGCGACGTGTTCGCCGTGGGCGCCCGCCCAATCGCCGTGCTGGACTCGCTGCGGTTCGGCGAGCCCGAGCACTCGGAGCGCTCGCGCTACCTCCTGGAGCACGCCGTGGCCGGGATCGGCCACTACGGGAACTCGATCGGGGTCCCCACGGTGGGCGGGGAGATCTACTTCGAACCTTCCTACGAGCAGAACTGCCTCATCAACGCGATGTGCCTGGGGCTGGCCCCGCGTGATCAGCTGATCCGCTCGGCCGCCGCCGGCCCGGGCAACGTGATCGTGCTGCTGGGGGCCCTCACCGGGCGGGACGGGATCGGCGGCGCGTCGGTGCTGGCCTCGGCTGAGCTGGGCGAGGCCGATGAGGCCAAGCGTCCGTCGGTGCAGATCGGCGATCCGTTCACCGAGAAGAAGCTGCTCGAGTGCTGCCTGGCGCTGCTCGAAGCGGGTTTGCTGGTCTCCCTCCAGGACCTCGGCGCTGCCGGGCTGACCTCATCGGCCTCGGAGATGGCCAGCAAGGGCGGCGTGGGCATCGACATCGATGTCTCCACGGTCCCGCTCCGCGAGCCGGACATGGAGCCGTTCGAGATCATGATCTCCGAGTCGCAGGAGCGGATGCTGTGCGTGGTCGCTCCCGAGCAGATGGCGGCGGTGCTCGAGCTGTGCGAACGCTGGGAGGTCCTGGTCACCCCGATCGGGTCGGTGACCCGGGAGGAGCGGCTGCGGGTGCTGAACGCCGGCACGGTAGTGGCCGATCTCCCGGTGGGCGTTCTGGTTGACGACTGCCCGCTGTACGACCTGGAACCAATCCAGCCCGCGCTGGAGCTGTACGCCGCCGGCCCCGCCGTCCTGACCGGCGACGAGTCCCCCGGCCGGACCCTGCTCGCGCTGCTGTCCTCACCCAATCTGGCTTCACGCCGTCCCGTGTTCGAGCAATACGACCCGGTGGTCCAGTCGCGCACCGTCCGCCGCCCCGAAGCGGCCGACGCCGCCGTGCTCAGGCTGCCCGACGGCTCGGCGATCGCTGTGTCGATCGACGGAAACGGCCGCCGCGTGGCCTGTGAGCCCCGCCGCGGAGCCAGCGAGGCCGTCTACGAGTGCGCGGCCAACCTGGCCTGCGTCGGCGCCGAGCCGCTGGGGCTGACCAACTGCCTGAACTTCGGTAACCCGGAGAAGCCTCACGTGGCCTGGCAGCTGGCCGAGGCCATCGAGGGCCTGGCCGAGGCCTGCGAGGAGCTAGGCATCCCGGTGGTCGGCGGCAATGTCTCGCTGTACAACGAGGCGCCCAGCGGCCCGATCTACCCCACCCCGGTGGTGGGGATCGTGGGCAAGCTCCCGGACGCTGCCCGCGCCGGTCGGATCGCGTTTGGCGCCGAGGATGACGCGATCGCGCTGGTCGGGCCGTTCGCGCCATCGGCGGTGGGTTCAGAGCTATCCAAGCTGCAAGGCCAGCCGCCCGTCGGTCGGCTGCCGGCGGCCAACCCGGCTGCCGTTCAGGCTGCGCACGCTGCGGTCCGTGAGGGCGTTCGGTCCGGGGCGTTTCACAGCGCCCACGACATCGCCGAAGGTGGCCTGGGGGTGGCGCTGGCCGAGTGCTGCCTGGCTGGCCGGGTGGGGGCGCGGGTCGAGCTGCCCGACGGCGTCGATCTGTTCGCCGAGGCACCCGGCCAGGCGTTCCTGGTCTCCGGTCGCCGAGAGGCACTGGCCGACCTCAACCTGATCGGTCGCGTGGGCGGCTCCGAGCTCGAAATCGCCGGTCAACTCTCGCTCGCAGTTTCCGACTTGGCCCAGGCCTACGAGCAGGGACTGGGGAAGTTCATGTGAAGCCCGTTGCTAGCCTTGAATCCCGAGGCAAAGCCGAGGGTCGCTCCATGCCTATGGAAAACGATCATCGCGACGGACCTCGCGACGAGTGTGGTGTGTTCGGTATCTACGCGCCGGACCGCGACGTCGCCCGCTTGGCCTACTTTGCTCTGTTCGCCCTCCAGCATCGCGGACAGGAATCGGCCGGTATCGCCACCGCCCCCCGGGGCGGCAGCATCATGGCCATCCGAGAGCAGGGTTTGGTGGCCCAGGTGTTCAACGAGCACATGCTCCGATCGCTGGCCGGCGATATGGCCATCGGGCACGTGCGCTACTCCACCACCGGCTCCTCGGAGTGGGAGAACGCTCAGCCGATTGTGCGCGACGATCGCCGCACCCTGGCGCTGGCCCACAACGGCAACCTGATCAACGCGGTCAAGCTGCACGCGGAGCTGCGCGCCAGTGAGGTCCCGTTCAGCTCGACCTCGGACTCGGAGATCATCGCGGCACTGCTGGCCACGCACCCGGCGGACCGGATCGAGGACGCGGTGGCCGATGCCATCCCCCGGCTCGAAGGCGCGTTCTCGACCGTGATCATGACTGACCAGGCGGTGGTGGCCTTCCGCGACCCCCACGGCCTGCGGCCCCTGGCCCTGGGCGTGATTGACGGCGACGCCGACCGCGAGCCCAGCTACTGCGTGGCCAGCGAGTCGTGCGCGTTTGATCTGATCGGTGCCCGGTATCTGCGGGAGGTGCGGCCTGGGGAGATGATCACCCTGACCAAGGGCGGCTTTCGCTCACGGGTTGTGGTGGAGGCCGAGCGGAAGGCGTTCTGCGTGTTCGAGTACATCTACTTCGCCCGCCCCGACTCGAAGATGGCTGGGACCGTGCTCCAGGTGGCCCGGGCCCGGATGGGCGAGGTCCTGTGGCGTGAGGCCCCGGTGGTGGCCGACCTGGTCATCCCCGTGCCCGACTCGGGCAACGCCGCGGCCCGCGGTCTGGCCCGGGCGGCCGGCCTGCCCCAGGACGACGGGTTCATCAAGAACCGCTACGTGGCCCGCACGTTCATCCAGCCTGGCCAGGAGCTGCGTCGCCAAGGCCTACGGCTGAAGTTCAACCCGCTGCCCGAGGTGGTTTCCGGCAAGCGGCTGATCGTGGTCGATGACTCGATCGTACGCGGGAACACCACGCGCCAGATCGTGCAGATGCTGCGGCAGGCCGGCGCAGCGGAGATCCACCTGCGGATCTCGGCCCCCCCCATCAAGCACCCCTGCCACTACGGGATCGACATGTCGACCCGGGAGGAGATGATCGCCCACGGTCGGACGACCGAGCAGGTGGCCGAGGAGCTGGGCGCCGACTCGCTGCACTACCTGTCTCTGGAGGGCGTTTACGAAGCGGTGGGGACCACCCGCGCCACCCACTGCGACGCCTGCTTCACCGGCGAGTATCCGTTGGCCGGCACCGAGTCCTCCGCCGGCAAGCACGCGCTCGAGTCCGAGCTCCCGCTGATCGACGCTTGAAGCTCGCCGTCCTCGCGTCGGGAACCGGCACCAACCTCCAGGCCTTGCTGGACCAGGTGCACGGGCGGGAGGGGATCGAGATCGTGGCTGTGGGCTCGGACCAGGCGGCAGCGCCCGCGCTGGCCCGCGCCCGGCGGGCGGAGGTGCCCGTGCACGCGTTCCCCACCGCCGAGTTCAGCGACCGCTCGGCGCGCGACGCCGCCATGGCTGGCTGGCTGGCCGGCCAGGGGGTCGAGTTGGTCGTGCTGGCCGGCTACATGGCACTCCTCTCACCGGCCTTCCTGGAGCGCTTCCCGGACCGGGTGATCAACGTGCACCCCGCGCTGCTTCCAGCCTTTCCGGGCCTGCGGGCGATCCAGCAGGCGCTCGACTACGGAGTCAAGGTGTTCGGGGTCACCGTCCACTTCGTCGATTCGGGCGTGGACAGCGGCCCGGTCATCCTCCAGCGCGCCGTGGAGATCCCCGCGCCCGCGTCCGCCCAGGACGTGGAGGCCACGCTTCACCAGATCGAGCACCAGCTGCTACCCCAGGCTGTCCGGCTGATCGCGGCCGGCGCGGTGAGCTTCGATCCGGTCAACCCGCGGCATGTGGTGATCGACCCCAACCGCTCAACCCGTTCCGCGTCGTGATCGAGCGGTAGAGTCGTGGTCGCCATGGAATCCGGCACCGAGTCGGTCAAGCGCCTGGAGCCGGCCGGACCCGGCGAGGTCCGCGTCGCTCGCGCGCTGGTATCGGTGTCCGACAAGACCGGGGTGGTGGAGTTCGCTCGAGGTCTGACCGAGCTGGGCATCGAGATCGTGTCCACCGGCGGCACCGCCCGAGAGCTGTCGGAGGCCGGAGTCCCGGTGCGCTCGGTGTCCGAGCTGACCGGGTTCCCCGAGATCATGGACGGGCGGGTCAAGACGCTGCATCCCAAGCTCCACGCCGCCCTGCTCGCCCTGCGCGATCAGCCGAGTCACCTCGAAGCGGCCGAGGAGCACGACGTCGAGCTGATCGACCTGGTGTGCGTGAACCTGTACCCATTCGAACGCACGGCGGGCCGCCGGGTCGGCGACGCCGAGGTGATCGAGAACATCGACATCGGCGGGCCGACCATGATCCGGGGCGCGGCCAAGAACCACGCCTTCGTGGCCCCGGTGGTGAGCCCCGAGTCCTATGACGCGATCCTGGCCGAGCTCCGTGAGTTCGACCGCCGTCTATCGATGCCTACGCGGGAAAGCCTGGCGGCCGAGGCATTCGCCTACACCGCCCGCTATGACACGGCGATCGCCCGCTGGTTCCAGGAGAAGGGCGAGGACTTCCCGGAGCTGATGGTCCGGGCGTTTGAGAAGCTGATGGACCTGCCCTACGGCGAGAACCCCCACCAACGAGGGGCCTACTACTCGCAGGTCGGCAGCCGCACCCACCTCATGTCGATGGTGTCCCAGCTCGGCGGCAAGCAGCTGTCGTTCAACAACCTGCTGGACCTCGACTCGGGACGGACCCTGCTGGCGGAATTCCAGCTGCCTGCGTGCGTGATCATCAAGCACAACAACCCGTGCGGCGTGGGTGTCGGCGCGACCCTGCCCGAGGCCTACCAACGGGCGTTCGCCTGCGATCCGATGTCGGCCTATGGCGGCATCATCTGCCTCAACCGCAAGGTCGATGTGGAGACGGCTCAGGCCATTGGGGGGCAGTTCGCGGAGGTGGTGTTCGCCCCCGGCTACGACGACGATGCCCTCGAGGCATGGTCGGATAAGAAGAACATGCGCATCCTCGACAACCGCGAGCGCCGTCACCTGAACCACCTCGAGCCCCAGCTGCGCCAGGTGCACGGCGGGATGCTGGTGCAGGACCGCGACTACGGATTTCAGGAGCGCGACGAGATGCAGGTGGTGTCAGCGCGACCGCCCACCGAGGAGGAATGGGGCCAGCTGATCTTCGCCTGGCGGGTGTCCAAGCAGGTGCGCTCCAACGCGATCGTGCTCTGGCGGGACCTGGCCACGGTGGGCATCGGGGCCGGCCAGATGAGCCGCGTCGACTCGGTCCGCCTGGCCATCGAAAAGGCTCAGTCGGACCTGACCGGATCGGTCATGGCCTCGGATGCGTTCTTTCCGTTCGCCGACGGGCCGGAGCTGGCCATTGAGGCCGGGGTCACGGCGATCATCCAGCCCGGCGGCTCGGTCCGCGATCCCAATGTGGTCGAGGCGGTGGACGCCGCCGGCGCGGCGATGGTGTTCACCAACCGGCGCCACTTCCGGCATTGATCGAGCGCCTAGGCGGCGACCCGCCGTCGCCGTGGGAGGCGCCCTATGCGTTCAGCCGGGTGGTGCGGGCTGGTTCCCTGGTCATCGTGGGCGGCACGACCTCGGTCAACGCCGACGGTATCGTGATGGGCGCTACGCCCTATGAGCAGACGGTCGAGATCCTGCGCAAGCTGGAGCACGAGCTGGGCCGGGTCGGCGCGCGGCTCGATCAGGTGGTGCAGACTCGGGCCTATGTGACCGACATCTCCCGGGCCGACGACGTGGGCCGCGCCCACGGCGAGGCGTTCGGCGACATCCGGCCGACGATGACCATGGTCGAGGTCAGCGGCCTGATCGACCCCCGGATGCTGGTCGAGATCGAGGCCGTGGCGGTGGTGGAGTAGGCGGCAGGCGCCGAGGGTGTGGGCGATTTAGCACACAGAGATGGGCTTATATCCCACACCCTGTCGGGCGCCCGCGCTGCGAGGTCGGCTGGCGCGGGGCGCGGCCAAGGTGGTCATGGCCTAGAAAGCGCCCCGCCGGCAGACGTGTCGCCGAGCTCGGAACAAGAAGGTGGTGCCCCCGGCGGGACTCCAACCCGCAACCGTCGCCTTAAAAGGGCGCTGCTCTGGGCAATTGAGCTACAGGGGCCCGTCAATGGTAGAAGCGCCGGAGGTCCGGTGGCCCAAGGACCTGCAGATGGCCGACAAGCTCAGGATCGAGGTGGTGCCCCGGAGCCCGCGACCGCTGCCTCGGCGCGCTCCATACCCTGAGCGAGGACCCGCCGCACGATCGGGACGTGTACAGGTTCGACTCCTGCCCACACGCCCCGGGCCGCCACGTTGTCGTGCTGCACGAAGGTGCAGAACAGGAGCCCTGCCTCGTGGCGCTTCAGCAGCAGCTCGGCGGGCATTCCGATCCGCGACTCGGCTCGTACGAGCACGTGGTCGGCTTCACTTTGCCTCACCCTCCAGCCGAGGATGCCGCCCGAGCCGAGCTTGAGACCGAGTGCCGACCAGCCGGACAGCAGCGTGCTCCGCACGTGAAGTGGAGCTCCATCCATCATGAGGCGGAGCCATTGCTCCGGCGTCCGCTCGTCCGGGTGGTTCGGGTCGACCAGGAATGCGTCGGCATAGTCGACGTGGTCCAGGGTGCTGAGCGCGCGGGCTTCGGGCGGGGCCGGGATCTGGCGAACTTCGCTCATGCCGCCGACCGAGCAGAGTCGCGCGCGGTGGCTGGCCACCGCCGCTCGATGTCTCCCATCATCTGCGGGTAGACGATCAGGTGGCGGAACGGCTCGATGGCGGCCAGATAGGCGGCCCCGAGGATCCCGTTCGGCTTGACCAGAACCGCCATCTGGCCGCGATAGCCGCCCGCGCCGTCGGGCACCCAGCCCAGGTGGAGAATTCCGTGGACCGTCCGGTTCGCGATTTCGACCGCCGACTCGTCATCCAGGAGATAAACGGGTTCGAACTGCAGCCGGTCAGGCCCGCGGCCCACTGGGGTCTCCCGCAGGTCGGCCGGGAGGCGCTCGCGGAGTGACGGGACTCGAGAACGCAGACCGGAGTCGGCGCGGTCCCAACCCAGCAGCCCTCCGACCATGAAGCGGATGGCAAACAGCGCCCTGACGATCGGTGACGAACTGCGCGTGGGATCAGACGAGCGCATCAGCTCCACCAGCCGCGGGAAGTCGTCGCGCCCGCCCGGGGTGGGCAGCGTCCAAACGTCGAGCAGCTTGAAGTCACGGGCCAGCTCGTGGATTCGCCAGGGCTGGGAGGTGTGGGCGGTGTTAGGAAGTCTCATGTCCTTGCTGCCGGCTCGGTGCTTGGTTTCACGAGCGCCAGGTCCGTTCTGACGGATACCATACATACATGCACGTACGTATACAAGACTCTGGTGTGCCGAAGGCGGCTCCGGGCAGCCGCCCGACCCAGGCCGAGCGCCGTGCCCGCTCACGCAACGCGCTGCTCGAGTCGGCGGCCCGGGGCCTGTCTCGGCACGGCTACGCCAACCTGGTCCTGGAAGACGTGGCCCGCGAGGCGGGCTACACCCGGGGCGCCCTGTACCACCAGTTCAAGGACAAGGAGGATCTGGCCCTGGCCGTGCTTCGCTGGGCCGATGAGACCTGGCAGAAGGAGGTCGGCGCGCCGGCCAGTCAGGAGCCGGATCCGGTGGCGGCGCTCCTGGCCATGGCTCGGGGGCATGCGGTTTTGTGCCGGCGGGACATCGCCCGCGTGGCCATGGCCCTGCGAGTGGAGTTCAGCGGACAGGACCATCCCGTCGGGCGTGAGCTGCAACTAGTCCAGGGCGGCCTGGTCAAGCGGCTGGCTCGTCTGATCAATGCCGGGCGGCGAGCCGGCAGGATCCCGCCCGGGCCGCCCGCCCGCGCGACGGCGCTGGCGCTGATCGGGGGGCTGGAAGGGGCGGTGATCACACTGGCCGGGCAGGCGCCGCACGATGAGGAGCTGGCCGCCCGGGTAGTCGCGGGCATACTGGGTTTGCGCTCATCTGCTTGACCGGACGGCGGTTCAGCTGTCAGTCTCTCTGGGCGGGCTCGGTGGGCAACCGGGCTTAAGCCCCACGACCTCAGGAGGGACACGATGCCTGGATTGAGCGGCCGCATCGAAACGGTGACCAAGGCCAAGATCTCGCATCTCCTCGACCGCGCGGAGAATCCGGAGGAGACGCTCGACTACGCCTATGAGCAGCAGATGCAAGACCTTCAGAACGTCAAGAAGGGAATCGCCGACGTCGTCACGTCCAAGAAGCGGCTGCAGATGCAGGATGACCAGCTGAAACAGCAGGCCGACAAACTCGACTCCCAGTCTCGAGAGGCCATCGCGGCCGGCCGCGAGGATCTGGCCCGGGCGGCGCTCGAGCGCAAGCAGCTGATCATCGGCGAGGTGAGCTCGCTGGACCAGCAGGTCGCGGACCTGGAGGGTCAGCAGCAGAAGCTGACCGACGCCGAGAGCAAACTCCAGACCAAGATCCAGGAGTTCCGGTCCAAGAAGGAAGTGATCAAGGCGCAGTACTCAGCCGCGGAGGCCCAGGTGCATATCTCCGAGGCGGCCACTGGCATCGGCGATCACATGGCTGATCTCGGCCAGGCGATGCAGCGCGCGATCGACAAGACCGATGACATGCAAGCGCGCGCTTCAGCGGTCGGCGAACTCGAAGCGGCAGGGACGTTTGAGGACCTGACTTCGCTCGGCCCGCCCCAGGACGACATCGACAAGCAGCTCGAGCAGATCGGCGCCAAGAGCACGGTCGACGATGAGCTGGCCAAGCTCAAGGCCGAGGTCGGCCCCGGAAAGCCGGCGCCGGAGCTCGGATCGGGAGGTCCGAGCGAGTCACACCCCAACAGCTAGCCTAAGTCCACTGGCCCCCATGGTCTAGTGGCCTAGGACGCCTGCCTTTCACGCAGGAGATCGCCGGTTCGAATCCGGCTGGGGGTACTTCTTCCCCGAGTCCGGGCAGCACCTTTCTCGTCCTTCCGGGTTACGAGATCGTCGCTGGCACGCGCTCGCCGCCCAGAAGCATCGGGCCGAGCCTGTCGCACCCGGGCGGCTACGCCGATCCCTCCCCCGCCGGCACCGGACCCGGACGGCTGACCACCGTGCGCAGCGCCAGCCGTGTGTCCGTCTCGACCACGCCGCCCTTGGTCTTCAGCGTCCGGATCAGCTGGTCGAGATCGCTCGCGCCGTGGCAGGCCACGCGCAGCTGGTAGTCGAAGCGACCGGTCACGTGCGCGGCGTCGGTGAGGGCATCGAGTGACTCGATCAGGCGCTCGAAGCGTTGGCTATCGGTGGGTGCCTCGAGCCGGACGTCTATCAGGGCCACCAAGGTCCGACCGGACGCCGACGGGTCGATCACGGCTCGGAATCCGGCGATCACACCTCGGTCCTGCAGGCGTCGGACGCGCTCAGCAGTCGCATTCGGGCTAAGCGCGACGCGCTCGCCCAGCTCGCGGTAGCTGAGGCGGGCGTTGGTTACGAGCGCACCGAGGATCTCACGGTCGATCGCATCTAGTCCTGACGTTTCCACGGTGATCTGCCCCTTCGTAGGTGAATCTACCTGCCGCCGATCGGCGGTCGCCGATTTCCGCGGATTCTCCCACATCAGCCGAGAATATCTCGGCGCTCAGCCCGAACGCCATTGGTGCCCGCCGTAAGAAGGCGTATGGACTTGCATTTCATCGCCCTCAGAGGCAGAAGTGCAGCGGAAGCAACGGGACCGGACCAAAGGGGGGCACGCATGGTGGGAATGACATCCACATCCGAAGCGGAGTACGTCGCCAAACGAGTCGAAGCCTTGCAGGCGGTGGTCTCAGAGCCCGTGCTGGGTGCCCTGGCCCTCAACCGCCGCGGGCTCTAGTACGCAGAAGCTCCTGGGACGGACCGGATTCCTGCCGTGGCTGCTGGCCCGTGCGCATGCCAAGAAGCAGGCCGGCGGATTGCCGGAGAACTTCATGGCGGCCATCACTCCGACCAAGATCCGGGCGTTCCAGTACAAGGCTCGCGGGCGGATGTGGGACCGGTACGAGATCGGTGAGGAAGTCGCCGCGTGGGACCGGAACGCGATCACCGTCAGCTGGCAGCCTGGTCCGCCATACCAGATCGACGTGACCATCGAGTCGGCGGCCGAGGAGGAAAAGGTCCTCTGTCGCTGCGGCAAGGCCGAGTCCAGCGACAAGGCGCTGCGCATGATGGCCGACCCGAGCGCCACGGAATGACGATCCACCGTGGTCCCCGGAGCGGTTATTGGCGCTACTGGCTGGTGTTCGCGCTGGTGCTGGCGTTCGTGATCGCGGCCCTGACCACCGGCTACTTCGGACTCAAGCCTTAGCGCTTCAGCTCCGGGCGGCCACGGCGGCCCGGGCCCGGGCCGCCCTCACCTCGGCCGACAGCGTGGCTACGTCGTAGGGCCCGTAGTGTCGGCGCCCGTTGATGAAGAACATCGGGGTGCCAGACACGCCGCTCTCGTCCGCGGACGCGACGTCCTCCTGGACCCGGGGCGCGAATTTCCGCTTGCGCAGCGCCCCCCGGAACTGCTCGAGATCCAGTCCCAACTCTTCGGCGTAGCCCACCAGGTCCTTGACGGCGAGTGCGTCCTGATGAGCTAGCA
>DATKRM010000037.1:0-16664 GCA_035532195.1 Solirubrobacteraceae bacterium
GCCAGCTGGTCAGGCTGGGTGTCCGCGCCCCGCTGGATCCGGATAAACCGTGCACCGGCGGCCAGCTCAGACAGCAGCGAAAGCTGGCCGGCCAGCCTCCCCGGGTCCCGGCGCACCCGCTCATAGACATTGCTGAGAAGCGCCACCGGCTCAGGCTCGGTCAGCGTCTCAACGCGCAGTCGCTCGCCGATCTGCAGCCCGCAGATCGTGGATAGTGGCCGGGCGCCGCCCGGCGCCAGGAACCGGGGCTCATCCAGCACCAGCACTCCGGGCCCCGGATGGGCCAGCACGTGCGGAGGGCGAGACTCGATCGCGGTCACGTCATCGGCCATGAACGAGGCACCCGCTTGCACGAGGGCGCCCACCAGCGTGGACTTGCCGCGTCCCGACGGGCCGAGGATGGCCACCGCCTCGTCGCCGACCACCACGCCGCCGGCGTGGAGCAGCTCGCGACCGTGCAGGGCGGCAACGAACGGCAGGACCTGCCCCAGAACCCACCGGTTCCACAGCCACCCATCCTCCCGCGGCGGCTCGATCAGGACCCGCATCGCGTCCTGCTCGATCTCCGCACAACCCACCCCCGGACCGCTCATTCGGTAACCGCCGGCTGGCAGCGATTCGATCATCAGGCCGCCCGGCGTGCCGGCCACGACCGCCTGGGCCGCGCCCCGGCTGGCGATCGCCCCGACTAGCTCGAGCTCGACTTGCGGCAGACCGACCGTGGCCGGAGCGCCGTGCCGGCTCAGACCCAGCAGGCAGATGCCTCCGGTCAGGTTGAGGCCGTAGGCGGCGGCATGCCAGCGCGCGACCCGATCTCCCGGGCGCGGCCGGCCGTCAGCCACCGTCATTCGGGCGGTTTCAGGCCGCGGAGGACCGGCTGGGGCCGGGGATCAGGGACGGGCTTCGAGCCCGCCGTCACTAACCAGTGCCGACGCTGACCCCTCCCACCCCGCCGACGACGACGGTCTGCCCGACGGGGCCGAGGGCGACACCGATCTGGAGGGGCAGGCAGTAGTACACCGTGGCGTGGACAACGCCCGGGACCGCGGCGGTCTGGTTGGCGCACTGCTGGAAGCCCGTTGCCTGTGCGTTGCCGCACGTGAACACCGTAACGTGGAACACGCCCTTGACCCCGACCGTCTGGGTGGTGGAGGGTGCCCCCACCGCGTTACACACAGTGCTCGGGCCGCCGCTGCTGGCCGAGGCAGTGGGGCTCAGAGCCGCGCCCGCTGCACAGGCCAATGAGGCTGCTAGCGCGGCGAGCGCATAGCGCCCGCGAACACATCGAGTTGACATCCGGTCACCTCCCGCTTCAGAAGTTCGATACTTCGGCCAAAGTGTCCCAGACGGGATCGGGTCGATCGGATGGAATTCGGCCAGTTCTGCCCGGGGTGTGAAAACATCTCGGTCCGTGAGCCAGACCCGCGACGACGGCTATTTCCCCCGGGGCGAGTCAATGCTCCGCCGGGTCCACGAGGAGCATCTGGTGGGCTTGCTCTACGGCCAGCGGGCGCTGTGCGTCGGGGCGCTGGCGCCGCTCAACTACGTGGGCACGAGCCTGCACTCCTACGCCAGGCTGACCCCGTTCAAGCGCCTGGCCCACACCGGCAAGGCGTTCGAGAAGATCTACTTCGGTACGCGCGCCGAGGCCGACCAGGTGCTGTCATACGTTCAGCACCAGCACGAGCAGGTCAACGGCGAGCTGCCCGCGGACGCCGGTCCGTTCCCGGCCGGGACGCCGTACTCGGCCTCCGACCCGGATCTGATGCTGTGGACCGTAGCGGTGATCGCGGACTCGGCTCAGTGCTTCTATGAGCTACTGGTCAAGCCGTTGGAGGCGGCCGAGCGCGAGGCCCTATGGCAGGACTACGTCCGGTTCGCCGAGCTGTTCGGGATGCCGCGTGACGCGGCGCCGGCGACCTACCCGGCCTTCCGGGACTGGTACCGCGAGCGGCTGGCCTCGGACGAGATGTACCTGACCGAGGAGGCGCGCTACATCGGGTATGCCACGGCGTTTGAGATCCCCATGCCGCGCCACCAGCAGCCGGGCAAGCGGGTGCACGATCTGCTGATGCTGGGCAGCATGCCCGAGCGGGTCCGCGAGCTGTACCGGCTGCCGTTTACCTCCCGCCAGCGGAGCGCGTTCAACCTGGCCGTGCGCGCCGTGCGCCTGGCTCGCCGGCTCATGCCCGGTCCGCTAGCCCGCGGCTACAACACCGCGTCCTTCGACGGCGTGGCCGCCACCGAGCAGTGGCGGATCGAGCACGGCGTGCCGACACCGCAGGTGCCCGACGACGGCCCGGTTCCGATCGCGCTGCCGACCGCGGCCGACTAGGACTCGTTCAGCTCGAGCACGACCTTGCCGGTGGCGCCGCGCTCGTCGATCAGCTTCAGCGCCTCGGCGGCCCGGTCGAACGGGATCCGGGCGCCCACGATCGGTCGCACGAACCCCTCGTCGATCAGCCGCATGACCTCTCGGCCGATCGTTCGGGTCACGTCCGGCTTGGCCATCACGTAAGCGCCCCAGCCGGCCCCGATCACCTCGGTGTTGTTCAGCAGCAAGCGGTTGACCCTGATCTCCGGGATCGAGCCGCCGGTGAACCCGACGACCACCACGCGGCCCTCCTCGGTCAGGGAGCGGACGCTGTCGGTGAACCGATCGCCGCCCACCGGATCGAGCACCAGGCCGACCCCGCCGCCCGAGATCTCCTTGGCCTGATCCTTCCACGGGCCGTCCGAGCGGACGACCTCGTCGGCCCCGGCCTCCCGGGCCACGCGTTCCTTGTCCTCGCTGGACACGACCGCGATCGTCTTTGCCCCCAGCCCCTTCGCCACCTGCAGCGAGGCGGTGCCCACACCCCCGGCCGCGCCGTGGACCAGCACCCACTCGCCTTCCTGAAGCCGCCCGCGCAGCTTGAGGGCGAACCAGGCCGTGTGGTAGTTGAGGACCAGCGCGGCGCCCTGGGCGAAGTCGAGCTCATCCGGGAGCTTGAAGCACATGAACACAGGGGCCACCGCCACCTCGGCAAAGCCGCCCAGCATGCAGAACGCGGCCACCCGGTCGCCCGGGGCCAGGCCCGCCCCCTCCGGTGCGGAGCGGACGATCCCCCCGACCTCGCTTCCCGGGATGAATGGCAGCGGCGGCTTGACCTGATATTCGCCGCGCGTCTGCAGCACTTCCGGAAAGGACACGCCGGCGGTCCTCACATCGACCAGCACGCCGCTGCCGGGCGTCATCATGTGCGAAGCCTCGGGCTCAGGAACGTCGACCATCTCCAGGGCCGCGTCGGGGCCGCTCAGCTCGGTGATCTGAATCGCGCGCAAGGCCCGGAGATCCTACTTAGCGGAACCGGGCAGCGCGCCCGCCGGGCGGCCGCTGTACGTGGCCGCGTCGCGCCCCAGACGGCCGCGGCAGCGGGTCAGGTTCGTGCGGCTGGGGTTGTCGTAGCTCGCCGACAAGCCGGTGGCGAAGGCGGTGCCTCCCACTGTCTGGACCCGAGTGATCCGGACGGTGATCGTTTCGCGGGCCAGCCCGCCGCGGTTGACCAGCCGGCCCTGGCACAGCAGCGGTATCGAGAACTGTCCGCTGCCCACGTACACGCCCGGGGCCACCCGACCCAGCAGCAGGCTGTCCGGCCGGCGCCGGCTACCCCGCTCCCGGACCAGCCTCACGCTCTGGCACGCCCCAGTCGCGCAGCCGGGCGAGAACCGCCAAGTGCGTGACACATGCTGGCCCCGATGCTCCCCGTAGACGCCGTCAACGAACGTGAGCGTGCCGCGCATGCTGAAGCTCCCCTGAAGCCGGGCGTCGGTGCCCGCCCCGGCCGAGGCCGGGCCCAGGCCGCTCAGCGCCAGCGCGATCGCTGCCGCCCCGCTGATGGCTGACCGGCGACGGCTCACTGGAGCTCGTGAATCGTCAGCGAGGCCAAGACGCGGCTGAGGTGCCCGACCTGATCCCGTGCCGCCGCGGCGAGCGTCGAGCCGGGGTGCGGTTGGTGCAGGACCGCGTACAGACAGAACGGCCGCCCGGCGGCGGTGAAGAAATGCTGGAGGCCAAGCTGCCCGCGCCGAGCCACCTGAAGCGCTCGGGGATGGAAGCGCCGAGGGTCGAGGGGCAACGGAAGCGTGCCGGCCGCGAACAGTCCGGAGCCCGGAATCAGCCGGGCGTCCGGCCGGTACTCCTTCAGCGCCAAGAACGCTCCTCCCTGCGGCATGCCCTCGGTGGCGCTGCTGCCGAAGTCGGCGTCCCGGACGGGCAGGCCGAAGCTGGCCGCGTGCAGCGTGGGCTCGGCGCCCGAGCGACGGTAGATGCGCCCCTCCCAGCCCCGCGGCAGGTCGATCTCGAGTCCGTGGGCCGCCAGCTTCACGTCTACGCCGCCACGGCCAGTGCGGCCAGCCCCGCCAGCGCCAGCTGCGCGGCGAGCGCGGCGAAGCGAACCGGCCGGGCCAGGACCCGCATGCGCTCATGGAACGCCACCAGGCGCTGCGGGCTGACGACCCGCGCGGTCAGGAGAACGGTCGCACCGCGCAGCCCTGCCGCCAGGGCGCCGATCGCGGCGCCGGTCTCCGGTTGTCCGGCGGCGAATGCGGCCAGCACGACCACGTACACGGCCGAGCTAACCACAACCGTGGTGACGCCGGCGCCCAGCTGGGTGCCGAAGCCGAGTCCGTACACCCAGCTGCGATAGCGGTGGAGCCACTGCTCGTTGACCTGCCGCCGGGGTCCCGGGACGGGTACCCGCACCAGCTCCCAGGCGAATCCCGCGGTCAGGGCGAACGTCACAATGGCCAGCCGGCCATCCGTCCCCATCCCGGCCACGGCAACCGAGCCGAGCAGTCCGGCCAGCGTGCCGATGGCGGCGCCGCCGAGAACCGAGCCGAACATGTAGATGGCCGTGGTCGTGTACCAGTTGGCACCGCGTGCCCGCTCGCCGAGCGGGGTGATGCTCGCGAGCATCGACTGACCTCAGGGCGACCAGGCCGACCGAATCGCGGCGATCAGCCCGGCCCCGCAGTCCAAGCCAACCAGCACGCTCACGGGCGATCTGGCCCAGCCGGCCGCTCCGCCGGATACAAACTCGGATGACCAGGGCCGATCCCGTTGGTCGCCAGCACCTGGTCGATCTCGCTCGCGCGCTGCTCCCCTCTGCCGGCGTGGGCCCGGTCGTCGATGGCGTCCCGCAGCAGCGACATGATCTGCTTCCAGTTGCTGGCCGACCCCTCCCCGTGCACCCGCCCGGCCTCAACGTAGACGAAGTAGGGCGCGGCGGGTACGCCGTAGTCACTCCAGGCGGTCGAGGACATGACCACCGGCAAATCGGTCGGGGCGAGCTCACGCAGCCGCGTCGGACTCTCACGGCTCGGATCCTTGGTGATCGCGATGAACCGCAGGTCGGCCAGAACACCCGGCGGACGGTTCCGGTCCCGCAGGTCTCGCCAGAAGCCCTCGCACACCGTGCAGCCGGAAGACAGAAACGCCAATAGCGTGGGTGGCGCGCCGTCCCCCAGTCCGATCTGGACCGCATCGCGCTCGAGCGTCGTCCCGACCACGTCACGGCCCGCTCGGGCGCCGGCTCGCCGGTCGGGCTCCGGCAGCACCGAACCGCGAGGTGGGATCTCGGCCTCCTCTGGGCCCTCGGGCGGGCCGAGCCGCCGCAGGATCTCGGCGTGGCCGCGCAGCAGGCCGACGACCAGCAGCGTCAGCAGCACCAACAGCAGCGTCTCGCAGGCCACCAGCGCCACCATCGGCTCACGCCCCGCCCGCGCCCGGGAGCTGCCCCGCCAGTGCCGGCAGGCAGTTCCAGTCATGCGAGCACGTGTTGTCGTCGACGGCCACGCTCCCGTTGCAGTTGAACTGGGGGATCGTGGCCGGGTTCTGGCAGACCACCACCCGGCAGCTGACTTCGGTCACTCCGGGGACCTGGGTATTGCACTGCCCGTAGCGGAACACGTTGCAGTTCACCCGCCGCTCGTTGCAGTTGTGGTTGGCGCAGCGACACGGGCCGAACGATTGGCCGGGGATGCGGTTGCAGTCGACGTAGTAGCGAGCCCCGTTGCCCGCACACAGCCCGTGGCCGCGATATGCCGTGCACATCCACCAGCCGGCCACATACGTGTTGTCGGGGCAGACGTTCTTCCCCTGGTTGATCTCACAGCAGAACGCGGTATAGCCGTCGTCGCACAGCCGCCCACCACACGACCCTGGCGCGATCACCGCCCAGGCGCTCACCGGGCGCAGCAGGTAGCGCAGCGGTGCCACGACGAAGGCCGCCGCCGCCAGCGCGGCGCGGGACAGCACGCTGCGCCGTGAGATGCGCCGCACGAGCAGTGAGCCCGTGGCCTCGACGAGCCGCTCGGTCACCGCCCGACCCCCGCTCCGTAGGCCCGCCACGCCGATGGGAACACCGTGAATGCCAGATACGCGGCGCCGGCCGCGGTGAGAGTGCCGACGGCCAGCGGCACCCCGATCAGTGGCGGGCGGGTGGCGATCCAGGTGATACCGGGTGGAGGCGCCAGGGCGGCAGCGACGCCGACCAGGCAGGCCGCCGCGTTCAGGACCACGTGAACCGAACCGGCGCCCGTTTGGGCATCGCCGAAGCAGCCGCAATCGACCGGCCGGCTGGCGGTCCGCATCAGCCGGGCCACGAACCCGCCGAACGCGGCGTACGCGCAGGCCACCAAGCCGGCGGTCACGACGCTGGGCCGGACCACCGCGCTCACGCCGACCGCCAGCTCGGCCCCGCCCAGGCCTCGGATCACGCCGGTCGGGACGCCGATCCCGACCAGGGCAACCGCATCTCGCGCGGCCCGCGGGGAGCGGAGCTTGGCCGCGCCGGCCGCAACCAGCAGCCCGCAGATCACCGCGAACGCGGGCATCAGCGCCATGGCCAACGCCTCCGAGCGCAGTTGGGCGTCATGCGGCGGTTGCTGCTTGTGGGCCGGGGCACGCTCAGCCTCCCTTCTGCTGTCCATTGCGCCAGGCCGGGGCCATCATACGCGGGGCTCGCGAGGCGGGTCAAGCGCCTTCCCGCCCAGGCGAGCCAGCCCGCATTAGAGTTCCCTCATGCCATACGAGGGCGGTGCAGGCTGACTGCTTGGGGGCGGGCGGTCGGCTGCGCGCTCGGGCTGGCTGGCTTCCTGGCGCTGTACCCGCCGGCTGTCGACGGGTCAACCGGTGCGGTAGCGCGTTCGCGGGCCGGCTCGGGCCGGTGTCTGGTGCCCGGACGTCACAAGCCCCTACATCGCCTCTGGGCGCCCAACATTCTCTCGGCCGTCGGCTACCAGCGCGACCGAACCGGTGACATCGCGTTTGCCGTTCGAACACCCTGGGCGTTCTACAGCTACCGGCCCGACCACCAGGAATGGTCGGCCAGCGTGCTCAAGGCCATGTTGATGGTCGCCTACCTGTACCGACCCTCGGTCGCGGGCCGGGCACTCAATGACTACGACCGGTCGCTGCTGTACCCGATGATCACCAGATCGGATAACAACGCCGCCGACACGATGGACCAGATCGTCGGCGACGGCGGGCTGTGGGGGCTCGCCGCCCGGGTGGGAATGACCAGTTTCGTGCCCGCGCAGCCCATCTGGGGGGAATCGGAGATAACGGTCAGCGACCAGACCAAGTTCTTCCTGCACATCGGCAGCTATATCCCGCCGCGGCATCGCGCCTATGCGCTGCACCTGCTGGCCAGCATCGTGCCCTCGCAGCGCTGGGGCATCGGCGAGGTCGCACCGCGCGGCTGGCACCTCTACTTCAAGGGCGGGTGGGGCTCCGGTACCGGCCTGATCGACAATCAGGTCGTGCTGCTGACCCGCGGCTGCACGCGGGTCTCCATTGCCGTGCTGACCATGCACGACGCGTCCCACGACTACGGCAAGGAGACGCTGAAGGTCATCTTCCGCAAGCTGCTCAAGGGGCTCCCCACCGGCCCGCACAGCCGCTACCGCCAAGCCCGCACCCGCTATCTCTACCCGAACTCCTCCTCCAGCACCCGGATGGCCCGGGGCGGCGCCCGCAGCGTGTCTAGCCGGGCGATCTGCTCCATCGCCGCGTCGAACCGGGACTCGAGCACCGGGTGGATCACCATCACCAGCCGGGCCTGATCGGCCAGGCCCTTTTGCACCACCGACTTGACCGACACCTCGTGCGAGGACAGAACCTGAGCCACCTGGGCCAGCACTCCTGGCTGATCGGCCACCTCGAGGTGCAGGTAGAAGGCGGACGTGACGTCCTGGACGATCTCCAGCGCGTTCATGGTGGGCGGGGTGGAAGCCGGCGGGATCATCGCGCTGATCACGTCTCCCACCACCGCCGTCGCCGTCTGAGGCCCACCGGCACCGGGACCCGACATCGTGATCTCGGTAATCGTCTCCGACTCCACAGTCACCGCGTTGAACGGTCCCCCCACCGAGGCCAGCGGGTGGCCGGGATACAGAAACGCCGGGTGCACGCGGACCGACAATCCGCCCCCGAGCCGCTCCGCGGTCCCGATCAGCTTGAGCTCCAGGCCCAGCTCACGCGCGTACTCCAGGTCGTCGGGCTGGATGTGCTGGATCCCCTCGTAGCGGACCTGGTCGACGTGCACCGGCGTGTCGAACGCCAGCCGGGCCAGAATCGCCATCTTGGCCGCGGCGTCGCGTCCGTCGACGTCCTCGGCCGGGTCCGCCTCGGCATAGCCCAGGCGCTGGGCCTCGACCAGCGACTGCTTGAACGTGCTTCCGGTCCGCGCCATCTCGGTGAGGATGAAGTTCGTCGTCCCGTTGACGATCCCGTGAACCCGGTCGATCTGCGCCCCGGCCAGCGACTCCTGAAGGACCCGGATCACCGGGATCACGCCGGCCACCGCGGCCTCGAAACGCAACTGCACGCCGTGGGCCCGGGCGGCGTCCCAGAGCTCTTCGCCGTGGTGCGACAGCAACTGCTTGTTGGCCGTGACCACGTGACGACCGGCCTCGATCGCGCGCAGCACCCACTCGCGCGCCGGATCGATACCTCCGACCAGCTCCACGATCAGGTCCGAGCGCTCCAGGATGTCCTCGAACGATCCCCGGCTGCGGGTCAGCACTCCCGACAGCTCGGGGCGCAGCCCGGTGATCACCGCAATTCGGTCCGCCTGGGCGCTCAGCAGGCGAGCGAACGCCGAGCCGACGGTGCCGTGACCGAGCAGGCCAACCCGGAACACCGGCTCAGCTGAGGTCACGGGCGGCCAGGTCGTCGTAGGTCTCGCGACGCACGACCGCGCGAGCTTGGCCGTCCCGGCAGAAGATCACCGGGGGCCGGGGAATGCTGTTGTAGTTGTTGGCTAGGGCGAAGCCATAGGCCCCGGTGGCGGGCGTGACGATCACGTCGCCGACGGCCGGATCCGCCAGGTCGACGTTGCGGATGAGCACGTCACCGGACTCGCAGTGCTTGCCGGCTAGACGGCAGGGCTCGCCGCCCGAGGCCAGAGGACGGTCGGCGATCACCGCCTCGTACTCGGCCCCGTAGAGCATTGGGCGCAGGTTGTCCGACATGCCGCCGTCCACCGCCACCCAGGTCGAGACGTTCCGCTTGACCGTCTCCACCGTGTAGGCGGTGACCGTCGAGTTGGCCACCAGCGCCCTCCCGGGCTCTATCAGGAGACGGTTAGCGCGGCCCAGCCACTGGTGAGCTGCGTCGACCAGTGCCGCCACCCATTCCTCCGGCGCCGGTGGGCTGTCCGCCGCCGTGTAGGCCACCCCGAGACCGCCCCCCAGGTTGTACACCGGAAAACGGCCAAGATCGGCGATCGCGCGGATCGCCGCCCGGAAGGGCTCGAGCTCGAGAATCTGCGACCCGATATGGCAGTGCAGCCCCAGCAGCTCGAGCTGGGGTTCGTCGCGCAGACGCTCGATCGCCGCCGGCGCCTGCGCCAGCGCAAACCCGAACTTCGAGTCGGCCTGACCGGTCGAGATCGCCTGGTGGGTTTTCCCGGATACGTCGGGCGTGACCCGAATCAGCACCGCCTGGCGCCGGCCCAGCCGGCCGGCTACCTGGGCCAGCCGTTCCAGGTCGTCCAGCGAGTCGAGCACCACGCAACCGATTCCCGCCTCCACCGCCATGACCAGCTCGGCTTCTGACTTGGCGTTTCCGTGCAGGTAGATCCGGGCGGGCGCGAATCCGGCCCGCAGGGCCAGATGGAGCTCGCCACCCGAGGCCACGTCGCAGGCCAGTCCCTCCTCGGCCAGCACCTGATACACGGCGGTGCACGGAAACGCCTTGGAGGCAAACAGAACCTCCGAGTCCCCGTGGCGAGCCGAGAGCGCCTCGCGGAACCGCCTGGCCCGGGCTCGCAGGTCAGCCTCGGCCACCAAGTACGCCGGTGTGCCGAACTCCCGGGCCAGCTCGATCACATCGCAGCCGGCGATTTCCAGATGCCCGCGCTCGTTTACGCGCGTGCCTTGGGGAAACGCTCCTGACAGAACTGACGCGGTGGCGGCCACGGCGCGATCATGCCATGGCGCTGGCATGATCGCGGTGGTGCGGCGCCGAATGCGCACGATCGATCCCGTCCTTCCGACCGAGGTCGCCTCGGCCGATGGCCTGGCCTACTCGCTGTGGCTCCCGGACCCGGGCAAGTCTCCACGGGGAGGCGTTGTTGTCCTGCACGGGGCGGGGTCGTGCAAGGAAAACCATTACGACTTCGTCCGGGGTGCTCTGGCTGCCCGCTTCGCCGCGCTGGCCTTCGATCAGCGGGGGCATGGCGAGAGCGACGGTGCGCTGGACGGGCGCGCGGTGGAGGATGTGGCGTCCATGGCCGGCCTGCTGCGCACGCGCTCCGGCCTGCCCGAGCTCCCGGTGGCCGTGCGCGGCTCGAGCCTGGGCGGCTATCTGGCCATCGTGGCCGCTCGGGAGGCCCTCGCCCGGGCGGTCATAGCCATCTGCCCGGCCAGCGCTGAGGGACTCCGGCGCGGCCTGACCAGCGGACGGTTCGGCTTTCCGGCCGACGTCGCGGCGCTCGAGCGGATGCTGTCTGAGCACGACGAGTTCGCCGCGATCCAGTCGCTAGACATACCGGTTCTCCTGTTGCACGCGGAGGGCGATGAGCAGGTGCCGGTCCAGCACTCGCGTGAGCTCGCCGAGCGGATGACCTCCTCGCGGAGCCGCCTGATCGCAGTGCCGGGCGGTCATCACCGCTCGGTCCAGCACGATCCTGAGCTGCAGGCGGTCAGCCTGCGCTTTCTGCAGCGAGGCCTGGATCCGGGCTGAGGCCCCGACTGGCCGGGGCTAATGCCCGAGGTCGGAAGCCAGGCCGCCCACGGACTTGCCGGCGCCCGAGACTGCTCCGCCGGCGGTGGCGCCGGCGCTATTGATGACGCTGCCCGCGGCCGGGCTGGC
The DNA here is from genome assembly GCA_035532195.1 of Solirubrobacteraceae bacterium. Taxonomy (GTDB): domain Bacteria; phylum Actinomycetota; class Thermoleophilia; order Solirubrobacterales; family Solirubrobacteraceae; genus Palsa-465. Next base: position 11,360 of record DATKRM010000037.1, read on the forward strand.
GCCGCTGACCTGGCCGCCCAGGTTCGATGCCGTGCCGCCGACTGTCGAGCCAGCTGTGCTACCCGCCCCGGCAACCGTCTGACCCAGCTGGCCACCCGCGCCCTGCGGCTGGGTCGTGGCCGATGGGCAGCCGGCGGACGGACAGGCCAGCGCAGACCCGGGGGCCGCGGTGGCCGTGGCGCTCGGTCCGGAGGGCGAAGGCGAGAGGTGATGCCCCGTGGAGTCGGTGCCAGTGCCGGACCTGCCGCCGACCGCGGTCGACCCTCCGCCGGCGCCGGCGCCCGCCCCGGGCGCGCCGGCCAGCGTCACCGCCGTGACGGCAGCCTGGAGTGCGACGGCTCCTCGTGAGCCGGTCGGCACCTGGGCCTTCACCTGGACCACCGAGGCCGTCGACGGCGGGCTGGACACCTGGGGCCATCCGTGGAACCCCACCACGGCACTGGCCAGCACGAACATCAGCGCCGCACCCGCGAGCAACATGCCCGAAGTGCCAAAGCCAGCAACGTATGCCCGAGTGGCGTGCAAGTAAAGCCTTAATCGGCAGCCGACGCGGCGACTTTAGCCCCAGGGGCCTCTTCGGGAACCATTAACTGCATCTGCCAACATTGTTGCCATGGCAAGCCCCACCAAATTCGGTCGCGATACGGGTCTCCAGGCCCGGATGATGCTCACGCTGTTCCTGCTTGGGCTGGTCTATGCGGTGCTGATCGGCGTGCTGTTCGCGGCCGGCGTGGGGGCGGTCCTGATCGCGGTCATCGCCGGCGCTCTGTTCCTGGCCCAGTTCCTGACCTCGGACAAGATCGCGCTGTTCTCCATGGGGGCTCGGGAGGTCAGCCCGGCGCAGGCTCCGGAGCTCCACGCCATCATCGACCGGCTGTGCGTGCAGGCCAATCTGCCCAAGCCGCGGGTGGCCTTGGCCGATACCCCAATGCCCAACGCCTTCGCCGTCGGTCGCTCCCCGCGCAGCGCGACGGTGTGCGTCACCACGGGCCTCATCTCGCTGCTCTCCCCGGCCGAGCTGGAAGGCGTCCTGGCTCACGAGCTAACCCATGTCCAGAACCGTGACGTGGTGGTGATGACGATCGCCAGCTTCTTCGCCTCGGTCGCGGCCTTTATCACCCAGATCGGCTTCTGGTTCGGTGGCATGTTCGACGACAACAACGGGGGCGGCGCCATCTCTTTCATCGTCGTCGTGCTGGTCTCCTCGGTGGTCTACGTGATCTCCTGGCTGCTCTTGCAGGCGCTCTCGCGCTACCGGGAGTTCGCGGCCGACCGCGGCTCGGCGATCATCACTGGCCGGCCCAGCGCCCTGATCTCGGCCTTGATGAAGATCAGCGGCACCATGGGCCAGATCCCCCAGCGGGATCTCCGGGCGGCGTCCGGAGAGATGGCCGCGTTCTACATCGTCCCGCCGAGGGCCAAGCAGAGCATCGCCACCCTGCTCTCCACGCACCCGCCGCTTGAGGCGCGCATCGCCGCGCTTCAGCGCTTCGAGGCTCAGCTTCAGGGCACCGCCCAGTAGAGCCACTCTCGGAAGGCCTACCATCCGGCCCGATGGGCTTTCTCGACGTGGTCATGGGCCGGCGCAAGCTGGCCGGTCAGGCGCCTGATCGCCTGTTTGCGATCAGCACGGCGTACGTAACTCTCGAGTCGCAGCTGGGAATCTCCTCCAGCGGTAGCGCGGCCATCGTGTTCCAGCCGCTGAGCAGCGCCGACTTCCAATCGATCGTCAAGGAGACAGAGGAGGTCGTTCGCGCCACATCGTCTGACAGCGGCATAGAAGTTGAGAACTCCGACGACAGCTACGGCTTCCGCTGGCTCGTGCTGCGGGGACAGAGCTTCGACGACCTGGTGGTGGGCATCAACGCGGTCAGCGGCTCGCTGGAGAGTGGCGGCTACGGCGATCGGGTGCTGTGCGCGGTGTTTGCCTTCCAGGACGGGGACGGGCGGCGCGTGTACTGGATCTACAACTACAAGCGGGGATCGTTCTATCCGTTCGTCCCGGCCGCGGAGATCGGGGGTGCCGCTCCCGGCGGGGGGGAAGGCGTCCGCGACAACGAGCGTGAGCTGGTGCTCAAGGCGCAGATCGGTGCCGAGCTCCCGGTCGAGCCCGAACTGGAGCGGTGGTTTCCGCTCTGGGGGATCCCGATCTGAGCTCCACGGCCGACAGCTCCTCGCTGGCCGAGCGGATCCGGGGCGCAGACGCCAAGGCGATCTCAGCATTCCGCGAGCTCCACGACCGGCAGATGAAGGCTTACTGCGACGTGGCCTGCGCGCCTCAGCTGGTTGACGAAGCCGTCGGGGCCGCGTTCGTGGACTTCCTGGGGCGAGTCAACCAAGGACAGCACAGCGACGAGGAGCTCGAGGCGGCCCTGCTAGACGCCAGCCGCGCCGCCGCCGCGGCCAGGATCCTGGTCCAGGCCGGGCAGGCCGAGTGCTTGGCCGTGCCAGAACTGCTGGCTGCCCGGGCCAACCGCGAGCTACCCGGCGACGATCGGGTGCTGCGCGATCACCTGCACGATTGCCCGGTCTGTCAGGGAACCCGCACGCTGATGGAGCGCGCCGAGCAGGCGTTCTGGCCGGAGCCCGAGCCGGTCGCGGAGCCAGAGCGGATCGCGGAGCCGGTTGCGGAGCCGGTTGCGGAGCCCGTCGCCGAGGTCGAGCCGGTCACGGAGCCCGAGCCCCCGAAGGCCGCGCCACCCCCGCCTTCCCCGCCCCAGCCCCAGCCCCCGCCGGTCCAGCCTCCCCCCATCGTTGTGCGACGGCGCAGCGGCGGTCTGGTCGGAGACATCCGGAAGCGTATGCGACCGCCGGTATCCTGATCGCGTGCCGCCCTCCGGGTCAACAGACGCCTCGGGCGCACGGCCTGACCGGCTTCGCACCCACGCGATCGAGCTCTACTGCCGCGAACTCTGCGGGTCGGACCGCACGGCCGCCGCAACTGACAACGCCGTGCGGTCCATCAGCCCCGCGGATGCCTGGGGCGGCGACGACCAGCTGCTTCGGGTAACCCGGAGCGCTGCCGCCAGCCACGTGCCGCCACGAGCTGCCCCGGCCGGCTGGAGAGGGATGCTGGCCGCCGAGCATCAGAGCGAATGCGATCCCACGCCGGCTCTGCTGGCCCAGCGCGCCAACGGCGAGCTTCCGCCCTCCCTCCAGTTCAAGCTGGAGAATCATTTGGCTCGCTGCCTGTTCTGCCGCGCCGCGGAAGTACGGGAGGAGCGGGCCTCGCGCGCCTTCTCCGCCGTGCTGGCGACTGGGCCGCCCGCTTCTCGCCGCGCTCCAGCCCCGGCGCAACCTGATCCGGGCGCCGAGGCGGTAGCGGATCCGCCGACCGCCGTGATCCCCGTCGAGCCGGCGCCACCCCCCGCCCCCGTCGCCGAGCCGTCCCCACTGCCGGAGCCCCCATCGGTGCATGAGGAGGCCCTGACCGCGGATGCCACGGCTCCGGCCCGCCGCGGGATGGTCGTGTATCCGGCTGCTCGGGACCGCGCCGCCACGCCGAGTCAGGGAGGACGGACAGGCGTGCCGGGAGGCCTCGCGGCCGTGTCGGCGTACCGCCCGTTCCTGCTCACTCTGGTCCTCGGCGTGGTCGTCATCGTCGCAGTTGCGCTGGCGCTCGGCGGAGGCGCCAACGGCCAGAGCAGCGCGGCTTCACTCCCGCCACCGTCCGCGTTGTCCACTCCCCCACCCAACGTGGGCATCGCGGTGACACGCAAAGCACAGAAGCCGCACCCGACCCCGAAGCCCAAGCCGGCTGCGGCCACGGCGACCACCCCCACCGTCACGACGACGACGCCAGCCGCCACCAGTACACCGCAGGCCTCGGCCGCGCCACCGGCGTCCTCCCCAGCGCCCGCCGCCAGCGCCCCCGCTCCCGCGGCCAACAACTCGCCGGCTGCGTCGAGCCCATCACAGACCAACTCCGGGTCCGGCGGCGGCTCATCTGGCTCCCAGCCGATCGTGGCTACACAGCAGGGCACCGGCCTGCCCGCCCAGAGCGCGCCGACTCAGGGCATCGGCGGCGGCACCCCCACCACGAAGTAGCGGGAGCGCTCGCCCACACCTGGTAGCCGCTCGCGGCGCCCCCGGCCCCGCGCGCCCTCGAGCTCAGCCCGGAATCAGGCCTTCGCCAGTGAACTCCGCCCGCGCTTCCTCGATTGAGGTGTCGGGCGGCGGGAGGATCACATCGGACGGGCCCAGCTCGTCCTCCGGAACCGGATGGCCGCGGTGGCGGACGAAGTCCAGGAGCTCGGAGAACGCCGCCCGGAACTGCTCCTCGGTGTCGGCGTTGCACGCGGACACGGCCTTGTTGTCGAGCTCGTTCAGCTTGTCCGTGTCCTCGGGGCCAAGCTCGTACTGGCCCTCCGTGGAGATCCGGACGATCAATGCGCTTCTCCCTCGTGGGCCTTCTGGGCCGGTTCGGCCGGCGGGATCGGGGGTGACTTGACGCCATCCTCGCCGTGGACCTCCTCGGCCGGCGCGGCCGCGTCGCCTGCCCCCAGCTCACCGGCGGCGGCGGGAGCGCCGCCGCCCAGCTCTGCCTTCATCTTCTCAAGCTCGGCGTCGACCTCGGTCGTGCTGGAGAGCTGCTTGAGCTGCCGGTCGATGTCGTCCTCGCCCGGGCCAAGGGCGGTGAGATCCTCGAATGCTCCTGAGGCCTCCAGCTCGCCTACCGCATCCGCGCGGGCCTTCATGTTCTCGGTCTTGTCCACCGCCCGCTGCATCGCCAATCCAACGTCGGCCATCTCCTCGCCTACGCCGGTCGCCGCCTCGGAGATCCGGACCTGAGCCTCGGCCGCCGAGTACTGGGCCTTGATGACCTCCTTCTTGGAGCGGAACTGCTCGATCTTGGACCGCAGCTTCTGCTCCGATGCCGTCATCTGCTCCTGCTGCTGCTCGAGCTGTGCGACCTGCCCATCCAGCGACTGAAGCTCGGTCTGGGCGACGTTCTTGCGCTCCAGCGCGGTCCGGGCCAGGTCCTCCTGCCCGGCGGCCAGCGCCTGGCGGGCCTGGGTATCGAGCTTGACCACCTGCTGCTTGATGTTCTCTTCTTGCAGCTGGAGACGCTTCTTCGACGTGACGACGTCGGCTATCCCCTTCTTGACGTTCTGAAGCAGCTCGATCTGCTTCTGGTAGCTGTACTCGAGGGTCTCTCCCGGGTCCTCGGCCCGATCGAGCAGCTTTGAAATCTTGGACTTGACGATTGTCGACATGCGCCCGGAAAGGCCCGGCATCGCATCCTCCTTGCAGGGTTATTGGCGAGCAGCCTCAAGCGTAGCCGTTGCGGGCTGCGAGGACCGGG
>DATKRM010000038.1:0-4248 GCA_035532195.1 Solirubrobacteraceae bacterium
GTCCGGACGCCCCGCGCGCCCTCGCGCGATACCCCGGCCCAGGCCTCGCGCCGGCGGATTGACGAGCGCATCGAGGACGCGGTCGAGGCGGCCAACTCGGGTGACCTGGACCGGGCGCTCCAGATCGCCACGGTGGTGATCGAGGCCCACCCTCTGGACCCCGACGCCCACTACATCCGGGGGCTGGTCGCCCGCGGCACGGGCGACCTGGAGGTGGCGGTCGCCGCCCTCCGCCGCGCGCTGTATGTGGATCCGTCGTTCGGGCTGGCTGCGTTCGAGCTGGGGCGGACCTACGACGCGCTGGCCGACCGCAGTGCCGCGCGGCGAGCCTACGAGCAGGCGGTGCGAACGCTGGATCCCGAGGACGGGCGCCACCAGGCGATCCTCGACTACGTGGAGGTGGCCGACGTGGCCGCGACGTGCCGGTCGCGGCTGCGGGCGTTGACCGCGGCGTCGCCAGGGGCTCCCGGATCTTGACATCAAACAATGTCACGTTATTTGGTGTTACGCTCACGCAGGGCCCGGGTACACGTTTGTGAAGGGCATTTGCCATGGCTGAGACCGGTGCCAAACCCAACGTCCCCAGATTGCAGCGGGCGGTTCTCCGCGCGGTCAGGGCGTTCAGCACGCCGCTGCTCCCGGACGACTACTTGGAGCTCATCAACCCCCTGTGGTCAACTCGCGAGCTCCGCGGCCGGATCGAGCGGATCGATCACGTGACCCGCGACTCGGCGACGGTGCTGATCAAGCCCGGGTATCGCTGGGATGGCCACCGGGCGGGGCAGTACTGCCGGATCGGCGTGGACATCCGCGGCGTGCGCCACTGGCGGGCCTACTCGCTGACCTCCGATCCCGATCGGCCCGACGGCTGCATCTCGATCACCCCCAAGCTGGTGGAGGCGGGCGCGGTATCGCCGTACCTGGTTCGCCATGGCCGTCCGGGCGCGATCGTGTCGCTGGGCGGGGTGGAGGGCGACTTCGTGCTTCCCGACCCGGTCCCGGACAAGCTGCTGTTCATCAGCGCCGGCAGCGGCATCACCCCGATCATGAGCATGCTGCGCCACCTGGCCGGGCAGCACCAGCTAAATGACGCCGTCCTGCTGCACTCCGCGCGCGACCCGGAGGACGTGATCTTCGGAGGTGAGCTGCGGCATCTGGCCAATCGCTTCCCCGGCTTTCGCCTGCACGAGCAGCACACCTCGACGATGGGGCGTTTCGAGCCGCCGCACTTGGACCGGCTGTGCGAGGACTGGCGCGACCGGGAGACCTTCGCCTCAGGCCCCGGACCCATGCTCGACGCGCTGACCGAGCACTGGGAGGGCCAGGGTGTGCTCGACCAGCTGCATATGGAGCGCTTCCAGCCCAAGCTGGAGGGCGAGGCGGGTGAAGGCGGGACGATCACGTTCCTCAAGTCCGGCCGCCAGGTGAAGGCCGACGGGACCAAGCCGATTCTGGTGTGCGGTGAGGAGGCCGGGCTGGAGCTGCCGTTCGGCTGCCGGGAGGGGATCTGCCACACCTGCGTGGGAGTTCTGCGCTCCGGGCGGGTGCGGGATCTGCGCAACGGGACCGTACGTGGTCAGGAGGGTCAGCCGACCCAGACCTGCATCAACGCCCCCGAGGGACCAATCGAGATCGAGTTGTAAGACAAGGAGTCCACATGGCCACCGGATACAAGACCCACGACCACAACGGCACGCCCAACCCGCTGGCGGCGCTGTCTGACGAGCAGCTGGCCCAGATCGGTCAGGAGTTCGACGAGCTCCACGACGAGGTCAAGGCCGACCTGGGCGACCGCGACGCCCGCTACATACGCGGGATGATCGCGCTGCAGCGGCGGTTGGCGCTGCTGGGCCGGGTCGAGCTGTTCGCCAGCCGCTCGGCGCCCGCCTGGTGGCTGGGCATGGCCACGCTGTCCACGGCCAAGATCCTGGAGAACATGGAGATCGGCCACAACGTGATGCACGGCCAGTGGGACTGGATGAACGACCCGGTGATCAACTCGCAGGTCTGGGACTGGGACACCGCCTCGACCAAGGAGGCGTGGAAGCACTCCCACAACTACATCCACCACACCTACACCAACATCCTGGGCCTGGACCGCGACCTGGGCTACGAGATCATGCGGATCGATCCCCACCAGAAGTGGCACCCGGTCTACCTGCTGCAGCCGGTCGTCAACGTGCTGCTCATGCTGGGGTTCGAGTGGGGGGTGGCGGCGCACGATCTGGACTTCACCGCGATCCGGGCCGGCGAGAAGTCGATGAAGCAGGTGCGCCATGAGCTCAAGGGCATCCTGGACAAGGGTCGGCTGCAAACCCAGAAGGACTACGTGGCCTGGCCGGCGCTGAGCGCGGCGGTGGCCACAGGAGTCGAGGCCGCTGTCGAGGCGCTGGCCAACCGGCGCCGGCCCAAGCGCAAGCGCAAGAAGTACGACCCCGTGCGGGCGTTTCTGCACACCTACGCCAGCACCGCCAAGGCCAACGTCGCGGCCAACGTGGCCCGCAACGTGTGGTCGAACTGGATCATCTTTTGCGGCCACTTCCCCGACCAGACCTACGTGTTCAGCGAGGAGGAGGTGCGTGACGAGACCCCGGGCGGGCGCTACGTGCGCCAGCTCCTCGGAGCCGCCAACATCACTGGCGGTCCGATGTTCCACGTGATGAGCGGCAACCTGGGCTACCAGGTCGAGCATCACCTGTATCCGGACATGCCGTCCAGCCGCTACGGCGAGATCGCCCCGCGTGTGCGGGACATCTGCAAGCGCTACGGCCTGCCGTACAACACCGGCCCGTTTTCCAAGCAGCTGGGCAGCGTGCAGCGGACGATTCTGCGGCTGGCCTTCCCCGGCGGCAAGCCGCGTCCCAAGCCAGGGCCATGGCAGGGTGAGACGTTCATCAGCCGCGGTGAGCGTGAGCTGGCGGTGGCGGCCGAGGCGCAACGCGCGGCGCTGGCAGCTGAACCAGGCTAGAACACCACCGTGGTGGCGCCGTGGCGGATGACGCGGTCCTCGCAGTGCCACTCCACGGCCCGGGCCAGCACCGCCCGCTCGATATCGGCGCCCCGGCGCCTGAGCGCGACCACGTCGTCGCGGTGGGTGACCCGGATCACGTCCTGCTCGATGATCGGGCCGTCGTCGAGCTCCTCGGTCACGTAATGGGCCGTGGCGCCGATCAGCTTCACCCCGTGCTGCTTAGCCTGCTCGTAGGGCTGGGCGCCGGGGAACGCGGGCAGGAATGAGTGGTGGATGTTGATCAGGGGTACGCCCACCGCGTTCAGGAACTCGCCCGAGAGGATCTGCATGTACCGGGCCAGCACGACCAAGTCGCAGCGGCCGTTCAGCAGCTCGAGCAGCCTGACCTCGGCTGCCGGTTTGTCGTGTGGCGCCACCGGGACGTGGTGATAGGGCAGACCGAAGGCCTCCACCGGCTGGCGCAGGTCGTCGTGGTTCGAGGCCACCAGCTCGACCTCGGCCTCCAGCTCGCCGCGCTGCCAGCGCCACAGCAGGTCGAGCAAGCAGTGGTCCTCGCGGGACACCAGGATGGCGAGGCGCTTGCGCTGCGCGGCGTCCCAGAACCGCCACCGCATATTCAGCCGCTCGCCCACCGCGGCGGCGAACCGCTCTTCGAGTCCCTGCCGCGCCTCCACGGGCAGTGTGAACTCCATCCGCAGGAAGAAGGTGCCGCCCTCGGGGTCGGTGCTGTACTGATCCGAGCGCACGATGTTGGCGCCAGCCTCGAACAGGAAGCTCGAGACGGCGCTGATGATTCCCGGCCCGTCGGGGCAGGAGATCAAAAGGCGCTGCACGCGCTGGGAGCGTAGCGCTAGCCGACGGGTGCCACGGGCCAGCGGTCCTCGGCCGGTGGACCAGCCGACGTAGGGCGCGCCAGCTAGGTCCCCAATTTGGCGAACGCCGTGCCCAGCAGGTTCTCGGCCTGCGGCCCCGTGTCCGCCGAGTGCAGTAGCACCAGGCCGAGCCAGTGGCGGCCGCGCCGCACGGTGACCACCAGGCACTGGCCAGCCGCGTCCGTGTAGCCGGTCTTCACTCCGTCGGTGCCCGGGTATCCGGTCGCCAGCAGCGGATTGTTGTTGTACAGGTAGAGCTTGCCGCCCAGGATGGGGAACGGGACGATGGCGCTCCGGGTGCCGATGATCCGGGCCAGCAGGTGGTTGCGGAGCATGGTGTGAGCCAGGACGGCCAGGTCACGGGCGCAGGAGTGGTTGTTCTCATCGACGATCCCCGAGACGCTG
>DATKRM010000039.1:0-2437 GCA_035532195.1 Solirubrobacteraceae bacterium
CTCACTGCCCGACCTCGGTCCGGCACCCGATTTCGCCGACAATCAGCGGTGGTTCAACACACCCGGCGGCAGCGCGCTGAGCCTGGCCGGGCTGCGCGGGCACGTCGTGCTGGTCGACTTCTGGACCTACACCTGCATCAACTGCATCCGGACGCTGCCGTTCCTCAAGGGGCTGTACGCCACCTACCACGGGTCCGGACTTCAGGTGGTGGGCGTGGAGACGCCCGAGTTCACCTTCGAGCAGGACGCGAGCAACGTGCAGCAGGCCATCCAGTCCGAGGGCATCCCCTATCCGGTGGTGCAGGACAACAACTACGGGACCTGGAATGCCTATAGCAACCAGTACTGGCCGGCCGAGTATCTGATCGACGCTCAGGGCCACGTGCGGCATACGAAGTTTGGCGAGGGCGAATACGCCCAGACCGAGGGCTACGTTCGCCAGTTGCTGCAAGAAGCCGGCGCCAAGCAGCTCCCGCAGGCCCGGGACCCGCACGTGATGTTGCCCACCGCGAATCTGGGCACCCCTGAGACCTACCTGGACGACCAGCGCTCACGGGGCTTCGCCCAGCCGCTGATGTCCGGGACGCACTCCTACCCCGGCGTCAGCCAGACGGCGCTCAACGAGTTCGCGCTGCGCGGTCAGTGGAACGTGAACTCGGAGGGGGCCACGCCGGTCTCGAGCCCGGGCTCGATCATGGCCGGCTTCCAAGCAGCCAACGCATACCTGGTACTCACCTCGTCGGACAACGTGCCACGCCAGGTTCGGGTGCTGCTCGACGGCAAGGCCATCCCGGCCAGCGTCGCCGGGGCCGACGTCCACAACGGGCTGGTCACGATCCAGGGCCAGCGGCTGTACTCGCTCGTCTCACTTCCGGGGGACGAGCAGCACGCACTGACCGTGGTCGTGCCTCCCGGGGTCAAGGCCTACGACTTCACGTTCGGCTGAGTCAGCCGGCGCCGCTCCAGGCCGGCTCGCGCGTGGAGCAGGTCCTCGGGTGTGTTGACGTTGAACAGCTCCTCGGCGTCGCTGACCTCGATCAGCTTCGGGCGTAGGGCCATGACCATCTCGGTGAGGGCCCGGTCAGGTCGTTCCAGCGCCCGGGCCAGCGGCTCCAGCGCATCCGAGCCATAGCGCCCCAGCGAGGGCTGGATCCGCCCGTCTGCCCAGGCCAGCACCGCCGAGGCAGCGCCGGCATCTGCTTCGGCCAGCGAGCGGATCAGCGCTTCGGAGACCAGCGGCAGGTCGGTGGCGCACACGACCACCGCACGGCCGTTGGCGCAGCGCAGCGCGTGCACGATCCCGGTTAGCGGATGCCGCGGTTCACGGGGCTCGATCCACACCGTGACTCCGGGCAGCGCGGGCAGCTCCGAGTCGGGCTTGGCCACCACCGCGACCGCGCCCAGCGTCCGCCACAGCACATCGAGCGGATAGGAAATCAGCGTCCGGCCCGCCAGCTTGACCGTCGCCTTGTTTCCGCCCAGGCGCCGGCCGGCACCGCCGGCCAGCACCACGCCGATGGGATCGTTCACAGAGCCATCGTAGAATCACTTCGATGGAGGGCTCAACGTCGGTCAAGAGCTGGTTGCGCTGCTATCGCTGCTGGTCGCAGAACCTGGAAGTCCAGGTGCACTACGAGGGGATCCACCGGATCGACCCTGAGAGCGGCGAGCGCGGCGATGTGGTGGACGAGATGCAGGAGGCGGTGGTCCAGTGCCTGGAGTGCATGCACGACCAGCCGCACCTGGGCTTCCACAACGGACGGGTGGAGCCGATCGAGGACCGTTGGGAGCGGATGATCGCCGGCACCCCGTGGGTGGCCTCGTGCACGGTGACCGTGGACGCGGACGATGTCGAGACGTGCTCCGGCCCAGAGGCCGGAGATGCGCTGTCCTATGCCGCGTTCGGCGATCACGGCACCCGCGAGTTCTTCACCCACGTGCGCTTCCACAAGCACGACGACGACAGCATTGTCGTGCACCTGCTGGTGGAGCTTTACGCACGCTCGGGTGAGGAGGCCACCCAGGTACTGGAGGACGCGGCCCGCGGATTGCTGACCATCACCTCGCTGGCTGAGGAGTCCCGGCCGCCCGCCGCCTCGGCAGACGGCCACAGCTAGCCCAGCCGCGACTTCCGCCGCCGATCCCAGATCTCGAGCACGATCAGAGCCAGCGCCACCGGGACGGTGGCCGGCAGCTCGTTGACGGCCAGGAACAGCAGGTCGAACAGGCCGGCCAGAAGCAGCGTCAGCCCCGCGGCGATCAGCTGACGGCGCCGATTCGAAGCCAGCACCGCCCCCAGCAGTGCGGCCACGAATAAATCGCCGTACCCCATGGTGACGGAGCCGAACACCTCGGTCTGAAGCCGGGGCAGACCCGCGCCCGGATGGGCCGCAATCAGGCTGGCGTTCGGCCCCTGCAGCAGGTTGGCCACCACCAG
>DATKRM010000040.1:0-3055 GCA_035532195.1 Solirubrobacteraceae bacterium
CGGTCAGATCGGCTACGGGCTGCTCGGCGACTACGACACGCTCCCGGACATCGACCTCGTGGTCGAGGGCATCGAGCAGTCGCTGGATCAGCTGCTCGAGGCCGCACAGGCCAAGACGTCGGCCAACGGCAGGCGCCGGACCCCGCGCTCGTCCAATGGGCGGCGCAAGTCGCGCCCCAACGGCGAGGTGCCCATCCTGCCTTCGGCCGGGACCCGGTCCAAGGACGGACCGGCCGCCGATATGCGGGCCAAGCGCAACCGCGGCCCGCGTACGCCGCGGCCGTCAGCGGACTCGTAGCCGGCGGCGAAGCCCCGGCTCAGAACCCGAGCGCGAACTTGGCGTCCTCACTCATCCGCTCGGGCGTCCAGGGCGGCGAGAACGTCATCGTCGGCTGAACCTCAGCCACGCCGTCGAGCTCGCCGACGAACTCCTCGATCTGCTCGGCCACCTGGGGCCCGATGGGGCACCCCGGGCTGGTCAGCGTGTAGGTCACCCGGACCGTCCCGTCCTCGACCTCCACGTCATAGATCAGACCCAGCTCTACGAAATCGAGCCCCAGCTCGGGATCGATCACGTCACGCAGCGCCTCAGTTACGTCATCTGTCGTAGCCATGTGCACCAGTGTAGGAAAAACGGCCCAGAGTCCTTGCGCGCGTCCGGCTAGATTCGATAGGTTGCCCCAATCATCGAGTTCGACAACAGATTATCGCTGCTGCGGTGCTGGGGTGATGAGGATCGCGCGACTCAGGGGACGCGTCGTCAGGCCCTGGCGCGGGCAATCAAGTCCCGCCGCGATGTGGTGGCCGACCTCAGCGATCTGGCCTTCGCTGACTCCTCGCTGATGCTCGACCTGGCGGCCCTGGCCCGCCGCCTGCGCCGCAATGAGCGCGAGCTGCGACTCCGGGGCGCCCAGCCGCAGATCAAGTTGCTGATCGAGCTCGTCGGCCTGCACCGGCTCCCCGGGGTACAGCTCGAGGGGCCCTCGCCCGCCCTGGCCTAGCGCGGGCGCCCGGCCGGCCCGGCGGGCGGGCCGGCGGGCGGGCGGGCCCAAGTACGCTTGTTCCATGCTGGTACTCGTCCTGCTGATCCTGTGGCCGGTGGCCGAGGTGTTCATCGCGATCCAGGTGGCGGGGGCGATTGGCTGGCTGCTCACGATCCTGCTCCTGATCGCCAGCTGGCCGGCCGGCAGCTGGGCGCTGCGATCCCAGGGCCGAGCCGCCTGGACGCGGCTGCGAGCCGAGCTCGACGCCGGACGCCCGCCGGGCCGCGCCGTCCTAGACGGAGCGCTGATCCTGGTCGGCGGGATGTTGCTGATCATCCCCGGGTTCATCACGGACGCCCTGGGGATCATCCTGCTGCTGCCGCCGACCCAAGCCCTGGCGCGGCGCCTGGTCACCCGGCGCCTCCAGGCGTCGGCGATTCACCGGGCCGTCCGGTTCGGTCGCCGCCAGCCGCCTCGGGGGCGACGCTACGACGTCGATTCCACCGCCACCGACTTCGAACCGCCCACCCTTCCGCGGTGACGGCCTGCGCCGTGGCAGTGGCTCGAAGCCTCGCCTTCGGCTCGCTCGATGATGGCGTGTGGGGAGCCGCGTGGCTGCCCACGGGCCAGGAGGGCAGCCCCATGGCCCTCGGCACCTCCGAGACCACCGCCACACTCAACGTGTCGCTGGAAGGACACGACGCCGGCGAGGAGTGGCGAGTCGCGGGCCCAGAGGCCGAGCTGACGCTCACGCCGACCGACGAGGCGCTGGAACGACCCGATGAGCCCGGGGTCGGCGGGTTTGACCAGCTCTGCCAGGTGACCGGCCGGTTCGCGCTGGAGGGTCGGGAACAGCCGGTCAGCTACCTGGGCTGGCGCTCCACCGTCACGGACGGGTCTGGGCTCGAGCGTGCCGGTTCGTTTCGCCAGGTGGCCGCGTGGTTCGAGCCGGCCGCGGGCCTGGCCCTGGTCTCCCTGCGGCCCCGCTCGGCGCGAGGCCAGGACGCCGACACCGTCAGCGCCACGCTGCTCGATCCCGAGAGCTCGGGTCAGGTGTCCGATCCGCGCCTATCCACGACCTACGCGGGCGACGGCCTGCCCCAGCTAGCCGGATTAGAGCTATGGGTCGGGGACGAGGAGGAGCTGTACGCTCGGCGCGCCGCCGGCGAAGCCGTGGGCCACGCCGCCCGCTGGCCGCTGGGTCGGCTTGACCTCCAGGCACGGCTGTTTCGCTGGCACTTCAGCGGCCGGAACGGCGCCGGCGTGTACCTGCTGGGAACCGTCCGATGAACCAGGACGGGCCGGGCATCGAGGCGGTCATCAGCGACTTCGGCGGGGTCCTCACCTCGCCTCTGCTCGACTCGTTCCTGGCCTTCGCGAATTCATCCGGGATCTCCCTGGAGGCGTTGGGCCTGGCCATGGCTGCCGTGGCCGCCCGCCAGAGAGCCAATCCGCTGTTCGAGCTTGAGACTGGCCGGATGACCGAGCGGCAGTTCCTGGACGCCGTGTCCGCCCAGCTGACCACGCAGCTCGGGCGCACGGTGGAGCTGCACGGGTTTGGCGAGCGGTACTTCGAGGGCCTGCAACCCAACCAGCGGCTGATCGACTACATGCAGGAGCTGCGGGGCCGCGGGTATCGGATGGCGATCTGCACTAACAACGTCCGCGAGTGGGAGCCGCTGTGGCGGGCCAAGCTCCCGGTGGATGAGATCTTCGACGTGGTCGTCGACTCGGCCTTCGTCGGCACCCGCAAGCCCGAGCCCGAGATCTACCAGATCACATTGGAGCGGCTCGGGGTCCCCGGGCCGGCCGCCCTGTTCATCGATGACGTGGAGATCAACTGCACCGCCGCAGCCGACCTGGGGCTACATGCGGTGTGGTTCCAGACCACCGAGCAGGCGATCGAGGAGATCGAGCGTCAGTTGTCGGCGCCCAGCCGGTCCCAGCAGTAGAGCTCGAGGCACTCGCGGGCCAGCTCCATGCAGCGCTCCTGGGAGAGCCAGGGCAGCACGGTGTCGAGGGCCTCTTCCTCCCCCACTCCGTGCTCGAACGCTTCCTCGCCGCGGAAGCTG
>DATKRM010000041.1:0-16845 GCA_035532195.1 Solirubrobacteraceae bacterium
GAGCGTGCCCTGGTTGTAGCCGAACCAGTTGCTGCTCTGGTTGGTGTTGGCCCGCAGATGGGCCAGCTTGGGCAGCTGGCCGTGCGCGCTGAGCGCTGACGCGCTGGCCACGGCCATCAGGCTCGCGGCGCTCGCCGCCATCGTCGGGATCAACAGACGCCTGGCGAACTTGGATGCGCTCACCGACAGACCTTGCTTTCGCACTCGGTACCCCTTTCAGGCGGCCAGCGGGTCATGGCCGCCGAACTCCCGCTGAGAGCGACCCGCTCCGGAAGTTCCTACCCATGGAGCGCGCATCCGAATCCCGGGCGACCCCTCAATCCCGCCCAAATCGGTCAGATTTCATACCCCGTCCGGGCGGCACCATATCGCCCTGGATCAGCGGGCGTATTCGACCGCGCGGGACTCGCGGATCACGGTGACCTTGATCTGGCCGGGGTACTCCAGCTCCTTCTCGATCTCTCGGGCGATGTCATGGGACAGCAGCGTTGCCGCGTCGTCGTCGATCGCCGTGGGGGCCACCATGACCCGGATCTCGCGCCCCGCCTGCATGGCGTAGACCTTGTCGACACCTTCGTGTCGCATGGCGATCTGCTCCAGATTGCGCAGGCGTTTGACGTACTGCTCAAGCGACTCTCCCCGGGCGCCGGGACGAGCGCCGGATAGAGCGTCGGCGGCCTGCACGATCACAGCCTCGATGGTCTGGGGCTCGACCTCGTTGTGATGGGCCTCCATGGCGTGGGCGACCGCTTCCGCCTCGCCGTGCTTGCGCGCCAAGTCACCCCCGACCAGGGCGTGCGGTCCTTCGATCTCGTGCGAGACCGCCTTGCCGATGTCGTGCAGCAGCGCGGCCCGGCGGGCCGTCTTGGGGCTGGCGCCGATCTCGTCGGCCATCATCCCGGCCAGGCAGGCCACCTCCACCGAGTGCGCCAGGACGTTCTGGCCATAGCTGGTGCGGAACTTCAGCCGACCGAGCACCTTGACCAGCTCCCCGTTCAGGCCCTGGACGTCGGCGTCGAGCACCGCCTGCTCGCCGGCCTGGGCGATGTGAGATTCGAGCTCTGACTTGGCCTGGTAATAGGTCTCCTCGATCCGCGCCGGATGGATCCGCCCGTCTTGCAGCAGCTTCTCCAGCGTTATTCGCGCGATCTCCCGACGGACCCCGTCGAACCCGGACAGCACCACCGCCCCCGGCGTATCGTCGATGATGAAGTCGACGCCGGTGAGGTTCTCCAGGGCCCGGATGTTGCGCCCCTCGCGGCCGATGATGCGGCCCTTCATGTCGTCACTGGTCAGATGGACCACTGACACGGTGGTCTCGGCCGCGTGCCCGGCGGCCAGCCGCTGCATGCAGACCGAGAGGATGTTGCGCACTCGACGCTCGGCCTCTCGCTTGGTCTCCTCCTCGATCTGTCGGATGCGTCGCGCCGCGTCGTGGCGGGTCTGCTCCTCGACCTCCTGCAGCAGCAGCTGCTTGGCCCGGCTGGCCGACATTCCCGAGGCCTCCTCCAGCGCACGCTCGAGCCGCTGGCGGCTCTCCCCCACGCTCTCCAGCTCCTGGGCCAGCGCGGCTTCCCGGCGAGCCAGCGAATCCTCGCGCCGAGCCAGCCCGGCGCTGCGCTCCGCCATCTCCCGGTCGGGTGGTTCTGCTTCCCCGGCGGTGACCGTGCCGCCGTCGCCGCGATGCATTCGTCCATACAGAATCGCGGCGATCACGATTCCCACCGCGATCAGGGCTGCGGCACCGATGATTTCCATGTCGATCCTCTCCTCCCTCGGGCGACGGCCCGAGGGTGCTTCTGCTTGAAGTTTTGGGAGCGACCGAGTGGCCCGTCGGCGACGGACAGACGGATGCCGGCAAGGCAGCCTCGCGCCCAGCGGCGCTGTTTAGACGCTGCTTGAAGCGGAAGTTCGAGGGCGCTGAGGTGGCCCGGTCGAGATTGCCGTCACGTTGGCTTTAGAATCAAAGTCGGGGTATTTCCGGGTGTTTTTCGGCCCGTTGGGCCATTCGTTCGCTGACTGGATCGTAGTACTGGGACGGGCCAGACGCAAACCACGACTGTCGCGCTGCAGGCCGCGCTAAGCCCTCCGGTGCTTGGCGCTGAACTTCGTGCTGCCATGGCAGATCCTGCCTTCCTTGTGGCTCAGGCTGGCGTCCTTGAGGCTGCCCGTGACCTTGGTGGCACCGACGGTCCCGCTCAGCGTGGCCCTCTCTCCCTTGACTCCGCCCACCGGAACGAACGCCCCGCCGAACCTTCCGTTGCTGACCGTCATCGGCGGATAGCGGCCGGTGACCCTGAGAATGTGGCCGTCCGGGCACTTGTCCAGGATCACGATCTTGAAGCTTGTCACCTGCTCTGCGGACAGCTTCAAGCTGACCGCCTGCTTCTGCGCGGTCTTTCCCTTGTAGACCCCCGTCGCTGCAGCAATGGCCACAGCTGCTCCGGCCAGCGCCACCACTGCGACCACTGCCGTGCAGACCCCCCAAAGCCATGTCCGTCGCATGTCTGCCTCCTTCAGTCGCTGGCTACCTGAGGCTACCCGCTCAGGTGCTCGCGCAGCGCCGCGTCGGCCAGCTCGTAGTCGTACCCGCGGCGCAGCAGCAAACCCAGGGCGCGCTCGCGTCCTCGGCGATCCGGTTCCGGGTTGGGCACCCGTCGGCGCAGCAGGGCCACGGCGCGCTCCAGCTCCCGGTGATAGCCACCGTTCTCGCCGATCGCCTCCTCGGCCAGGTCGCGATCGACGCCCCGGGATTCGAGCCCCCGTCGGATTCGCTCATCGCCCCACTGGTCGAGATCACGCTTGTCCTGGACGAACAGCCGCGCAAACCGCCGGTCGTCGAGATACCCCTGCCCGGCCAACATGGCGATGACCTGGTCGGCGGTGGGGCTGTCGACATCGCGCGACGCCAGGTGCTCACGGGTCTCGGCCACCGTCCGTTCCCGGCGGCTCAGATAGCGATAGGCGAGCTCCAGCCCCCGCTCGGCGCTCACGGGCCGCTATGGCCGCTCACGCCGCGCGATCGGCGAGCACCGGCTCGGCCGGCGACACCGACGCCTCCTGGCGACCTTCGATCGGCTTGACCAGATTGCGGTCGATGCCCAGGGCAGCGTAGATCTTGCCCTCGATCTCCTTGGCCACGTCGGGATGCTCGTCCAGGAACGCCTTGGCGTTGCCGCGCCCCTGCCCCAGCCGCTCGTCCCCATAGGAGAAGAACGAGCCGGATTTGGTGATGAAGTTGTGCTCGATCCCGTAGTCGATCAGGCATCCGGAGCTCGAGATCCCCTGGCCGAACTCGATGTCGAACTCGGCCTGCTTGAACGGGGCGGCCACCTTGTTCTTGACCACCTTGACCCGGACCCGGTTGCCCACGGCCTCGGTGCCGTCCTTCAGCGTCTCGATCCGCCGGATGTCCAGGCGCACCGAGGAATAGAACTTGAGCGCCCGGCCGCCTGGCTGCGTCTCCGGAGAACCAAACATTACGCCGACCTTCTCCCGGATCTGATTGGTGAACACGCACAGGGTCTGGGTGCGGTTCAGCGTGCCGGCCAGCTTGCGCATGGCCTGGGACATCATCCGGGCCTGGAGTCCGACTGTCTGGTCACCCATCTGCCCCTCGAGCTCGGCCCGAGGCGTCAGCGCGGCCACCGAGTCGACCGCGATCAGGTCCACCGCCCCGGAGCGGATCAGCATGTCCACGATCTCGAGCGCCTGCTCCCCGTAGTCGGGCTGAGACACCAGCATCTCGTCGATGTCGACCCCGATCTGCTGGGCGTACAGCGGATCCATCGCGTGCTCGGCATCCACGAACGCGCACACCCCTCCCAGCTTCTGGGCCTCGGCGATCATGTGGTAGACGAGCGTGGTCTTACCGGAGGACTCGGGGCCGAACACCTCGACCACCCGTCCCCGCGGGACGCCGCCGATGCCCAACGCGACATCTAGCGAGAGCGCGCCGGTGGGGATGGCGTCCACGGCCACCCGGGCTCCGGGATCGCCCATGCGCATAACGGTGCCCTTGCCGAACTGCTTCTCAATCTGGCTCAGTGCGCCCTGAAGCGCCGCCTGGCGCTTGGCGTCGGGTGCCTTGCCGTTAAGCACCGATTTCTCCTGGTCGCTCATCTTCGATCGGACTCCTTGTTCATGCGTTGGCCCTTGACGGTAGGCACACGCCCGGACAGAACGGGCACGCTAGATCCCCCGCCGGCAACAGAACAAGACACAAATGTCACGGCTTTGGGTCGGGGCTGCGTGAAAGCTTCGAAGCTAGACGGGGTCCTCGATGTCCATTCGCGCTACGAGACCGTCGCTCAGTAGGTGCACGTGTATGACCCGCGCGTCGCTGAGCACCTTGCCGCGGAGATCGCGCACCACCTGATGGACTTCGACTGCCACGCGTCCATCCGACCGCGGGGTGATCGAGAGCGGTTGGACGTGCGGATCGATCTCACCCCACTGCCGTGACCAGTAAGCGCGAACTGCCTCGCGTCCGCGTTCGCGCCCGCCTTCCCAGCCATTGGGCCAGTCGACGTCTTCGGCCGTGCCTGCGAGCGCCGTCTCCATGTCGCGAGCGTTGAACGCTGCGTAGAGCGCGCGGAGCCGGCCCTCGGGTTCCATCGACCCACTATACGCAACCTTTAGGTTTCGCTTTCCAACGCCGCCCAGCCGGGAACGCCGGCCGACGCACTGCGCATCGCCGCCGACGCACTGCGCATCGCCGCCGACGCCTGGCTGGATATCGCCAGCGAGCCTGAGGGCGCGTGTGGGCGCAGCTACCGGTTTCCGCCTAGCCGGGCGTACGCGGACACCACGCCGCCGGCGATGCGGGCGCAGCGGGCCACCGAGTCCCAGTCCACGTTTTCGGCCGTGTCGCTGGGGTGGTGGTAGTGGGGGAAGTAGCCCGGGCCCATCGACAGCAGGCAGGCGGCGGGCAGCCCCCGGTGCACGGCCAGGATGGGATCCGTCCACGCACCGATCCGCCACCGGGCGGGCAGAGGCTCGTCGACCAGCGCCGCGCCTTCCTCCACCAGGCGGACGTCGGCCTCGTGGTAGCGATGCTCGCGGATCGCGCCTTCGCCCGTGCACACGATCGGTCTCCCGGCACCCAGCGTGTCCAGCCCCAACACGAACGCGGATCGAGGCTGCAGGCGCGTCCCGTCCTCGCTGTCCAGGAACGCCGCCATCCCGCCCATGCCCGCCTCCTCTGATCCGGGCAGCACGATGCGGATCTCCACTCCGCTCAGCGGCGCCCGGGCGACTGCCGCGGCCAGGTCAAGGCACACGGCCACGCCGGTGGCATTGTCCGACGCCCCTGGCACCGTGGGGCTCCGCCCCACATCCGCGTCGGCGGCCGTGCCCGCGGCCAGTACGGCCGCCGCGGCGACCCGTGCCGCTCGTCCGGGCTGGCTCCGGCGCGGCAGCAGCCCACCCACGACAGCCAGGTCCAGCGCCGCTCCCAGCGGCGCCATGAACGGGTCAACCCGCCGTCGGCGCACGTGCCGCGAACCGCCGGCGGCCACCAGGCGCGGATTCCATACCCAGCCGGTGTTGGCCGCGTCGTGGTGGGCCACTAGCACCAAGGAGGCCCGCTTCGAGCCCGCCGCGGGGATGCGCGCCGTTACGTTGGCCCCGACCGCGCCGGGCAATCTGCCCCGCAGCCATTGGCAGCGGCCGCTGACCTCCCGTTCGTACGAATACAGCGTGGCCGCCGCCAGCGTGGCGCCCCGAAGACCCCCCAGCCGGCAGGCCGCCATCCCCGCCAGATTGTGCAGCGCGTGCGCCAGCGCGTAGCTGTGCTGATAGCGATACCGGTGCACCGCCACTTCGCTGGCCCCGGCCGCCTCCAGGCGACGAGCCAGCCAGGCGGCGGACTCCCACTCCCCGGGCCGGGCGGAGGATCGGGTCATCCCAGCCAGCGTGGCAACGTCTCGACGGATCGCGTCGAGACGGGGCTCGTAGGTCAGGGCCCGGGTCAAGCCTCGAGCTGCTCGAGCACGGCTTCGGCGGCGCGTTCGCCCGACCGCACCGCCCCGTCCATATAGCCGTTCCAGGTCGTGGCCGTCTCCGCCCCGGCCCAGTGGATCCGGCCCACCGGCGGCCGCAGCGCGGGCCCGAAGGAGACCCAGCCGCCCGGCGGCATGATGCAGCCGTAGCACCCGCGGGTCCACTCCTCGTCGGCCCACACCTGCTCCAGGTACTGCTCGGGCTGGCCGGCCCGCGGCCCGAACAGCCTCTCGAAGCACCCCACCACCGCACGGCACCGGGCCTCCGGATCCCAGGCGCCCAACTCACGAGCCTGGCGTCCCTCCAGGAATCCCAACAACACGCCCGGACGTCCGTCGGGCGGCGAGTTGTCGAACATCACCTTCACCGGTCCGTCCACGCTGGTCACTTGACCGCTCAAACCGTCGGCCCGCCAGAACGGCTCCTCGTACACCGCCATGCACTTGACCACGCTCCCCTGGCCCATGCGCTGCGTCAGCTGGTCGCGCAGCGCGGGCAATGGCGGGTCGTACGCGATTCGGGCACACAGCGTGGGCGGGACAGCCACCACCACGGCCCGACCGTGCACATGGCCGGCGTCGCTGATCACGCGCAGGCGGTCGCCCTGCTGCTCGATCCGCCGGACCGGCGCGCTGAGGGTAACCGCGTCCCCCAGATCCCCTGCCATCTGCAGCGAGAGCGTTTGCGAGCCGCCGATGAACCGGTCCTGCTGGGCCCCGCCCTCGGTCCCGATCAGGGCGTCGAAGTTGCCCGCCGCGCCCGTGTAGAAGAGTAGGTGCAGCAGCGACAGATCGGCCGGATGCGCGGCCCACACCGCCTCAACAGCGAGCTGGAGGAGAGCTCGCGCACCCCGGGTGAGAGTGTTCCGGCGGATCCAGGTCCAGGCCGTCTGACCGTCCCACGCCTCGGCGTTGGGTGCCCGCCACGGCGCCTCGGTGGGGATCGTGCGAGCCATGCGATCGATGCGGACCTGAGCCTGGGCGACATCGAGCAGGATGGCTGGGCTGATCCGCGGGATCGTCCCTCGATAACGCTTGATCACGCCGTCCAGCTCGACCAGGTTCTCGCCCGCGGCATGGGTGGGGAAGGTCCCGATGCCCAGCTCGGCGGCCAGTGCCAGCACTCTGTCCTGCGTGGGGCCGGCCCACTGGCCGCCGATCTCCACGACCTTGCCGTCGCCGATCGGCAGGTTAAGCGTGCGGCCACCCACGCGATCGCGCGCCTCGAGCACCGCCACCTGGCGCCCGGCGGCGCTCAGCCGCCGCGCTGCGACCAGGCCGGCGATCCCCGCGCCCACCACCACGACGTCCACCTCGCGTCCCGGCTCGGTTGCCACGGGTTGAGCCTACGCCAAGGCCGCGGGATGGCGCGGGTGAGCTGATTACCATCCGCCCCCGTGAGGGCCCCCGATGCAGCTTGACCCGCGCGAGCTGGCGGCCATCTTTGCCGGAGGCTGCGTGGGCGCCGTGGCCCGAGCCGAGCTGGTCCAGGCGCTCCCGCTGGCCCCGGGCGGGTGGCCGTGGGCGACGTTCACCGTGAACGTCGTGGGCGCATTTGCGCTCGGCTACTTCACCACCCGGCTCCAGGAGCGCCTGCCGGTGTCGGCGTACCGCCGGCCGTTGCTGGGCACCGGCCTGTGCGGTGCCCTGACCACGTTCTCCACCATGATGGTCGAGCTGCTGGGCATGCTCGACGCCGACCGCGTCGGGTTGGCGTTCGGGTACGCCGGTGCCAGCATCGTCGCCGGCTTCCTGGCCGTGGCGCTGGCCACCAACCTGGTGCGGCGAGCGAGGCTCACGTCATGAGCTTGCCGGTGGTGGTGGGCATCGGCCTGCTCGGCGGGGCGGGCGCGGTGACCCGACTCCTGCTCGACGGCGCGGTAGCCGAGTCCGCTCGCGGCTTCCCCTACGGGACGCTGGCCGTGAACCTGCTGGGGTCGCTGTTGCTGGGGCTCCTGGTCGGGCTGACCGTCTCCACCACGCTTTACCGGCTGCTCGGTACGGGCCTCCTCGGAGCCTTCACCACATTCAGCACCTGGGCGCTGGAGAGTCATCGCCTGGGTGAGGACGGTCAGCTCCGTCTGGCCGCCCTGAACTTCGTGCTGAGCCTGGTTCTGGGTGTGCTGGCGGCGTGGGCGGGACGGCACCTCGGAGCCTGGCTGTGAACCAGGACTGCTTGAAGCTGACGACCTACTTCGGTGAGCGCGACCGCGCCGGCGATGGGTTTCTGGCCGACGCACTGACCGACATCTACGCCCGGCACAAGTTGCAGACCAGTCTGGTCATGCGGGGCACCGAGGGCTTTGGCATCAAGCACCACCTCCATACCGACCGCCTGCTCACGCTCTCCGAAGATCTCCCGCTGGTGTCGGTGGCGGTCGACACGCGGGAACGCATCGAGCGGGCCCTGGCCGAGGTCCAAGGGCTGGCGTTCGAGGGTCTGGTCACGCTTGAGCGAGCCCGGCTGCTCACCGGGGCGGTTTCGACCGGGTCCGCCGGCCTGCCGGAGGCCAGCCCGGAGGCCAGCCCGGAGGCGATCAAGTTGACCGTATACGTGGGACGGCACGAGCAGGCCGGTGGCCGCCCCGGCTACGAGGCGGTGGTGGATCTGCTCTGGCGCCACGGGCTGACCGGGGCGACCGTGCTGCTGGGCGTCGATGGCACCGCGCACGGCGTGCGGCAGCGCGCGCGCTTCTTCGCGGCCAATGCCCGCGTCCCGGTGATGATCATCGCCGTCGGGGAGCGGGACCAGGTAGTCGGGGCGCTGCGCGTGTTGGGCGAGCAACTGGAGCGGCCGCTCGTCACGCTGGAGCGGGTTCGCGTGTGCAAGCGTGACGGCCGGCGCCTGGCCGAGCCGCCGGTGCTCCCGGACGCCGACGCCTCTGGCCAGGGGATATGGCAGAAGCTGATGGTCCACACGGGCGAGCAGGCCCGCACGGCCGATGACCAGCCGCTTCATCACCAGCTGATCCTCGCGCTGCGCGAAGCTGGCGCGGCCGGCGCCACGAGCCTGCGGGGGATCTGGGGCTTTCAGGGCACCCAGGCCCCGCGCGGGGATTCGTTCTGGCAGGTGCGTCGCCAAGTCCCGGTGCTCACGGTGATCGTTGACACGCCCCAGCAGATCCGCCGCTGGTATGAGCTGGTCGACCAGCTCACCGTCACAGCCGGACTGGTGACCAGCGAGGTCGTGCCGGCGTTCCGCTCCACCGGACCGGGTGTGGTTCGCGGCGGCCTCAATCTGGCGCAGCTCGGCTAGGTGCGGTCGTTGCGCCGCGCGGTCAGATCGGGGACACTGGACGAGGTGCTCCGCACGCCTCGGGTAGCGATCATCGGCGCCGGCATGTCCGGCATCGGCATGGGTGCCAAGCTGCGGATGGCGGGGATCGAGTCGTTTCGGATTTACGAGAAGGCGGGCGGCATCGGTGGGACCTGGCACGCCAACACGTATCCCGGCCTGAGCTGCGACGTCCCGTCGCGTTACTACTCCTACACGTTCGCCCCCAACCCGAGCTGGACGCACGTCTACTCGCCCGGTCGGGAGATCTGGGCCTACCTGGACCGGGTGGCGCGTGACTACGGGTTGTACGACCGGATCTCGCTGAACACGGACGTCGCTGAGGCCCGGTGGATCGACGGGGAGTGGATTGTCCGCACGGGCGAAGGCGAGGAATCGGCCTACGACTTCGTCATCACCGGCGCGGGCGGGCTCGTGCATACCCACAAGCCGGAGATCCCAGGTCTGCAGTCGTTCGCGGGCGCGTGGTTTCACTCCGCGGAGTGGGATCACTCGGTGCCGCTCGAAGGCCGCCGGATCGGGGTGATCGGCACCGGATCGACGGGCATGCAGATCACTCGTGCGCTGGCCCCGGTGGCCGGGCGGTACGAGCTCTATCAGCGCACGCCGCAGTGGATCCTGCCGCTGGCCAACCGCCGCTACTCGCGCCCCACGCGGTGGCTGTTCGGCCGGATCCCCGCGCTGAACCGGCTGGGCTATCGGGTCTGGCAGGCCCAGATCGAGTGGATGCTGGGCCAGGCCACCGTTAAGGACGGGTTCGCCCGGCGGTTCATCAGCACGGCCTGCCGGGTGCACCTGCGCCGCGTCCGCGACCCCGACCTGCGCCGGCGCTTGACCCCTGACTACCAGCCGATGTGCAAGCGGCTGCTCATGGGGACGCACTTCTACGACCAGTTCGAGCGCCCGAACGTCGAGCTGGTGGACGCGGCGATCGATCATGTCGAGGCGCGCGGCATCGTGACCCAGGACGGCCAGCTCCACGAGCTAGACGTGATCGTCCTGGCCACCGGTTTCGACGCCCACGCCTTCCTGAAGCCGATGGAGCTGATTGGCCCGGCTGGGCTGCGCCTGTCCGAGCTGTGGGACGGCGAGCCGTTCGCCTACCGGACGGTGGCGCTGCCCGGATTCCCCAACGTGTTCACGCTGATCGGCCCCCATTCGCCGTTCGGCAACCAGTCGCTGTTCACCATCTCCGAGACTCAGATGGACTATGCGTTGCGCTTCATCGAGCTGTGGCGCCGCGGCGAGCTTGACGCCGCGTCGCCCTCGCGGGAGGCCACCGACGCTTACAACGCCGAGCTCCGCGCCGCGATCCCCAACACGATCTGGGCCTCGGGCTGCCAGAGCTGGTACATCGGTAAGGACGGCCTCCCCCACGCCTGGCCCTGGACCCCGGCGCGGCACCGGGAGATGCTGGCCGAGCCCCAGCTCGAGGAGTGGGAGCTGGTTCCGAGCTCCGGCCGCGCCCGCAACGGCGGCGAAAGTCAGGTGCCGTCGAACAGCCGCGCCAGCAGTCCTTCACCGCCCGGCTGACGCCCCGGCTCCCTTCGCCCTGAGCTTGCGCCACCCTCCGGCCGCACGACCTGGCGGAGCATGGTGGTCCGGGCGGCCGAACCGCGCCTACGAACCGAACCGACCCAGCGCCTCGTAACGCGCCCCCGACGGCGACAGCCGGGAGCGAAACAGGGTCACCGGGCCGGCGGGGAAGCCCAGCGAGGGCGGCGGCACCGGCTCGCGGCGGGGGATCCGGGCCGCCCGGCGCACCCGGGCCACGCTGACGTGCGTCCGGAACGGTCGCTGCTCGGGCCGATACCAGCCGCCGGCTTCCAGCCCGGCCGCCAGTGCGCCCTGGAGCGACCCGATCCCGCCCTGCCGATCGATCAGCTCGACCGCCAGCACCCGCGGCCGGCGCGAGGGCAGCCAGATCGCCGGCCCCAGCTCGAGCTCGCCCCCCGGCCACCGAGCCGCGGCCTGGGCACACGCCGCAGCGATCGCGCCGGTCTCTGAGTTCGCCCGCCAGCCCAGAAAGCACAGGGTGACGTGCAGGTCATCAGCCGCGATGAGCCGTAGACCGTCCAGACCGCGCACTGCCTCCGAGCGCCAGGCCACCAGCGGCTCTCGAGCCTGCGCCGGCAGCTCGAGGGCGACGAATAGGCGGACGCGCTCGGCGTCGCTCACTACCGGGCGCCGGCGGCGGGCGAGCGGCGTCCCACCTCGGAGCTGTCCCGCTGCCCTTGGAGCAAACGGCGCAGGAGGTGCATCGCCACCGTGGTCGAGCGATCGCGGACGTCGCTCCGACCGCCGGGCAGCTGCAGCTGGCGGCTGATTCGCTCGCCCGAGTCAAGCGACACCGAGAGGCAGACCAGCCCGACCGGCTTCTCTTCGGTACCACCGTCCGGGCCGGCGATGCCGGTGATGCCCACGCCGACATCGGCCCCGAACCGCTCCCGCGCCCCGTCCGCCAGCGCGTCGGCCACCTCCTGCGAAACCGCCCCCACCCGTTCGATGACCCCCGGATCGACCCCCACCAGCTCGGACTTGACCCGGTCGGAGTAGGCCACCACACCGCCGGCGAAGTACGCCGACGCACCGGGCGGGTCGGTCAGCCGGGCCGCCATCAACCCGCCAGTGCACGACTCGGCCACGGCCACCCAGCGCCCCTCCAGGAGCCGGGCCACCTGTTCGTCGACCGTGCTGCCATCGTCGGAGAACAGGGTGTCCCCATGCCGCGCGGCGATGAACTCGGCCAGCGCGCGGTAATCGGGCGCGTCCGGCGGCTCGTAACGGGTCGAGACCTCGATCTCGCCCCGGCGCAGGCAGGTGGTGATCTCCAGGTCATCCAACCGCAGGCCCTCGGCCTCGGCGGCCCGAAGCGTGGAGGCGATCTCCGACTCGGGGATCCCGAACAGGCGCAGCATGCCACGGCGGTATTGCGGGGCGCCGGCCACCGCCGCCTGGAAAGCCTCGGTCTGCACCGCCTCACGCCACATGGGTTGAAGCTCCCGCGGCGGTCCGGGCAGCACCACCACCGTGGGACCGGAGCCGGAACCCGGCGGCACGACCAAACCCGGCGCGGTGCCCACGGGATCGAGCACCGTCGCCCCTTCGGGGATCATGGCCTGCTTGCGGTTAGAGATCCGGATGGCCTCCTGGTCCAGGTTCGGCCACCGCCGCATGATGCCCTCGAGGATCTCCTCGATTCGCACCTCCAGGTCTGGGTCGAGCACCATCTGGCGCCCGCTGAACTCGGCCACCACCTCGGCGGTCAGATCGTCGGCCGTGGGGCCGAGGCCGCCGCTGGTCACGATCAGACGCATTCCGCTGTCGGACATGAACCGCAGGGTGGTCAGTAGGTCATCGCGTCGGTCGCCCACGATCTGGATCATCGCCGCGTCCACCCCCGCCTCCCGCAGCCGCTCCGACAGCCAGGGGCCGTTGCGGTCGCGAATGATCCCGGTCAGAACCTCGGTGCCGGTGATCAGAATGCCCGCGCGAGGGCCGTCAGTCATGCTCACTCATGGGCAGGTGGGCGACTGCGACAGAGGAACGGTCTTCACCGAGTCCGGGGTGAGCAGGAAGCGGATGGCGTTGGCTGATCCCGGCACCGGGACCGACTTGCCGTTGACTTTCATCTGCACGGCATTGTTGCCGAGCGTCAGCAGCAGCTTGGGCGCCTTTTGCGTGGGCACCGACTGGCCGGCGTTGTAGGTCTGCTCGTTGATCAGCTTGGTGCCGTTGCCATCCACCAGGCAGACATACACGGTCCCGGTCGGCACGAGCTGAAGGCTGACCGTGGTGGGCTTCGGCGGCGGGGTGGGCTTGGCGTGGGTCGGCGCCGCCTGCGCGGTGGGCTTCTGCGGCGCCGGCTTGTGGCCGCTGGTGCCCGAGCCCGACTCGGTGGCTGAGCCCACGACGTAGAGGACCGCCAGCAGCACCACCACGGCGAGCGCCACGGGCGCCCAGCCCGGCAGGCGCCTCCGGGGCCGAGACGGCTCACGGTCCCGGGCCATCGGCGAGATCGGCCGGGGGTCGTTATCGCGGTGCTCGTAGCGGTTCTTGAACTCGTCGATCAGCATCCGCGAGTCGAGGCCCAGGAAGTCGCTGTAGGTTCTGAGAAAGCTCTTGACGTACACCGGGCCGGGAAGCAGGTCCCATTCCTCGTTCTCGATCGCGCGCAGATATTTGGCCCGGATCTTGGTCCGGGCCTCGACTTCGCTGATGTCGATCCGGGCCCGCATCCGAGCCTCCCGAAGGGTCGCGCCGATGTCGGTCATGGACCCGAAGGCTACCGTCGCCTTCGCGATCCCCTAGGCCGGATCGGCGCGGCCCGAAGCCCCAGCATGGACGCCGGCCGGCGAGGTCACTGGGGCCCCGTCAGACTCGGCCAGATGGGCCAGGATGCGGGGCACGTCGACCTCCGAGATCAGTACCTGGCGGGGCTTGGAGCCCTCATAGCCGGAGATGATCCCCCGGCGCTCGAGCATGTCGATCACCCGGCCGGCGCGGGTGTAGCCCAGCCGCAACCGGCGCTGGAGCATCGAGGTTGACGCCGTGCCCATCTGGGCCACCAGTGCGATCGCCTCCTCGAGCCGAGGATCCTCGTCCGGATGGAAGTCGGTGTCCTCACCGCCGGCCTCGTCGGCCGACTCGACCTCCTCCAGCAGCTCCTGGTGAAACTCGGGCTCGCCCTGGCGCCGCCACGCGTCGGTGAGCTCGCCAATCTGCGGCTCGTCGATGTACGCGCCCTGGATGCGCTGGAGCTTCGAGGACCCGACGGGCGAGAACAGCATGTCCCCTTGGCCCAGCAGCGACTCGGCGCCGTTCTGATCGAGGATGACCCGGGAATCTGTCTGGGAGGAGACCGAGAACGCGATCCGGGAGGGCACGTTGGCCTTGATCATTCCGGTGATCACGTCCACCCGCGGGGATTGCGTGGCCAGCACCAGGTGGATGCCCACGGCCCGGGCCTTCTGGGCCAGGCGGATGATCGCGTCCTCCACGTCGGCCGGGGCCACCATCATCAGGTCGGCCAGCTCGTCGATCACGCACAGGATGTAGGGCAACGCCGGCTCGCCTCGCTTCTCGCGGAACCGGTTCAGCTCGGGCAGCGACCGCGTCCGGGCCAGTGACATCGTCCCGTAACGCTGCTCCATCTCCCGAACCAGGTTGGCCAGCGCGTTGGCCGCCATCCGGGGGCTGGTGATCACCGGGGTGAGCAGATGGGGAATCGACTCATAGTGGTTGAGCTCGACCTGTTTGGGGTCGACCAGCACGAGCCGGACCTCGTGTGGCGTGGCCCGGAGCAGGATCGAGGACAGCATGGCGTTCACGCAGGCTGACTTGCCCGCGCCGGTGGTACCAGCCACCAGCAGGTGTGGCATCTTGGCCAGGTCGGCGCCGATGGCCCGGCCGGCGATGTCCTTGCCCAGCCACACCGTGAGCGGCGACCAGTCCGGCGGCGGCTCCTGGAACACGTCACCCAGATGCACGATCCGGCGGCGGGCGTTGGGCACCTCCACCCCCACCGCCTGCTTGCCGGGGATCGGCGCCAGGATGCGAATGTCGGTGGCGGCCAGCGCGTAGGCCAGGTCGTCCTTGAGCTGCGCGATCTTGGACACCTTGGTCCCAGGGGCCAGCCGCAGCTCGTACCGGGTGATGTGCGGCCCGGTGACCCGGCCGATCACCGACCCGGAGATCCCGAAGTGCCCCAAGGTCTCGACCAGCGTGCGGGCCACCTGCTCCTGGCCCGCCGTGTCCGGCTTGGCCGCCTCGCCGGTCGAGCGCACCAAGAACCGGGCGCCCGGGACCCGCCACTCAAAGTCGGGGTCGTCGGTCACGCTGTCGCGGTACCGGCCCTGCGGGGTGACAGTCGCGAGTTCCGGCGCCTGCGGCCCCGGAATCTCGCCGGGCTCCGCTGGTGGATCGAAGCCTTCCAACTCTTCGCCCTCGGGTCCGGCCGGGAGGTCAAACGGTTCCTCCTCGGCGTCGTCGGACTCGATCGGCGGGGCCTCCACGTGGGTGGCCCGGACCACGAGCTCCGCGGTGTCGGGCTCCGGTGGCAGCATGGGCTCAGCCGGGGGCGGCGGGTCGGCGTACGCCTTGGGGCCGGGACGCCAGGCCATCGTCTGGGCCAGCTCCTCGGTTGAGCGCTTGATCGCCCGGCCGGTGCCAGCCACCCCCACGGAGGTGGCCCGGATCATGCCGGCCAGGCCGGCGCCGGAGACCAGGATCACGCCGGCCAGCACCAGGAATACGGACAGGATCTGCGCGCCCACGATCGAGATCACGTGCGCCAGGACCCACAGCTCGGCCTGGCCCAGCACGCCGCCGCGGGCCTCGAGCGCATGCGCGCGCCAGGCCACGTGACCGCTCAGCGAGCCCGGGCCCAGCCCGAAGGTCCCAGCGGCCACGGCCAGCGTCAGGCCCAGGATCAGGCACAGCACGCCGGTCCGCACCGGACGCGTCGGCGGGCGCGTCTCTCGCATCAGGATCAGCACCCCGGCCAGCCCAAGCGCCACGGGCAGCGCGGAGCCCAGGGCGCCGAAGCCCAGGCGGGCCGCGGTCACCGCGCCTCGGCCCAGGGTGCCGCCGGCCCATTGCAGGTATGCCACACCCCCGAGGAAGATTCCCAGGGCCAGCAGCGCCAGGGCGAGAACGTCAAGTTGGTGGGATTCGAGCTCCAGGCGGGGCGCGCCCCGCGGCCACAGGTCATTGAGCCAGCGCCTGGCAGCCCGGCTTTTGCCCTTCTTTCGCTTGCGTGCGGCCATCTCCGAGTTCATGGCTTCGACGGACCGGGACGGCCTCCTGCCATGGGGCCAGCGTGCGTCCGCCGTACCATTTCGGCTATGAACGATTTCGACCGGTCTCCCCGGGTGCTGGTCGTCGAGGACGACGAGGCGATCGCTCAGGTCCTTCAGCGCTCCCTGCGGCTTGACGGCTACGAGGTCAAGATCGCCGGCGACGGCGTCACCGCGCTCAACGAGGCGCACGCGTTCCTGCCCGATCTGGTCATTCTCGACCTGGGGCTCCCGCGCATGGACGGGATCGAGGTGGCTCGGCGCCTGCGGTCCGCGGACGACGTTCCCATCCTGGTGCTGACCGCTCGGGACGCCGTGGAATCCCGCGTGGAGGGACTGGATGCCGGCGCAGACGACTACCTGGTCAAGCCGTTCGAGCGCCAGGAGCTCCTGGCCCGGCTGCGGGCCCTGCTCCGGCGCCGGCCGCCCCGGGGGCAGGCGACGCTGGCCGTGGGCGACCTCAAGCTGAATCCAGACACCCACGAGGTGGCCCGCTCCAGCCGCCGCATCGACTTAACTCAGCGTGAGTTTGAGCTGCTTGAGTACTTGATGCGAAATGAGCGCATCGTGGTATCTCGACAGCGGTTGCTTGACGAAGTATGGGGCTACGACCCATTCTCGATGACGAACACCATCGAGGTGTTCGTGTCCAACCTGCGACGGAAGCTTGAAGCCGATGGTGAACCTCGGCTCCTCCATACGATCCGCGGCGCGGGCTACGTTCTCCGCGTATAGGTCGGTCCCGATCCGC
>DATKRM010000042.1:0-33490 GCA_035532195.1 Solirubrobacteraceae bacterium
CGAACCGGGACGCGGTCAGCGGGTGGTACGGGCCAGCTTCAGCGCCTCCAGCCCGTAGGTCAGCCCGAAGATCAGCTCGCCGCCGTTGCACCAGCAGCCGCGGCCGTGCTCGTTCAGCACCTGGTCGGGCAGCAGCCCCAGCGGGGGGCGCTGGTAGGCCCGGGCCAGCGAGGCGGCCAGCATCCGCCGAGCCAGGCTCTTCCAGGCCTTGGTGGATCCGCACACCCCGGGCAGGGCGGCGCAGGCCGAGGCGAGGTGAAACAGCCCGGCCGAGGTGATCACACCCGCGGACACGTCGACCGGCGCTCCCCGCGGGGCGTCGTAGTCCCACCGCGGGATGTCGCCCGGGGGGAGGTGCCGCTGCACATAGCTGGCGGTTCGGAGTGCCACCCGGAGGAGGCCACGGTCACGCAGCTCCAAGGCGGCCTCGGAGAACCCGTACACGGCCCAGGCCTGTCCGCGCGACCAGGTGCTCTGGGCCGAGATCCCCTGTCGCGTCCCGATCTCCAGCACCCGGCCGCTAGCCCGATCGAACTTCACCACCTGGGCGGTCGAACCGTCCCGGCGCACCAACGCGCGGGCCACCTCGCGGGCGTGACCCGACGCCACCCGGCTGTAGCTGGGGTTGCCAGTGACCCGGGACGCCCAGGGCAGGATCAGGATGTTCATCATCGAGTCGACGATCGTGTCTGCGGTTGGCCCTTGGGAGTCCGTGGGAATCGTGCCCGCGCGAGCGTTGCCGCGTTCCAACGCCATCAGCTCGTCGGCCGCGGCCAGGACAGAGCGCCTCAGACGGCTGCACAGGGCGGCCCGACGAGCCGCGGCCCGGCCATGACACTCCGCCTGGAAGGCGGGCAGCGACGATTGCCCGTACTCAAAGCCCACGTCATGCGTGTCGGTTCGTTCGCCCCCCAGGTGAGCCAGCGTCGCAGACAGCGCCCACCGGGCGAACATCCCGCTGCCGTCGCCCCGGATCAACGCCGCCGCCTGCCACAGCGCCCCGGGCCAGAAGCCGCTGGTCCAGTTCCTCGACGCGATGTGCAGCTGATCGTGGCGGTCGGCGCCTTCCGGAAACTGATCCGGGCGCAGCCGGGCATGCAGTTCGGCCAGCCGGTGCAGGAGCAGCGCGGCCCCGTCGCGGGCATCACTAATGATCAGACCGCGGACCACCGCCCGCCCGCCCACCGCATGCATGGCCAGCGTGCTGGGGCCCAAGCCGACCTCCTCGACGTGGCGGCTGCGAGAGAACGTGATCGGCCCCATGCCGAAGTCGGCCACGACCTGGACGCCATGGGGAACCTGGATGTCCGTGGACACCACCCAGCTGAAGGCCAGCGAGCGCTCAAACCGGCTCCCCGGCACCAACCTGATCGCCGGCAAGACCACTAGCGAGCGCGCCCGGACCGGATCCGACCGACCGGTGTGGCCCCGCTCCACCACCACCAGCACCGCGACCAGTGAGGCCACGGCAAGCGCAGCCAGCACTAATACCCAGCGACGGTCTGTCACCGGTAGCGCTTAGTCAGCCTGTGAGGGACCGGCGTCGGGGTCGGCCGGCTTCTCGCCCGCCTCTCCGTCGCCTTCGCCGGAGCCACCCTCGGCCCCCACCCCGACGGGCGTGGGCTGTGGCGTGGGCTCGATCACCGTGAGCTTGACCTCAGGCTCGCCATCACCCTCGGCCGTCTCGCTGTCAGGCGCGTCGACCACCACCGTCGAGCCCTCGGGGACCTGGGAGCGCAGGACGAAGTCAGCCAGCGGATCCTCGACGTAGCGCTGGATGGCCCGCCGCAGCGGACGGGCGCCCATCGACGGGTCCCAACCCTTGTCGGCCAGCATCTCCTTCGCCGGTTCGGTCAGCTCGAGCTGAAGCTCGCGCTCGGCCATCGACTCGCGGATCCGGGTCAGCAGCAGCTCCACGATCTCCTTGATCTCGTCCTTGGAGAGCTTGTGGAACACGATGACCTCGTCGATCCGGTTGAGGAACTCGGGCCGGAAGACCTTCTTCAGCTCGCCGGTGATCCGGTTCTTCATGTCGTCGTAGGTGATCCCAGTCTCGTCGTCGGACACGGCGAAACCCAGCGGCGTGTTCCGCGCGATCTCCGACGCCCCGATGTTCGAGGTCATGATCACGATGCAGTGCCGGAAGTCCACCGTCCGCCCCTGGGCGTCGGTCAGCCTCCCGTCCTCCAGGATCTGGAGCAGGATGTTGAACACGTCCGGGTGCGCCTTCTCGATCTCGTCGAGCAACAGCACGCTGTACGGCTTGCGGCGGATGGCCTCGGTGAGCTGACCGCCTTCGTCGTAGCCGATGTAGCCCGGGGGCGAGCCGACGAGCCGTGACACCGCGTGCTTCTCCATGTACTCGGACATGTCGATGCGGATCATCGTGTCCTCGTCACCGAACAGGAACTCAGCCAGCGTGCGTGCTAGCTCGGTCTTCCCCACGCCGGAGGGGCCGAGGAAGATGAACGAGCCGGTGGGCCGCTTGGGGTCCTTGAGACCCGCCCGGGAGCGCCGGATCGCCTTGGACACGACCTCGATCGCCGGGTGCTGGCCGATCACGCGCTTGTGCAGCTCCTCCTCCATGCGCATCAGCTTGGCCGTCTCGGCCTCGGTCAGCTTGAACACCGGGATGCCGGTCCACATCGAGACGATGTCGGCGATCTCCTCCTCGCCGATCGCCGGCCGCTCGGTGGTCTCGCCGGCCTCCCATTGCTCGGTCAGCTCGCGCTTCTTCTGCGAGAGCCGCCGCTCCTTGTCGCGCAGGTTGGCTGCCTTCTCAAACTCCTGGTTCTCGATCGCCTCCTCCTTGGCCCGGCGCGTCTCCTCGATCTCGTCCTCGAGCTCGCGGTACACGGGCGGGGAGGTCATCGACTTGATCCGCATCCGCGACGCGGCCTCGTCGATCAGATCGATCGCCTTGTCCGGCAGGAACCGGTCGGAGATGTAGCGGTCAGCCAGCTCGGCTGCGGCCTCGAGTGCCTCGTCGGTGATCGTCACCTTGTGGTGGGACTCGTAGCGGTCACGCAGGCCCTTGAGGATCTGGACCGACTCCTCGGTTGACGGCTGGTCGACGGTGATCTTCTGGAAGCGGCGCTCCAGCGCGGAGTCGCGCTCGAGGTACTTGCGGTACTCCTCGAGCGTGGTGGCGCCGATCGTCTGCAGCTCGCCCCGGGCCAGAGCCGGCTTCAGGATCGAAGCCGCGTCGATCGCGCCTTCGGCGGCGCCCGCGCCCACCAGGTTATGTAGCTCGTCGATGAACAGGATGATGTCGCCGCGCTGGGTGATCTCCTTCATCACCTTCTTCAGGCGCTCCTCGAATTCGCCGCGGTACTTGGAACCGGCGACCAGAGCCGCCAGGTCAAGAGTGTAGATCTGCTTGCCCTTCAGCAACTCGGGCACGTCGCCGTTGGTGATCCGGGTGGCCAGGCCCTCCACCACGGCGGTCTTGCCCACACCGGGCTCCCCGACCAGCACCGGGTTGTTCTTGGTGCGCCGGGACAGGATCTGCATGATCCGCTCGATCTCGGTCTCGCGGCCCACCACGGGGTCGAGCTTGCCCTCGGCGGCTAGCTTGGTCAGGTTGCGACCGAACTGGTCCAGCAGCTTGGATGACTTCTTGCCCTCCTGGGAGGTGCCGCCGGTGGCTGCGGCGCCGGCCCGCTGGCGGCCGCCGGGGCCGGAGAGCATCCGGATCACCTCGTTGCGAATCTTTTCCGAGTCGGCGTCGAAATCGAGCAGGATGCGCGCGGCCACGCCTTCGTTCTCGCGCACCAGTCCGAGCAGGATGTGCTCGGTCCCGATGTAGTTGTGGCCCAGGCTCAGCGCTTCGCGCAGCGCTAGCTCCAGCACCTTCTTGGCCCGCGGCGTGAAGGGGATCTGCCCGGAGGTGACTTCCTCGCCCGAGCCGACGATCCGCACCACCTGGGCCCGGACGCGCTCGACGGTGATGTCAAGCGACTCGAGTACGCGGGCGGCTAGGCCCTCCTCCTCCCGGAGCAGGCCCAACAGGATGTGCTCTGTCCCGATGTAGTTGTGCTTGAGGGTCCTCGCCTCTTCTTGCGCCAAGACGACGACCTGACGTGCTCGCTCTGTGAATCGCTCGAACATAACTCTTCTCTCGGGTGCGGGTACTCGGGCAGTTGATCGAGGTGTTGTCCGGACGAAACGGCCCTATGGGGACGCCAACTTTCCGTGGCACTCATCTATCGGCCGCAGTGCCAGGATCGATGAGCGAGAACGGAGTCTTTCAGGGGCCATAGCTCAGTCTAGCAATCGAGGTATCGGCAACTTGTGGGTGGATCCTCACCTTATTCCCGCACGCTGCGGGGCTGAACCTGCCCCGGCCGGTGGGCGCCCGGGCGCGGCCGCGGCCCAACTCTAGTCCGGGTCCGCGGGCCGCAGCCGGGCGCTCCAGCGCTCCTCAATCCGCCCCAGGCGCCAGATCGTGACTGCCGTGGCCCACACCACGACGAACAGGCCGACGATGACAAACCCCAGCGTGTTCAGGCTAACGCCCTGGACCCAGCCCCAGAACGGACCGGACAGGTTGAGCTTCTGGGCCATCAGACCGGCCAGCTCGATCGTCCCCACCAGGAACGCCACCACCACGGACAGGCCGGTGATCGTGAGGTTGTAGTAGATCTTGCGGACCGGCTTGGAGAACGCCCAGACGTAGGCGAAGTTCATGAACGAGCCGTCGATCGAGTCCATCAGCGACATGCCGGCGGCGAACAGGACGGGCAGGCAGAGGATGGCGTACCAGGGCAGTCCGGCGCCGGCGGCACCCCCGGCGATCACCAGCAGCGCCACCTCGCTCGCCGTGTCGAAGCCCAGCCCGAACAGCATCCCGATGGGATACATCTGACTGGGTCGGGAAACGGTCCGGGTCAGGCGCCCCAGAAAGCGGTTCATCAGCCCGCGGGCCGCCAGGTGGCGCTCCAGCGCGCGCTCGTCGTAGTGCCCGCGGCGCATGTGCAGAAACACGCGCAGGATCCCGGCCAGGATCACGACGTTGACTGCCGCGATCAGGTACAGGAATCCACCGGAGATGCCCGTCCCCACCCAGTTGGTGACCTGGTGCAGCTGAGAGCCGTGGTGGCTCACCGGACCGGCCAGGGTCGTGATTCCGATCGACAGCAGAAATGCCAGCCCAAACACGATCGTCGAGTGCCCCAGCGAGAACCAGAATCCAACCGTCAGCGGGCGCTTGCCCTCGGTCATCAGCTTGCGTGTGGTGTTGTCAATCGCCGCGATGTGGTCGGCATCGAACGCGTGGCGCAGCCCCAGCGCGTAAGCCGTG
Organism: Solirubrobacteraceae bacterium; assembly: GCA_035532195.1. Taxonomy (GTDB): domain Bacteria; phylum Actinomycetota; class Thermoleophilia; order Solirubrobacterales; family Solirubrobacteraceae; genus Palsa-465. The sequence goes on from DATKRM010000042.1 coordinate 5,303, forward strand.
ATGCCGATGCCGACGGTGAACACCCCGCTGCCGGCCAGGTGATAGTGACGCGGGGCCACCACGGCCACCAGGAGGGCAAATCCCAGGATGTGAAGCGCCAGCACCACTCCGCCCATGCCGAGCATGGTCCGGAGCTCGCCCGGTCGAAGCTCTAGCCCCCGCGCCCGCTTCATCGTCCCACCGCCTGGGCACAGGCGCCGCACAGCCCCACGATGGGGAAATGGGAGAACCGCGCCCGATAGCCGAACCGCGACCGGATCGCCCGCTTGACCTCGTACAGGTCCTCGGAAGCCAGGGCCACGAACTCGCCGCAGCGCTCGCAGGTCAGGTACTCGCGCTCACCGCCGGAGGCGATCGTGTACAGGCTCGGGCTGTGGGCCAGATGGACGTGGCGCACCATCCCCAGCCGCTCGAACGTCTCGAGGTTCCGGTACACCGACGCCACATCCGAGCGCGGCACCCGGCCCCCCACCCCATCGGCGATCTGCTCGGCCGAGAGAGGGCCGTCAGCCACGTACAACGCGGCGAGGACGACGCGGCGGGCGGAGGAGAGCCGCAGGCCGTGCTGGCGCAGCATCCTCAGTGCCGCCGTCAGGTCCGGTGCCGGCACCGTGGGTGCCGACGATGCAATCGTCATGATGATCCGTCTCCTCGGGATTAGCTGCGGCCCCACCCCCACTACGCAGCTCCCGGCTCAGCGGATCATCCTCGTGCCACTAGCTCCAGTCCAGCTGGGAGACCTTCCCCCCTTCGATCACCACGCCCCGGGCCCGGGGCTGGTCGCCCAACCACAGCGTGTAGGCGCCCTGCGGTAGAGCGTCGAACACCGCCGTGAAGGCCGGCCGCTGGGCCATCCGCCGCTCCAGGAACTCCTTGTGGCTGCGCTGATCGTCGGCGCCGGCCGGGCTGATCTCCACCTCGACCCCGTGCAGGTCGGGGTGGGCGTGAATGATCAGTGCCCCCAGGTCCTGGCCGATGTCCAGCACGACGAACTCGGGGTGGGCTCGGGCCGCGTAGTGCTCGTGGGCCATGAGGCGCCCCTAGCTGGCCGGCACGTCGAACCCGTCCTGGGGCGGAGCCAGGTACGGGAACGTGCCCTGATAGCGGTTGGCCGCGGGCGTCAGCCCCTCGGTCAGCTTGCCCGCCGCCGCGTCCGGCGTGTATGACTTGTTGACCAGCGGGTACGTGGCCCCGGCGATCGCCCGCAGCTCGATGCTCACGACGTCGTCAAACACGCGACGGCCGTTCGGGAACCCGGCGGCGTCGTTGCCGAGCAGCCCGTAGATGCTGGGGTTCGACGTTTTTGGCGGAATCGCCACGTTGAGCCGCAGCTGATCGGCCGGGACCGAACCGGTGAAGTTCTGGAACCCGGGCACGATGCCCTTGGGGATCCCGGTGAGCAGAATCGCCTCCAGGTCCGCGCGGGCCGCCTTCAGGCCAGCCAGGTTGGGGAACACCTTCGGGTACAGGACGGGCAGCAGCCCGGCGAGCTCCGGGTGCTGCACGTACTTGGCGAACTGCTTGTCGTCGACGGGATACAGGGAGTTCCACCGGTCCTTGTGGCCCATCGGGACGACCACCTCGTTGAACAGCGGGTTGCCAAGCCGGGAGACCTGGACCCACGGCCCAGACTCCGACAGCTCCCCGGAGCCGTTGATCATCCGCACTTTCCGCCGGCTGGCGCCGCTCCAGACGCCGATCACGGCATGCTTGGACATCACGTCGGTCGGCTTGACGTGGTTAGAGGTCAGCTGCGAGATCGGGATCTGGATCGCGATCGAGTGGATGTTGAGCATCTTGGTCGCATCCACGCCGGCTGCAGCCGCGCTCGGGATCAGATGCAGGTTCTGGAACGGGCGCAGGTCCGCGAGGTCGAAGGTCGACCCGAGGTCGACGTAGAACCCGTCGGTGCGCTGGCCCGCGAACACCTTGATCCCGCCGGGCAGGCTGTGCACAGCGGCCTGACCCAGGGCCGGGTAGTTGGGCGTCGACCGGGGGCCGATGTTGCACGGCGGGCATGCCAGGCCACGCCCGAGCAGGTGGGTCTTGAGCTTGGGCTTGTGGTGCTTGTGACCGTTCGCGGCCGGAGCGGTTCCGTACTTGGTCGTGTCGTCCCCCTCGACCCGGGTCACCGAGTAGAACTGGCGCCGGTTCCACTTGGGGCTGTTCAGCGAACCGATCGGGCCAGTGTTGTAGAGGAACGTATTGGGGTCGCGCACGCGATTGGAGAAATTGAATACGTAGGAGATCTCCGGCTTGCCGTCCCCGTCGTTGTCGATGTAGATCGAGTACAAGACGTCATCGCCGAACTCGAAGAAGTTCGGCCCACCCGGCGGGTCCTGGAGCGGGACGAAGTTGGTGATCAGCGTGACCGTGTCCGGCCGGTCCGGGCTGACGAACGCGTAGACGTCGGCGTTGTCGGCCGCCGGATCCTTGCTGATCTCAGGCGCTTCACGGTGCGATGACATCGGAACCTCCTGTGAGCCGTCGGGTCGCGGCCGAGACCAGGCGCTTGGCCAGGTCAGGATCGCGGTATGTGGTCTCGCTGGTTCCGGCCAGCACCGTGACCTCGCCCCGCCGCGCGTCGTGCACGTAGGCCATGATCGGCTCCTTGGGTGCGCTGCCCGTGGGCTCGAGCATCTCGGACGTGACCGCGCCGCCCAGGCCGCCCTGCTCCGCGCGAGTGATCGCCGCGGCGCCCGCGGCTATCCCCGCCGCCCCGGCGGCTACGCCGGCCGAGGTTTTGATGAAGGACCTTCGATCGACGCCCTTGCGCTCATCCATACCGACTCCTCTCGTGGGTGTAAGACCACGGTAGGAGCGATCAGACCCCGCAAACGCGAGCCGTTCGCAGGTGCGAGCCCGCCGCCGCGGCTAGTCCCGCATCGCCGGGAACAGCACCACCTCACGGATGGAGTGCATCCCGGTCAGAACCATCACCAGACGGTCGATGCCCACCCCGATTCCCCCGGTCGGCGGCATCCCGTGCTCCAGGGCCTGGATGAATGCCGGGTCGGAGGACTCGAACTCGCCCGGGAACTGGTCCCGCAGCGCCCACATCCGATCCTGCTGCTCGACCGGGTCGTTCAGCTCGGAGAAGGCGTTGGCGATCTCGAGCCCACCCACGAACGCTTCAAACCGCTCCACTAGGCCCGGCTCGGACCGATGGCGCTTGGCAAACGGCGACAGCTGGATGGGGTAGTCAAACAGCATCGTGGGCTCGCTCAGGGTCGGCTCGACGTGCTTGGACAGCAACTCGTCGACCAGCTGCGGCCAGGAATCGGCCTCCGGCACCGGGAGGTCTCGCTCGCGCATCGCCGCGGCAAGCGCCTCACGCTCGGTCAGGGCGCGGATGTCGAGGCCGGTGCGCTGCTTGATCGCGTCGACCAGCGACTGGCGCCGCCACGGGCCCAGGCCGAGACGGGCGGTCAGGCGCTCGAACCGATCCGCCACCGCCCGGTAGTCCGAGTACGCCTCGTACCACTCGAGCATCGTGAACTCAGGATTGTGCTTGTGCGAGATGCCCTCGTTGCGGAAGTTCTTGCCGAGCTCGTACACCCGCTCGAGGCCGCCCACGACCAGCCGCTTCAGGTACAGCTCGGTGGCTATGCGCAGGTAGAAGTCGCGATCCAGCGCGTTGTGGTGGGTGATGAACGGCCGCGCGATGGCACCGCCGTACCGCGGCTGGAGCACCGGGGTCTCGACCTCAATGAACCCCTCGTCGTCGAGGAACCGCCTCACGTCTGCGATCACCCGCGCGCGAGTGATGAACAGCTGGCGGGTCTCCTCGTTGGCGATCAGGTCCAGCTCGCGGTGGCGGAATCGGGTCTCGACGTCCTTGAGGCCGTGGTGCTTCTCGGGTGGCGGTCGCAACGACTTGGCCAGCAGCTCGAACCGCTCGACCCGCAGCGTAAGCTCGCCCCGGCGGGAGGCGAAAGCGATCCCGTCCACGCCGACCAGATCCCCCAGGTCGAGGTCCAGCAGCTGAGCCATCCCCGCCTCGCCAAGCTCGTCCACTCGGGCCTGCAGCTGGATCCGGCCCGAGCGGTCCACCAGGTCCAGAAACGCCATCCGGCCTTGGCCGCGGCGGGCGGCCAGCCGCCCAGCCACCCGATGCCTGACCTCTGTCTCCTCGCCGGCTGGGAGGGATTCGTGCTGGGCGCGAACTTCGGCGATCGCCTGAACGTCTTCGAACTGGTAGGGGAACGGCTCGACGCCCGCGGCGCGCAAGTCGTCGAGCTTGCGCCGCCGGACGGCGAACACGTCCGAGTGCTGTTCCTCCTGGCTCACGCCCCGCAGTTTGACCGTTCGCGCGCTACCCCGGCCTCCCGGGGGGCGTCTACTTCGCGATGTCGATCTTGGTGATCTTCAGCTTGCGCTTGCCGCGCGGGGTGGCGATCTCCACCTGCTCACCGCGCTTGTGACCGAGCAGCGCCTTGCCCACGGGAGACTCGTTGGAGAGCTTCATCTCGGCCGGGCTGGCTTCGGCTGAGCCCACGATCGTGTACTTGGTCGACTTGCCCGCCTCGTCCTTCACGTGGACGACCGAGCCGACTCCGACCTTGTCGGTACCCAGATCGGATTGGTCGATCACCGTGGCGGAGCGGAGCTTGTCCTCCAGCGAGGCGATCCGCGCCTCGAGCATGGCCTGCTCGTTCTTGGCGTCGTCGTACTCGGCGTTCTCGGAAATGTCGCCGAATTCCCTGGCTTCCTTGATCCGCTGGGCAACCTCCCGGCGCCGCCGGGTGGTCAGCTCATCGAGCTCGGACTTGAGGTTTACCAGGCCTTCGGCTGTGAGGATTACGTCCTTGGGCATTCGGCTTTCTTCGCTTGGGTTCCTCGGATCTGGACGAGAAAAAACCCGCTGCTAAAGCGGGAATCTCTGGCTGGGATCCGGCCGGTGCGGCGGACGAGTATAGACACCGCCTCCTTAATCCTTCCGAGGGCATCCCGCCAGGGGACACGCGGCCGAAAGAGTGCCATCTGAGGGCGCTTTTTCGGCCAGGCTCCCGGCGCGCCCCGCAAGCCCGGCGAGCCCCGGGCCGCCCCGCCCGGCCCCGGGGCCCGCCTGCCCCGGCCCAGCCAGGGTTGGGGCGAAAAAGCGCGATCCAGCCGCGCAAAAGTGACACACCCCCTGCGCCGGGGGCGCGAAGGCCCTCACTCGCCTCGCGCCACCGGTCGTTCAGGGTCTCTGATCCACTCGCTCCACGAGCCCGGGTAGAGCGCGGCGCAATAGCCGGCCAGCTCGAGGGCCAGCACCTCATGAGCCGCCGTGACACCGGACCCGCAGTACACCGCCACCGGCACCCCGGGACGGACGCCCAGCGCTGCAAACGCATCCCGGAGCTCGGACGCGGCCCGGAACGGTGCACCATTGGTCTGCGTCGGACGGTTGCGGGCACCCGGGATGTGCCCGGCCACGGAATCAATCGGCTCAATCTCCCCGCGAAAGCGCTGCTCCGCGCGGGCGTCGATCAGCACACCGTCCGCGGCCAGCGCCAGGACCTGCTCCGCGCCCACCACGGGCATACCGCCAGGCCGGGCCACGAAGTCGCCTGGCTCCGGCACCGGCAGCTCACCCCGCTCCAGCGGATAGCCGGCGGCCACCCAGGCGGCCAGGCCCCCATCCAGCACCGCCACGTCGGCATGCCTGAAGTAGCGCAGGAGCCACCAGGCCCGGGCGGCGGCCAGCGAGCTGGCCGCGTCATACACGACCACTCCTCGATTAGGGGACACACCAGCTGCCCGCATGGCAGCGGCGAACCGCTCGGGACGGGGCAGCGGATGGCGACCCTGCTCGCCCGGAGGGTCCGACAGCTCCTGGTCCAGATCGACGAATACCGCGCCCGGGAGGTGGCCTTCCCGGTAGGCCGGGCGGTCGGCACCCCCGGCCACGTCCCAGCGGACGTCGAGGATGACCGGTGCCCCGGGCCCGACCGCCCGGTCGGCGAGCTGGTCCGCCGAAACCAGCGCGCTCAAGCCGCCAGACCATTCGGCGCCGCTGGAGCCAGCAGCGCCCGCACGTGGTCGAGGGTCGGCGCCGTCTGGAGCGCAGCTTGCAGTGGCTTCCCGCCGCCGATGTGCTCCACGTACCAGGGGTAGAACTTGCGCAGAAACCGGGTGGCTCGCTCCTGCCCCAGGTGCTCGACCGCGCGCTCCATCACCCAATCGAGCTCGGCCAGAACCTCGTCGGGTGCCGGCTCCCCGAGGCGACGGCCCAGGAGCTGCTCGAACAGCCAGGGATTCCCCAGCGATCCGCGGGCCAGCAAAACGCCCGCGGCATCGGTCAGGGCAAATGCCGAGCGCACCTGATCTGGCGTGTTGAGCCCGCCCGAGATCAGCACCGGCACCGGCAGCTCCTCCACCAGCCGGGCCGCCAGCTCGAAATCCGGCTGGCCCTGGTGGCGCTGCGAGGCGTGGCGCGGATGGATCGCGATCCCGGCCACCACCCCAGCATCAGCCAGCCGGCGCGCCACCTCGAGCCCGCGGAGGTCCCCTGGCCGCTGGCCTGAGCGCAGCTTGACCGTGACCGGCAGGCCGCTGCCCCGCCCCGCGGCCCGGGCCAGGGCCACGGCTCGCTGCGGGTCCGCCAGCAGCGCCGCGCCGGCTCCGGTCTTGCACACCTTGGGCACCGGGCAGCCCATGTTGATGTCGATCAGGTCGGCTCCTGCCGCGGCCACGCGCTCGGCGGCCGACGCCATCACCTCCGGATCCTGGCCGAACAGCTGCACCGATACGGGGTGCTCCTGGGGATCGATGCGCAACAGCTCACGCAGCGTGCGCTCGTTGCGGTAGTGGATGGCGAAGCTCGACACCATCTCCGAGACGGCCAGCCCGGCGCCGTAACGCTTGGCCTGCAGGCGCACGAACCAGTTGCCGATCCCGGCCAGCGGCGCCAGCACCAGGCGGTTGGGAATCCGCACTCCGCCCAGGGTCCAGGTATCGGTTAGCGCATGGCAGTGCTCCGCGGGGCCTGCGGCCCCGCGTTCTGATGTTGTCGGGCTTGCACCGGTCGCCCTTGACCGTTCGCGCTGTGCGCTCACTAGCCCGTTCATGGTACGAATCACTCGATGAAGCTTTCCGAGCTATTCGAGCCCTGGGGGGATGTGGTGCGTGAGCAGGTGCCGGGGCTCAAGCTGTTCGACGCCCATACGCATATCGGCCGCAACGACCCGGACGGCATGCGCCAGAGCCCGGAGGAGCTCCTGTCGCTGCTGGAGCTGGCTGACGCCCGGGGGGCGTTCGTGTTCCCCATGCACGAGCCCGACGGGTACCCGCCGGCCAACGACGAGGTGCTGGAGGTGGCCGCAAGCTCGAACGGGAGGCTCCTCCCGTTCTGCCGGGTCAACCCGCACGCTGATCCCCTAACCGAGGCCCGGCGCTGCCTGGATGCCGGCGCCCGCGGGATCAAGCTGCATCCCCGGGCCGAGCAGTTCACCCTGGACCACCCGGCGGTGCGCTCGCTGGTCGAACTGGCCCACGAGCGCAAGGTGCCCGTCCTGATCCACGCCGGCCGCGGCATTCCGGCGCTGGGGCTGCACGCCGTGGAGCTGGCCGAGCAGTTCCCGGAGGCCCGGCTGATCCTGGCCCACGCCGCGGTCAGCGACCTGTCCTGGATCTGGCGGGTGGCGCCCGACCATCCCAACCTGTTCTTCGACACCGCGTGGTGGATACCGGCCGACATGACGGCCTTGTTCTCGCTGGTGCCGCCCGGCCAGATCCTGTTCGCCTCCGACGCCCCGTACGGCGCCACCGGCTTCTCAGCCGCGTTCCAGCTGCGTACGGCGCTCCAGGTTGGGCTGTCGCCGGCACAGATCCGCTCGGTGGCCTCGGAGCAGTCGCTGAGGCTGGCCGCGCGCGGGGCGCCGCTGCCCTCCGGGCCGGCGGTGGGCGAGCGCGACCGGGCCTCCCACAGCCTGCTCGAGCGGGTGGCGCAGTACCTCATGCTGGCCAGCATCGCCTCGATGCGGGGCGGAGATCCCACCGAGCTGGTGGCGCTGGGCCGGCTGGCCTGCGATGTCCCCGACGAGATCGACGACCGGCCGATATTCGCAGCCGTCGAATGGCTGCTCGACCGCTTCGACGACTACTCCAGTCAGTACCCGGAGGACCGCCGCCGGCTGACGTTCCTGATCATGGCCTGCACCGTGGCCCGCACGCCGGATGTGCCGCTGCCGCCGCTGCCGGACCTCGGCGACGAGCCGGTCACGCCTGATTCCGCTCCCAGATCAGCCGCAATCCCGTCAGCGTAAGCAGGTCGTCCACCTCATCCACGGTCTCGCGGATGAACGGCACGACCACCTGCGCCAGGCCGCCGGTCAGGATCACCTTCAGGTCGGGACCCAGCTCATCGTGGAGCCGGCGCAGGATCCCCTCGACCTGCCCGGCGTAGCCGTACGCGATTCCGCTGCGGATCGCGTCCACCGTCGACTTCCCGATCAGCGACCGCGGCTCGGCCAGCTCAACCTTCGGCAGCTTGGCCGCGCGCTCGTACAGCGCGTCGATCGAGATCTCGGCCCCGGGGCTGATGATCCCGCCCAGGTACTCGCCGGCCTCGGAGACGACGTCGTAGGTGATGGCCGTGCCGAAGTCGACCACCACGCAGGCGCCGCCCACCCGGTCGTAGGCCGCCACCGCGTTGACCAGCCGGTCGGCACCCACCTCGCGCGGGTTGTCGATCCGGATCGGCATCCCGGTGCGGATCGACGGGCCCACCACCAGCATGCTGTGCGAGAGGTAGCGGACCGCCATCGCCGTCCATTGCGCGGAGAGCTGCGGCACCGTGGAGGACACGATCGAGCCGTCCAGGTCGTCGAACGAAAGTCCCCGCAAAGCCAGCAGGTTGGCCAGCGCAGCCCCCAGCTCGTCGCCGGTGGACTCGCGAACGGTGGCAAACCGCCAGTGCTCGGCCACCTCGGTGTCTCCCTCGGGGTACACGCCGAAGTGGGTCTGGGTGTTGCCTACGTCGACCACCAGCAGCATGTGCGAAACCGTATCCTGCTGGGATGAAGCTGCGGCTGTTCGTGGTTCACGGTTCGCATCCGTGCGTCGCGGTGATGAAGGGGCTGGATCTGAAAGGCCTGAGCTACCGGGTGGTGGAGTGGCCGCCGCCGACGCACCCCCCACTCCAGCGCCTGATCTTCGGCGCGCGGACCGTGCCCGGCCTGCGGATCGGACAGAACGGCTCCGCCGAGCGGATCAGCGGCTCCCGGGCAATCATGCATCGGCTGGACGAGCTGGCCCCCGACCCCGCGCTCTACCCCCTTGAGCACGACCACCGGGCGCGGGTGGAGCAGGCCGATCAGTGGGGCGATGAGGTGTTCCAGCCGGTGGCCCGCGAGCTGGTCTGGGCCGCCATGAGGCGCAGCCCAGACGCGATGGTGTCCTATGGCGAGCACTCGCGGCTCCCCCTGCCGGCCCCCGCGGTGCGATTTGTGGCTCCGGCGATCGCGGCCGCCGCCAGCCGGCTCAACCGCACCGACGCCGGCGTGGCCCGCCGGGATCTCCAGGAGCTTCCGGGCCAGCTGGACCGGGTCGACGCCTGGATGGCCGACGGGACGATGGGCAATCCCCAGCACCCCAACGCCGCCGACCTGCAGATCCTGTCCACCGTCCGATTGCTGCTCACCCTGGCCGATGTCCGGCCGTTGCTCGACGGCCGGCCCAGCGCGGATGCGGCCCGCCGGCTGTTCCCAGACTGGGACGGGGAGATGCCGGCCGGCTCGCTGACCGCCACCTAGACCTAGATCAGCGGCGGTCCGGCCCGCCGGACCTCCTGGCCCGGGCCCAGGCCGGCCAGCGCAGCGGCCAGGCGAGTGCCGTCGGGCAGCCAGAGGTCAGGATCGAGCTCGAGCAGGGGCACGAGCACGAACCGCCGGCGGGTGACCTCCGGGTGGGGCAGGGTCAGCCGCTCGGAGCGGAACTGGACCTGGTCCAGCAGTAGGACGTCGATGTCGATGGCTCGGGGTCCGTAACGGACCCCGCCCGGCTGCCGCCCCAGCTCACGCTCAACTGCCTTGGACGCGGCCAGCAGCTCCTCGGGCTCCAACGCGGTCCGGATCCGCAGGCAGGCGTTCAGAAAGTCGCGCTGGTCGGTGACCAGTCCCACCGGCTCGGTCTCGTAGACCGAGGACGAGGCGAGCACATCGATGCCGTGGCCGGGCAGCGCCGACACCGCCGCCTCCAGATGCCGCCGGCGGTCCCCGATGTTCGAGCCCAGGCCCAGGAAGCCAGGGGTCAAGGCGCTTCGCGCCACACCTCTACCGACACCTCGGACACCGGCAGCGCCATCGGCGGCTCGGGCTTGCTGGCCTTGACCCATACGGCCCGCGCCTCGTACTGGTCGAGCAGCCGGTCGGCGATCGCCGAGCACAGCCGTTCCAGCGTCTTGTAGGTTCGCTGCTGGGCCACGAGGTTGGCCTGCTGGCTGGCGTCGGAGTAGTCGATCGTGTCCTCGAGCCGATCGGTCACCGTGGCGTCGCACTCGCCCACATCAAGCCGGAGATCCACCAGCAGGCGCTGACCCACCTCCCGCTCCGCCTCGGTCACCCCGACGTGCGTGTACAGCGACAGACCGCTGACCTCGATCATGACCTCGGGCTCGGACCGCTCGTCGTCCTCGTCGTCCCCGTCTACCTCGTCGAACTCGGGGTCCTCCATCGCGGGCTGACCGTAGCAGCCGCGACATTGAGTGCGTCATGGACCGGGGCCACGTCGTGCACGCGGAACACGCTGGCCCCTCGCTCGAAGGCCATGACACATGTGGCGATGGTTCCGGCCAGCCGCTGTTTCGGATGGTTGCGCCCAGTCAGCCGGCCCAGAAACGACTTGCGTGAGGTCCCGATCAGCACCGGGAACCCGAGGTCGGCCAGCTCGTCCAGCCGCCGGAGCAGCTCGAGATTGTGCGCAGGCGTCTTGCCGAAGCCGATCCCCGGATCGACCAGGATCCGCCCCTCGGCGATCCCCGCGGCCACCGCGAACGAGGCTCGCTGCTCCAGGAACGCCTTGACCTCGCTGACCACGTCCGCGTAGCGCGGGTCATCCTGCATGGTTCGCGGGGTGCCCAGCATGTGCATCAGGCAGCAGTCGGCCTGCCGGGCCGCGATCACCCCGGCCAGCTCCGGGTCGCCACGCAGCGCGGTCACGTCGTTGACCATGGTGGCTCCGGCGTGCAGGGCCGCTTCGGCCACCGCCGCCTTGGAGGTGTCCACCGAGATCTGGGCGCCCAGGGCAGCGCCGGCCAGCGCCAGGAACACCGGCTCCACCCGGCTGAGCTCCTCGTCGGCGGCCACGGGCGCCGCCCCCGGACGGGTGGACTCGCCCCCGATATCGAGCATCGCGGCTCCCTCGGAGGCCAGCTGGCGCCCGTGCTCGATCGCCGCGGTCGGCTCGAGGTGGAGGCCACCGTCCGAGAACGAGTCCGGGGTCACGTTGACCACACCCATCACCCGGAAGCTGGACTCAGTCATCAGGCCAGCGCCCGTGCTCGGCGTAGTAGTCCCGGGCCTGCTCCTCGCGCTCGCGGTCCCGGTTGCTGGACACGCTGAGCCGGAACATCACATTCAACAACCACACTATGAGTGCCACGATCAGCAGCCCGACTCCGGTCGCCGAGACCCCGCTGTCCACGCCGCCTCCCACCACGATCGCCACCACCCCGCCCACGGCGATGCCGATGGGCAGCCACACGCGGGTCAGAGTCAGGAGAAGATGGGCGGGAGAGCGCATACCAGGTAGTGTCCCGCACGTGGGGCGGCCAATTGGAGCGGCCACGATTACTCGCCGTTCGCTGCTGCGCTCGGCCGCCGGCGCCGGGGCGGTTTTGGCCGGCGGGGCCGTCCCGGCCTGGGCCCGCCTGCCGGCCGCCACCGCCGGCTTGCGCCAGCCGGACAGCCGGCCGTTTCCTCACCTCCCGGCGGGCACCCCGAGCCTGCCCCAGATCAAGCACATCGTCGTGCTGATGATGGAGAACCAGTCGTTCGACGGCGTGCTGGGCATGGTGCCGCACCAGGTGGTGGGCCGGGGATATGTCGACGGCCTCACCGTCCGCCGCGGGCGGGTGGTCAACTCGCAGCCCGACGGTCGCGGGCACCGGCTCCACGCCCGCGGGTTCGCCTCGCCGTGCCAGCTGGGGAGCGTGCCCAACCAGGACTGGAACGCCAGCCACATCGCCTACGCCAACGGGCGCATGGACGGATTCGTCAAGGCGTCGGGACCGATCGCCATGCGCGTGTGGGATCGGTCATACCTGCCGTTCACCTACGCGCTGGCGGAGCAGTTTCCCATCGGCCAGCGCTATTTCTGCTCCACGCTATGCCAGACCTACCCCAACCGCCGGTTCTTCTTCTGCGGCACGGCGTCCGGGCTGATCGCCACCGACGCAATCACGTTCAAGACGCCGGCGGCCAACGGCACGATCTTCGACCGCCTGGACGCCCACGGGATCAGCTGGATCAACTACTTCCAGAACCTGCCCAGCCTGGCCATCGTTCCGGGGGCCGGCAGCCATGCCCGGCTCAAGAAGTTCGACAGCTTCTACTCCGATGTGGCCGCGGGGAAGCTCCCGCAGTTCTCGTTCCTCGACCCCAACTACAACACCACCTCCGAGGAGGATCCGCAGAACATCCAGGTGGGTGAGGACTTCGTCGCGCGGGTGACTCATGCGCTGCTGAATTCCCCCAACTGGAAGCACACGGCCCTGTTCATCACCTACGACGAGCACGGCGGCTACTACGACCACGTCCCCCCGCCCCGGGCCATCCGGCCGGACTCCATCGCGCCCAAGCTCGCCCCCAACGACGTTCCCGGTGCGTACGACCGGTACGGCTTCCGGGTCCCCCTGATCGTCGTCTCCCCCTGGGCCAGGGCGCAGTACGTCTCGAACGTGGTCCAGGACCACACCTCGCTGGCCGCATTCATCGAACGTAAGTGGAACCTGCCCGCGATGACGTTCCGGGACGCCAACGCCGATCCCATGACTGACTACTTCGACTTCCGCCAGCCTGCGTTCGCGCGGCCACCGCGCCTCCCGGCCGGCCCGCCCCTGGGCCCCGGGCTGGCCAAGTGCCGCGCCCAGGACCTGAGCTCGCCGCTGCCCAGCACCCCCAACGACGGCGCCTCGGACGTCAGCCGGTACCTGCGCGCCCAGTAGGAGGGTCGGGGCGGCCATGGCGGCAGGCACCGGGGCGCGCGTGCTCGTCTACGGTGCACGCGGTGTTCGAGGCCGGGGATCCGCTACCGGCGGCGGTGGCGCGGCTGCCGCGGCCAAGCGCCGGCTCTTGCGAACGGCGTAAGCGTTCCGGAGGGGCTCGCGCGAAGCGCAGCCGGCCCGACGGAACCGCTCACGTGTGTGAGCTAGGACCTAGTCAGCAGTCCCGCCCGCGTACCCCGGACGGGGCAGCGGCCGCGGAGCATCTCGACCGGGCGCCCGCTCCGGCGTCGACGGCGGCACGGGGACCTGAGGCGGCGGAGGCACCTCTGCCCCGAAGACCTCTTCCTCGGTCTGACCCGAGAGCAGCGCCTCGAACTCCTCCTTCTCGATCGTCTCCCGCTTGACCAGGACCTCCGAGAGCTTCTCCAGCGAGTCCCGGTATTGGGTCAGGATGTCCTTGGCCTGGACGTGGGCCGACTCCACGATGCGCCTGATCTCGTCGTCGATCTCCCGGGCGATCTCGTCGGAATAGTCGGGCTCGGCACTGAACTCGCGACCCAGGAACGGCTGACCGTGGTCGTGGCCGAACACTCGCGGCCCCAGCTTCTCCGACATGCCGAAGCGCATCACCATCTGCTTGGAGGTCGCGGTCACCTTCTCCAGATCGTTCGCGGCCCCGGTGGTGACCTCGCCGAAGATGATCTCCTCGGCGGCCCGGCCGCCGAGCGTCATCGCCAACGTGTCCTGCAGCTCGGCCCGCGTGGTCAGGAACTTGTCTTCGGTGGGCAGCGAGATCGTGTAGCCGAGCGCCTGGCCGCGGGAGATCACAGAGATCTTGTGCACGGGATCAGAGTTGGGCAGGTAGTGGCCCACGATCGCGTGGCCCATCTCGTGGTAGGCGGTGATCCGCCGCTCCTTCTCGGACATGACCCGGGTCTTCTTCTCCGGGCCGGCGATCACCCGCATGATCCCTTCCTCAAGCTCGTCCTGGGTGATCTCCCGCTTGCCGTTGCGGGCGGCCAGCAGTGCGGCCTCGTTGACCAGGTTGGACAGGTCGGCGCCGGTGAAGCCGGGCGTCTGGCCAGCCAGCGTGTCCACCTCGATCTCCCGCCCCAGCGGCTTGCCGCGGGTGTGGACCTCGAGGATCTTCCTGCGCCCGGAGCGGTCGGGACGGTCCACCACGATCTGGCGGTCGAAGCGACCGGGCCGCAGCAGCGCCGGGTCGAGGATGTCAGGCCGGTTGGTGGCGGCGATCAAGATGATGTTGTCCTTCATCTCGAAGCCGTCCATCTCGACCAGCAGCTGGTTGAGCGTCTGCTCGCGCTCGTCGTGGCCACCGCCCAGCCCGGCGCCGCGATGGCGCCCGACGGCGTCGATCTCGTCCATGAAGATGATGCAAGGGCTGTTCTGCTTGGCCTGCTCGAACAGGTCGCGAACTCGCGAGGCGCCCACGCCCACGAACATCTCGACGAAGTCAGAGCCCGAGATCGAGAAGAACGGGACCCCGGCCTCGCCGGCCACCGCCCGGGCCAGCAACGTCTTGCCGGTGCCCGGCGGCCCGTACAGAAGCACGCCCTTGGGGATTCGCGCCCCCAGGGCCTGGAACTTCTTGGGGTTCTCTAAGAACTCCTTGATCTCGTGTAACTCCTCAACGGCTTCGTCGACCCCCGCGACGTCCCTGAACGTGATCTTGGGGCTGTCGACCGACATTCGCTTGGCCCGCGACTTGCCAAACGACATCACCTTGGACCCCCCGCCTTGGACCTGGTTCATGAGGAAGATCCAGAAGCCGATGAAGATCACGAACGGCAGGATGTAGGTCAGGAGCGACAGCCAGCCGTTGGATGCCTTGCCCTGGATGTCGAAGGCGCCGCCGGGGCCGATGTCCTTCTGCGCGTCGGCGATCAGCGTGGAGGCGTACTGGTCGGGATAGCCGACCGTGTACTTCTGGCCGCCGTACTGGGACAGCAGCTGGACGTCGACCGTGTTGTCCTTGGTCTTGAGGGTCAGCGCCTTGACCTCGTGGTTGTCCAGCTGGGTGAGCAGATCGCTGAACGTCTGCTTGGGCGGATGGCTGGTCGAGCCGATCAGCTTCTGGACAAAGAAGGCCAACACGATCACGATAAGGATCGGGAAGGCTGCGCTCTTGAAGAACCGGCTCATGCGAGATCACATCCGGGCGAAAGCCCGACCAAGTGAATTATCCAGCCTAGCAGCTGGATTTGGCCTCCCGACCCGGTTGACGGGGACATTTCACCCGCGCGGGAGGTCAGATTTCGCCCGCCCGCCGGGGCGTTCATTCGGCCAGGGCCGCCACGTAGGGCAGGTTCCGGTACCGCTCGCCGTAGTCCAGTCCGTAGCCGATCGCGAAGCGATTGGGGATCTCGAACCCCACGTAACGAGTCGGGAGCTCCACCTTCTGGCGCTCGGGCTTGATCAGGAGGGCGCAGACCTCCAGCGACCGGGGATCGCGGCCAGCCAGGTTGCGCAGCAGGTACTGGAGGGTGAGGCCGGAGTCGACGATGTCCTCGACGATCAGCACGTCCCGGCCCTCGATAGCGGCGTCGAGGTCCTTGAGGATCCGCACCACGCCTGAGGACTTGGTGGCCGAGCCGTACGAGGCGACGGCCATGAAATCCACCTCGACGGGCACGTCGAGCCGGCGCATGAGGTCCGAGAGGAAGAACACGGCTCCCTTGAGGACGCCGACCAGCACCAGGTCACGGCCCTGGTAGTCCCGCGAGATCTCCTGGGCCAGCTCGGAGATCCGCCGGTCGAGATCCTCGGCGGATACGAGGATTTCGCCGATCTGGCCATCGGTGTCCACGGGGGCCCAAGTTTAGGCAGAGGGCAGCGGCTCGAACCGGAGCAGTCCGCAGTCCACCACCGCGCGGACCCCTGCACCCACGTCGAGCCGGGCCGTTTCCTCGGCATTCAGGGCCAGCAACTCGCCGGTGCGGCGGGCCACCCCGGGAGCCAGTGAGCCGGCCGCCCGGTCAGCCAGGCGCTGGACGACCAGCCGGGCCAGGGCCAGGGGCAGGCGGCGCAGCCGGGCCAGCTCCACGGCCTCCGAGCCATCGAGCACCTCGTCGACCAGGAGGTCGAGCACGGCGGCCTCATCTCGCAGGACTTCGGCTACCGCGATCACGTTGCGCTCGGCCCCCGGATGGATTGAGCGCAGGACGGGCACGAGATCGTGGCGCACTCTTCCGCGGGCGAACGCGGCCGAGGCGTTGGTCTCGTCCTCGCACCAGTCGAGATCCTGGCCCCGGCACCACTCTGCGGTCTCCGCGCGCGTGTAATGGAGGAGCGGCCGGATCAGCGCCCCGTCCCG
This sequence comes from Solirubrobacteraceae bacterium, assembly GCA_035532195.1. GTDB lineage: Bacteria > Actinomycetota > Thermoleophilia > Solirubrobacterales > Solirubrobacteraceae > Palsa-465. Next base: position 21,787 of record DATKRM010000042.1, read on the forward strand.
GGGCTCCATGCCCAGCAGTGCGCGGCGGGACGGGGACGAGGCCAGCCGGTACAGGATGGTCTCCACCTGGTCGGTCGCCGTATGACCGGCCGCCACATCGGCGCCCCGGGTTCCGGCCAGCTGCGCGGCCTTGCCGTAGCGCACGTCGCGCGCCCAGGCCTGCAGGTTGCCCTCGGGGTGGGGGTCCGGCCGGTACACCTCGAGTTTCACCCCTAACTGGTCACACAGCTCGATGCAGCGGCGCTCGTCGGCCGCCGCCGCTGGCCGCAGGCCGTAGTTGACGTGAAGCGCCACCGCCGCCTCCGGACCGGCAATCCGCGCGGCCAGATCGAGCAGGCAGGTCGAGTCGCGGCCGCCGGACACCAGCACCAGCACCTCCCGGCCGGGGGCCAGGAGGCCGTCCGCGGCGACCCGTTCGGCCAGATCGGGGCCAGAGGCGGCGCCCACCCCGGGCTCGGCACCAGCCGTGTGGCTCACTCCTCCCCCTTCTGGGAGGCGACAAAGATCTCGGTCGACTCGGTGAAGCCCTTGAGCCGGACCTCGGCGATTCGGTCGAACTCCAGGTGGGGTCCCCCCCGCTCGACCACCGACCGGGTGACCAGCACCTCGCCCCCGGCCGCCCGGGCGCCCACCCGTGAGGCGATGTTGACGTCTCGACCGTAGTAGTCGCCGTCCCGGTACAGGGCGTCGCCGTAGTGGATCCCGATCCGCGGCCTCACCCGCTCTAGGTACAGCTGCTGGAAGCCCACCGCCCAGTCGGTCAGGGCACCTGGGTCCGAGCCGACGATCATCACCGCGTCGCCGATCGACTTGATGACCCGGGCGTCATCGGGCAGCGTGGTCTCCACCGCCTCGACGAAACGCTCGACCGTGTCCACCGCCTCCAGCTCGCCTTCCTCCTCGGTCAGCCGGGTGTAGCCGGCCAGGTCGGCGAACGCGATGGCCACTCGCATCCGGCCGAGATCGGCCGCCTCGCCGTCCAGATCGGACTCCATGTGACCCACCACGTCCTGCTCGACGAAGTGCTGGAGGTAGCGCTGGTGCACCTGGTCCATGACCGGCGAGGCCAGCGGCAACAGCTCGCGGGTCAGAGCCAGCATCTCCTCGGCCATCTCCATTCCGGTGGCACCGGAGCGCATCAACGGCTCGTGGACGTAGAGGTGGAACAGCCTCACCTCGGCATCGGCCACCTGGGCCATGGCCTGGCCGTAGACCCGGACGAGCTGGAGCATGGCCACCAGGGGCAGCCCGGCCGACAACACGGCGGCGACGTAGCGCAGCAGTTGCACGTCGTCCGCCGACAGCGTCTCCATCTGCGCCGTGTTCATGCCCAGGGCGGCGATCACCCGCTCGATCAGGCCCGTGTCGAGCCCGGTCTCCCGCGCCGCCTGGCGGAGGGTGTAGACGCGATCGTCGAGTGAGGGAAACAGTTCCTCGACGAAGCCGAAGGCCAGGCGGCCCTCCTCGGTGGCCTTGCGGATGTCGGCTAGCGAGTGGCCTCGTTCGCGCAGCCGGGCCACGATCCGGGCGTGGGTGATCGCGCCGGGGCGCCACGCACCGTCGTAGTGGGGGATCAGCCCCTGTCGGGTCCAGCGGCGCAGGGTGGCCGGCGAGACACCGGCCCGCGCCGCGGCTTCTTGAAGTGTGAGCTCCCCGTCTCCGCGCGATTGGCTGGATGCGCGCCCTCCTGCACCATTGGGGCCGCGGCTACCCGAGCCATTGCTGGCGCGCGCTCGCGACTGTTTGCTGGCCCGATGCTTTGGCATCTGGGGAGATTGTCCCGCCTGCGCCTTCTGGGAAGGTGAAGCCGGCCGGAATGAACCGGCGGCGGGAGCCCGGTGAGAGTCGGGTTCCCGCCGCCTGCGGGCGTAACGGCCCGCTGCGTCGGCCGTCGGCGCTCGTCTCGTTTCCGGCGGCGCCTCGCAGGGCCTGGCGGCCTGAACCGCCTGAACTCCTACGCTCCGGCCTGTTGCCTAGCCGAAGGTGAAGGTCTACCCGCCCGGCCCGCTCGTGTCAATGGCAAATTCGGATCCGGTGACATCCGCCCGAAGCCCCCTCAGACCTCAAGGTGCGGATAGTCGACCGCGATCATGTCGCGGTAGTGCACGAACAGCGGCTTGGTGATGGGCAGGATGGCCAGTGCCGCCTTCACGTCCCCGCCCGCCTTGATCCGCCGCCGGGCGATGGCGATGGCCACATTCTCCTTGCCCTGGAAATAGCGGTTGGCGGTTTCCGAGTTCATGGCCATCTTCACCTTGGGCTCCCACGACACCTCGTCTGACCACTCCCAGGTCAGGTTCGGCTCATCGGGCTGGCCGGCTCGGATGTTGACCACGAGCTCCAGATCAGGGAACTCGAACCGCTGCGGGGTATCAGCCTCTCGCAGCCGAGGGCCCATTTCCGGATCGTCGCTCATCAGCTTGAACGTGCGATCCATAACCTCGCGGAATTCGTGGACGGATTTGAAGACCGTCATCGGAGGAGATGCCCTCCGCGGACCTCCCGCCCGGGTTGACCGCGTCGCTGCGCTGCGCTCATCGCGGGCAGTCTAGATCCAATGTAGTTACGTGACCGATCCCATCCCCATCCATATCAAGCCGACCGCCGAGCTGGCCCCCCGGGTGCTCCTGCCGGGCGATCCCGGCCGAGCCCTGCTGTTGGCCCAGACGGTCCTGTCCGATCCCGCCATGTTCAACCATCACCGGGGACTGTGGGGTTACACGGGACGGGCCGCCGACGGGGGGTGGCTGACCGTCCAGAGCACCGGGATGGGTGGCCCCAGTGCTGCGATCGTGCTGGCCGAGCTGGTCGATCTGGGCGCCAGCCAATTTCTCCGGGTGGGTACCTGCGGCGCGTTGGCCGCCACGCTCTCGCTGGGCGATTTCGTGGTGGTCACCGAAGCCTTGGCCGCCGACGGGACCAGTCGCGCTCTGGGAGCCGGCGAGCGCGTGGTCCCGGACCGCGGGCTCACGGCCTCGCTGCGGACGCTCCAGGCCCCAGACCTCGTGTCGGGCCCGGTCGTCTCGACCGACCTGTTCTACGACGGTCCCGAACGCCAGGAGGAGGCCTGGCTGGCCGCCGGGGCCCTGGCCGTGGAGATGGAGAGCGCCGCCCTGTTCGCCCTCGCCGCGCGGCGAGGCGTCCGGGCCGCCGCGCTGCTCCTGGTCTCAGACCTGCTGGTGCCGCAGCGCGTACGGATTGAACCGCGGGTCCTGCAGGCCGGCGAGCGGCGCCTGGGCGAGCTGGCCGCGCAGGCGCTGGCCGCGGGCGCCTAGCGCTAGCTCTGGCCGGAGGCCGTCCGAGCGGTCAACGCGGCCTCGATTCGCTCCAGCGAGGCCTCCGCGGCAACCAGCCGATCCTCGGCCATGGCGCTGTTCAGGGCCTGGATCCGCTGTTCCAGCCGATCCAGGCCGTCCTCGATCCCCTCCAGCCGCTGAGACACTGATCGCAGCCGCCGGGTCAGGCGCTCCAGGTCGCTGGCCGACGGGAGATTGAGCGCACCCAGCGCCGCCTCCTGGGCGCGCATGGCCCGCTCTCGGGTCCCCAGCGCCGCGGACAGCGCTCCGCTGACCATCGGGTTCTCGAGCAACTCCTGCGCGAGCTTGCCAATCGCCTCCTCGCCCTGGCGAGTCATCCGATCCTTCAGACCCTTGTCGGTGTCCTCGGCCACGGCGCCGGACTCTACCGCGCCAGCGGCGCCATCACCGCGCCGATCCCGCGGCGGGCTCATCGCGCTGGCCCGCCCAGAAGGAGATCCTAACCCTGTACTTGAACCTTACGTAGACGTGGTGACTACAGTTCGGGGCCGGGTTGGCCGATTACATAAAAGAAACGTGCCCGCGTAACCGTTAGCTACGTGGCCCATCCCCGGGCTCGGAGGAGCGGGCGGGCGCAGATCGAGCGACATCGCAACTTCCTGCCCCCCCCGACAGTTCTGCGTTGCAAACCACCGTGGCAATCGTTAGCGTCCCAACCATGCCGCCATGCCAGAGCGGCCAGCGCCGATCGCGCAATGGACATGGCGGGAGGAGTTCATCGAGGTGTCGAGCAAGCGTAAGCTGAAGATCGCGGCTATCACAGCCAGCTCCGTGCTGGTCACGATGGGCCTCGGCGCGATCCCCACCGCTTCCGCTGACCAGTGCACGGTCACGGTCACTCTGGCCACCGGACAGACGTTGACCTTCGACGTGAACGTTCCGCCGGGCACCCCGGCGTCGGCGCTCGTCCCGCCCGGCACCGGACCGGTAAAGAACGTCTCGGAGTCGTGCGCGGCCGCGGGCAGCACCGGTACCACCAGCACCCCCACCCCCAGCACACCGACCGGCACCGGCACCACCCCGACGACCCCTTCAGGCAACGGCGGCGGGGGTGGCGGCAAGGGTGGCGGCAAGCCGACCGGCGGCAACAAGCCGACCGGCGGCAAGCCCTCGAACCCGGGTGGCGGCACTGGCAAGAACAAGCCGAGCACCCCGACCACCCCGAGCACGCCGACCGGCACGACCCCGAAGCCCAGCGCGAAGCCTCTCTCGCCGGTGGGCGCGGGTGGCGTTCCGACTGCGGTCAACCCCACCTTCTCGTTCGCCCTCCCCGGAGCCGCGCCGTTGGGGGTGCCGAACTTCTTCATCGACTCGTTCCGCATCCCGCCCTTCCTGCTGCCGATCTATCAGGCCGCCGGCATCGAGTACGACGTCCCTTGGCAGGTCCTGGCGGCGATCAACGAGATCGAGACTGATTACGGACGGAACCTCTCGACCTCGAGCGCCGGCGCGGTGGGCTGGATGCAGTTCCTGCCCTCGACCTGGAAGACATGGGGGGTGGACGCGACCGGCTCCGGCTATGCCGATCCGTATAACCCGGTGGACGCGATCTTTGCCGCGGCCCGGTATCTGCACGCGGCGGGCGCGTCGAAGAATCTGAACCAGGCGATCTTCGCCTATAACCACGCGGACTGGTACGTGCAGTCGGTGCTGTTGCGGGCCAAGCTGGTCGGCGGGATGCCGGACCAGCTGATCGGCGCGCTGACCGGCCTGGTCGAGGGTCACTTCCCGGTGGCCGCCCCGGCCAAGTACGCCGATAGCGCGGTGACCAAGCTGGCCAAGCAGAAGGTCACAACCGGTAACGCGTCGATCCCGATCGGCTCGGACGCGAGCCAGGGAACCAACGTCTTCGCTAAGCAGGGGTCGCCGGTCATCGCCGTCAACGACGGCAAGATCGTCAAGGTCGTCCAGGGCGACCCCAAGCTCGGCAACTACATCGTCCTGCAGGACGCCACCGGGAACCTGTACACCTACGCCCACCTCGGGTCTATCCCCAAGATGTACCCGGTGCCCAAGCCGGTCCAGGTCACCGCGGGCCAGATCGCCCAGGAGCTCTCAAAGCCCACCGGCCCCTCGGCGCCCAAAGCACCGGCCAGCGCGGGGCAGCAGCAGAACGGCACCTCGTCCACGCCCGCGCCGGCCAAGACCAGCTTCCATGCCAGCGGGCCGATCTCGCTGCCGGTCAGCGCGCCCGCCCAGCCCCAGCCGGCCGCCCAGTCGTCTGATCAGGCCGCGCCGGCGACGCCATTGGTCAAGGAGCGGCTGTTCGCCGATCCGAACCGCCCCGGCTCCTACGCGGCCGGCGGCGATTTGCAGATCCACGGATCCACCCCCTCGGTCTCGAGCTTCAAGAACTACTTCACCGACGTCCTGCACCTCGGCAAGAACCAGTACACGCTGAGGCCTTTGGTCAAGGGCTCGATCGTGGTCGCCGGGACGATCCTGGGCCGCATCGGCCCGGGCACCCCGTCGCTGGCCTCGCACGTGACGTTCCTGGTGCGCCCGGCGGGCAAGAACGCCCCCTACATCGACCCCAAGCCGATCCTCGACGGTTGGAAGCTGTTGGAGGCCACCGCCGTGTACCGCGCCTCCGGCGTGAACCCGTTCTTCGGGCCCGGCGCCAAGAACGCCTCAGTCGGCCAGATCCTGCTCGAGTCCAAGGAGCAGCTGACCAACCGCGTCCTCGCCGATCCCCACGTACGGATCTACGCCTGCGGGCGGCGTGACGTCCAGGCCGGGCTGATCGACCGTCGCGTGCTCGCGGTGATCGAGTTCCTCGCCGCCTCCGGGCTGAACCCCACCGTGTCCGGACTCGAGTGCGGCCACAGCCTCGCCGCGTCCACCGGCGTCGACTCCGCGGGGGCCACCGGCGCCTCAGTCGACGTCTCCAAGATCAACAACATCCCGATCAAGGGTCACCAGGGCCCCGGCTCGATCACCGACGTCACGATCCGCCGGCTGCTCACCCTCCAGGGTACGTTCAAGCCCGACGCGATCGTCTCCACGATGAGCTTCAAGGGCCAGACCAACACCCTCTCGCTGCCTGATCACGCGGACCGGATCCAGGTCAGCTACACGCCGCTGTTCGGCCAGAACAAGGCGCTCTCCTCCGAGATCGCCACCCTGCTCAAGCCCGGCCAGTGGATCCAGCTGATCAACCGCATCAGCCAGATCCCCGAGCCCGTCGTGCCGATCGCACCCAGCAAGTATGCGATCCACGTCGCGGGCGGCCACTGATCGCCAACTACTTCCGCTTCAGCCAGATCGAGGTGCCGTGGGGTCTCGGCCCGGCAGATGGACGCTACCTGCTGCGCGCGCCCGGCGATCCTCCAGTGGCCGCGCCCCAGCATGTGATGGTGCTGGCCACGCTCGGCGCAGTCGAACGCCGGCGAGTGGGCCGACGCAAGCGTAAGGCTGATCCTCAAGTTGAGCCTGAGCTACCCCAGGTCACCACCGGCCGGGCCACTGTGATCGACGCCGGTCAGGCCCTGACCTCAGACGGCGAGGCCGGCAGCTGGCTGCGAGGAGCCGGCGAGGACTACCTAGCCGGGGACATGGCGGTGCTCAACCGGGCGATGCACAGCCACCGGCTGGCCACCGCGGACCCATACGCGGGACCGATCGGCCGGGACCAGCTCCTGGTCGCCCGCATCGGCTACGGCTTGGGCGAGGAGGTGGCCGACGGCCTGTGGACCGAGGCGCGCGAGCTGATCCTGGCCAAAGGCTGGCAACGGCGCTCCAAGGTCCTCCAACCCCAGGCCCGTCTGGCCGCCCTGCTCGGCGGCCACGACCGGGGACTGGCCTGCGAGGAGCTGGCGCTCCGGGCGCGCCTGGACGTGGACTCCGAGCGCTGGCGCGAAGCCGCGCTCCAGGTCATGGTCGCCCTCGACGCGGCGATCGCCGAGCTGGCCGTGGATCCGGCCGCGGACGCGTTGGGCGAGCGGCTCCAGGAGCTGCGCGCCCAGCGTGACCCGATCGCACACGCCGCCCAAGCCGCGCTGCAGGGCCCGCTGTCTGCCCAGCAGCAGGAGGCAGTGTCCTACGTCGTGGGGCGGATCGAAGCCGCCCTTCGGGCCCGCGCCGTGGCCCGGCCGAGCCCCGGAGCCAGCTAGACCTTGAGCCCCAGGACCGCGGCCACCGCGCCCAGCTCATCGACCACGTCGCCGTGCAGACGCACGGCGGCCCGGTGGTCGAGGGGCGTCGTGCCCTGGGTGACAATGGCCAGCTGGCCCCCGCTGGACAGCGTCACCTCCGGCAGCGCGGCCACCGGATAGACCTCCAGCGAGGACCCCACACATAGCAGTAGATCGGCCGCGGCGGCCAGCTGCTGCGCGCGCTCCAGCACCCCTACGGGCAGGTACTCGCCGAACAGGACCACGTCGGGCTTGAGCGGGTCTCCGCAAGCGCACCGGGGGATCCCGCCGACGTCTTGCCGCTGGCGCTGGCGGACCTCGGCCAGCTCGTAGCGGGCGAGGCAGGTCAAGCAGGAGGAGCTGCGGATCGAGCCGTGGACCTCGACCACCTCGCGGGATCCCGCCTTGGAGTGCAGGCAGTCGACGTTCTGTGTGATCACGGCCTCCAGCCGCCCCGCGGCCTCCAGCGCGGCCAGCGTCGCGTGGGCCGGGTTGGGACGCTTGTCCTCCAGGGTCTGGAACCGCTGGCCGTAGAAGTTCCAGAAACGCTGAGGGTCGCGATGGAACGCGTCGATGTGGGCCACCTCCATCGGATCGACGTCGCGCCACAAGCCGGTGCCGGGCGAGCGAAAGTCGGGGATGCCGGAGGGGACGGAGATCCCGGCCCCGGTCAGGGCCACCACGGTGCCGGCCTCACGGATCAGCTCGGCCAGCGCTCCGGCCTGGCCGGTCGAGACACTCATTTGCCCTGGAACCTCGGGGTCCGCTTCTCGAGAAAGGCCCCGATCCCCTCGCGGGCATCCTCAGAGCCGAACACGGCGGCAAAGCCCTGCTTCTCGGCTTCGATTCCGGCCTGGAGATCCGGCGCCGCGGATACCCGCTTGATCTGCTTGACCGCCAGCGGCGCCTGGCCGGCCAGCTTCCGCGCCCAGGCCAGCGCGGTGTCGAAGAGCTCATGGTCGTCCACCACCTGGTTGACCAGCCCCAGCTCGTAGGCCTGCCCGGCGTCGATGGGATCGCCCACCAGGTTGAGCTCCCGCGCCCGCGCCTCCCCGATCAGCCGGGGCAGGCGCTGGGTCCCCCCGAAGCCGGGGATGATCCCCAGGTTGATCTCGGGCTGCCCGAACATGGCCGATTGAGCGGCGATCCGGAAGTCGCAAGCCATGGCCAGCTCATTGCCCCCGCCATACGCCGCGGCGTTGACCGCGGCAATCGTGACAATCGAAGAGCGCTCGAACTCCAGCAGCAGGCCGTGCATCGCGTCGAGCAGCTCCCTCCCGCCGGCCTCGTCCATGCGGGTAAAGGCCTTGATGTCGGCCCCGGCGCAGAACAGCATCGGGCTGGCCGAGGCGAAGATCAGCGCCCGCACCTCGGCGCGGCTCCCGACCGCTTCCCAGATCCCCTGGAGCGCGCGCACGACTTCGGGCGAGATCGAGTTGGCGGGGGGGCGATCCAGCCAGGCGATGGCCACCGGGCCACGTGTCTGGAGCTTCACGGGGCCCGCGTCGTGGCCCGGATCCGGCTGTGGATAGCAAAAGAAGCCCTGCCCGGACCGAACGCCCAGCCGGCCCTGGCCCACCAGCCGGCGCAGGATGGCCGGTGGCTCAAAGTCCTCTCCCCACTCCTGCGCCGCCCGCTTCAGTCGCTCCACAGCCGCGTCGAGCCCCAGCTGGTCGGCCCGGGCAAACGGAGGCGGGATGATGCCGGCACCCAGCATCATCCCCAGGTCCACGTCGCGGATCTGAGCCAGGCCCTCCTCCACGATCAGGCAGCTCTCCACCAGTGCCTTCAACCAGAAGCGATCGACCAGCTCAGCCGCCCTGGTCTGCGGTTCAGCCGTGCTCATGGAAGCCCTTCCCGGTCTTGACGCCCAGCTCGCCGGCCGCCACGTGCGCTCGCATCCCCTCATGCACGTAGAAGCGATCGCCGAGGCGCTCCTGGAGGTGCTCGGCCACGTGCAGCACGCTGTCCAGCCCCAGCAGATCAGCCAGGGCAAACGGCCCCATCGGAGCCGCCCTGGATTCGGCGACGAGGCGATCGAGCTCCGCGACATCGACCCCCTCCTGCTCCTGGATGCGCCACAGCTCGGACACCGCTGAGGTGAGCACGCGATTGACCACGAAGCCCGGGCCCTCGGCACACCGGATGGGTGTTTTGCGAATCCGCTGGGCGAAGTTGACCGCGGCCTGAACCGTCTCCGGCGAGGTGTAATCACCCTCGACCACTTCGATCAGCCGCATCACCGAGGCCGGGTAGAAGAAGTGAAAGCCCACGACCAGGTCGGGCCTACCCGTCGCCTCCGCCATCTCGGTGATCGACAGCGACGACGTGTTGGAGGCCAGGATGGCCCGGCCCGGAGTCACCTGATCGAGCTCGGCGAACACCGCCTGTTTCACGTCGATCCGCTCCGGGACCGCCTCGATCACGAAGTCGACCTCGCCGAAGCCGGCGTAGTCGGTGGTGCCGGTGATCAGCCCCAGCCGGCGCTCGAGCTCGTCCGGGGCCAGCTTGCCCTGGTCAACCCGGACCTGCCACAGCGACCGGGCGTGTGCGATGCCCTTGTCGACCAGCTCCTGGTCTATGTCCTTGAGCACGACCGGGACGTCGGCACCGGCGATCGCCTGGGCGATCTCGCCGCCCATGGTGCCCGCCCCCACCACGGCGGCCTTGAACACGAACATCGGCAGAAAGCTAGCCGACCTCCGAGCCGCGCGAGGTCTCGAGCGCGGTGCCGAAGCGGCCGAGCGTGCTGCGCAGCGAGCCCGCCATCAGGCGGCGGATGAACAGCAGATCGACCAGCCAGGTCACCGGCGAGTGCTTCTTGAGCTCGTAGTCGAGGGCCAGCTCGACGGCCACGCCGTGCTCCTCGGGGCTGAAGCTGACCGTCTGGCTCCCCCTGATGGAGTCATCCTCCACCTCGAGCGTCTGACCACGCAACGGCTCGTAGGCCACAACGTGCTCGCTCACCCGGCCCCGGCCGGCCGGACCCGACTCCCAGATCACGCGGGCCCCGGCCTTGGGCCAGCCACCGTCGACGCTGATCACCCGGTCCAGCTGGTCGACCCACACCGGCCAGCGCTTGGTGTCATACCAGCACGCCTCGGCCTCGTGGACCGGCGCCGGGTACTCCGCGGTGGCGCGGACGGTGGCCATGGGCGCGATTATCTCGCGCGGTCGCGGCTCGGGTGGGAGTCCGGTCCGCCGGGGTTGGGAGAAAAGACCGTCTGTCTGTGTCAAATCGCCCACGGCCCGGTCGCGCGGCCGGCGCTTGCCACAACCCACCCCTTGACGAACCGCCATATCACGATATATCGTCCACATATCGTGATATGCCTAGTCAAGGAGAAGCCGTGAGCTCGCATGCATTCGCCGACGGTCCCCCGTGGCGGTCGGCCTTCACGTTCGCCAAGCGCCGGCCCGGTCGTGACGAGCTGGAGCGGCTGGCCGTCCTGCGGCACTTTGGGGGCGGCCCGAACTTTGGGGGCGGCCCGATATTCGGCGGCGGCCGCGGCCGGGCCCGGCGGGGCGATGTCCGCCTGGCTTTGCTGCTGCTGCTGGCCGAAGAGCCGCGGAACGGCTACCAGCTGATGCAGGAGATTGAGGAGCGCAGCGGTGGCCGCTGGCGGCCCAGCCCCGGTTCGGTGTATCCGGCGCTGGCCCAGCTGGAGGATGAAGGTTTTATCCGCGCGGTTGAGCGCGACGGGACCAAGCTGTTCGAGCTGACCGACGCCGGCCGCGAGCACCTCGGCGAACGCGGGGATGCCGAACCGCCGTGGGAGGGCGAAGACGAGCCGGCCAAGGTCGGTGACCTGAAGACCCAGCTCAAACAGCTCTATCACGCCACCATCCAGGTGCTGCAGGCCGGCAGCGAGGAGCAGGTCGAGCGGGCCACCGAGACGCTGGCTAATGCCCGGCGAGTCCTCTATCGCATACTTGCCGAGGATGAGGATGTCTGAAGCAGCGATCGAGGTCAGAGGCCTGGCCAAGAGCTTCGGCGATATAGAGGCCGTACGCGGGGTGGACTTCGCCGTGGCTCCCGGAGAGGTGTTCGGCTTCCTGGGTCCAAACGGCGCCGGCAAGACCACGACGATCAACATGCTGTGCACGCTGATGAAGCCGTCGTCCGGTTCAGCTCAGGTGGCCGGCTACGACGTGGTCACGGCCCGCGACGACGTGCGGCGGCACATCGGGCTGGTGTTCCAGGACCCAACGCTGGACAGCTACCTGACCGCCAAGCAGAACCTGAAGCTGCAC
>DATKRM010000043.1:0-4110 GCA_035532195.1 Solirubrobacteraceae bacterium
ACGGTCGCCTTCTTCGGTCTGCACGTGCAGGGTGACGGGACCTTCGCCTCCGACTCCGGTTTGGCGGTCTGGAACTCGAGCGAGCTCTCGGGCCTCCTCAGCGTCGCGCAGCCGCATGGGACCAAAGTCGTCCTGACGATCATCCTGCAGGACTTCAGCGGTAACACGCCCACTATGTGCACCGCCCTTGCGCATAAGGCCACCACGATTGCGAACACGGTGGCCGAGATCAAAGCGAAGGGAGTGGACGGCGTCAACGTCGACTATGAAGGGCTCAACGGCAGCTGCGGCACGACGGACCCATCATGGGCTCGAGACAGCTTCAAAGCCTTCGTCGTCGCCCTTCGGGCCGCCATGCCGGCCGGGTCATATCTGTCGGTCGACTCCTACGCCAGCTCGGCTGCCGACCCCCTCGGCTTCTTCGACGTGCAGGGCATGGCCGCCAGCGTGGACTCGTTCTTTGTGATGGCCTACGACCTCGAATATTCGAACTACCTGCGCTCGCCCGAGAAGTGCGGCGTGTTCTGTCTTGGACCGACGGCGCCCCTGGACGGGTACTACTACACGGACACGTCGACCGCCAGCCAGTACTTAGCGGTCATGCCCGCGTCCAAGGTGATCCTCGGCGTCCCGTATTACGGACGCAAGGCCTGTGTCGTGTCGGGAACTGCGAACGCGTACCCGACCGGCTCTGTGGTGGCCGACAGCTTCATCGACGCATCCGGCGAGCTGACCTCCGGCCTGGTTCAGCCAGGGACGTATGTCGGGCATCGCGATGCCAATGACCCGCCCGGGCTGGAACGCTGGGACACGTGGGTCAACCCGTCCTTGAGCTGCACGAGAGAGCTGTATTGGGACGACCCGGTATCGCTAGCGAAGAAGTACGCGTTGGTCAACTCGGACAATCTGCGCGGGGTGGGAATTTGGAATTTGAACTTTGGCGGCGGCATGCAGGACCTGTGGTCGAGCCTGAGCACCAACTTCTCGTGTCCAGTAGCGATCAATGTGCCCGCCACCGAGACCACCACCAAATTCACCTTCTCAATCGGGGCCGGCGGTTGCTCGGTGTCCTCGTTCGACGTCCAGCAGCTCGACAGCACTCTCAACGAGGGCTGGTTTCCAATGGCGCCGGTTGGCGCATCGGGCAGCGTGACGGCCCTGGGCTTCCCCGGTCATACGTATGAGTTCATGGCGCGCGCCCACACGACTGCAGGAACGGTCAGCCAGTGGGCGCAGGCCAGCACCCAGGTCTCCGCCTCTGCGACCAAGTCGTCTCCCTGGACAGGCCTCTACACGGCGGACGCCTACGGCGGAATCCACCCGGCCGACAGCCTGCCGCTCGACAACTCGCCCTACTTCGCCTGGCCGGCGGCGCGCGCGGTCAAAGCCCCACCCGGAGTGAATGCGCCTCAGGCCGGCCTGGTCATGGACGCCTATGGCGGCCTACATTCTTACGGCGGGCCCGCCCTGCAGGTGCTGAACGGGCCGTATTTCGCCGGCCAAGATGTGGCCCGCGACTTCGTCTTTCTGCCCACAGGCACTGGTGGTTACGTGCTCGACGCCTACGGCGGCATCCACCCGTTTGCGATCGGCACGTATCCGATGCCGCCTCAACCGAGCCAGTTCCCATATTTCCCGGGTCGCGATGTCGCCAAGAAGATCACCCTGCTCCCTGATGGGAGCGGGGGTTACGTGCTGGACGCATTCGGGGGCCTGCATCCGTGGTCGGTGGCGGGCAAGCCGCTGCCGGTGAGCATCGCCGAGCACGGGTACTGGGCCAACTCGAACATCGCGCGGGACGTGTGGCTGGCGCCCGATTCGAGCGCTACTGCTGCCCACGGGTACGTGATCGACGCTTACGGCGGTTTCCACCCGTTCTGGAGCGCGGGTGCCACGGCCCCGCCGGCAATTGCGGTGTACGGCTACTGGCGGGGCCAGGACCTGGTGCGGGGAATGTGGTTCCTGCCGGGCTCGAGCGCAAGCACGGCTGCCGGCTACACGTTAGACGCGTTTGGTGGCATTCATCCTTTCGCGGCGGGAGGCCAGTCGCTTCCTCCAGGTCCCAGCCAGTACGGCTACTGGCCTGGTCGAGACCTCGCCCGCGCCTTGTGGGGGGCTTAATTACCGGCAGCGGAAGGGGCGCTGCGGGGTATCCTCTGCCGGAGTGACCGACCGTCCCCTGGTTTCCCGGTTGTGCCACGCGTCGATAGCGGCACTGATTCTGGGCAGCGCACCCTTAGCGCTGTCTCCGCAACAAGCCCACGCGGCTCCTCCGCAAGCCGCTCACGTCAGTCAGGTCGCCCCCCTCATCATGGATCAGACCGACAAGCTGGTCTCCATGCCGGCAGCCCACTTGGCGGCGCCGGCCAGGCGGATGGCGGTACGCCCGCTTCTCGTGACACCCGGCCCGCAGCGCCAGGTCTTCGGGTTTGCGGATTCCTTCGCCCTGGGCGATCCCAGCGTCGGCTACACCCAGTGGAACTTCCGGCTCCTCACCACGGTGGCCTTTTTTGCCCTGCACGTGAACAGCGGTGATGGGAACCTGGTCACCACCGACAACGGTTGGGCGGTCTTCCACTCGACGACGATGACCAATTTCGTGAATGCCGCGCACGCCAACGGGGTGCGCGTGATCGTCTCGCTGAACTTGCACGACGGCAGTACGAGCCCGACCAGCCAGATGTGCAACGGGCTCAGCCCCACCAGCACCCAGAACACCATCAACGCGGCTTTGGCCCAGATGAGCTACGCGGGCATCGACGGCGTGAACGTCAACTACGAGGGCACCGATGCGGCCTGCGCCGATGGGCAGACCAGTCGCGATGAGCTGACGGCTTTCGTGGCGAACCTTCGGGCCGCGATGCCGGCCGGCAGCTATCTGGCAGTCGACACATACGGCGGATCGGCGGAGGACAACCTCGAGTTCTTCAACGTCACGGGCCTGGCGCCATACGTCGATGCTGAGTTCGTGATGGCTTACGACATGGACCAGTCCAACTACTCCGAAGCTCCGCTGTATTGCAGCTCTTACTGCTTCAGTCCGGTGTCGCCACTCAACACCTACCGCTTCAACGTCTCGAAGACGGTCGCCCAGTACACCGCGCTGATTCCGCCGAGCAAGGTAATCCTCGGCCAGCCTTACTACGGTCGCCGGGGATGCGTTGCCAATCTCACGACCGCGCACCAGGTGCAGATCTCCAACGGCGTGACAACGACTTACCTGTTCGCATCGACCATCCCGACCCAGAGCGGCGTGTACAAGTTCTCCGCGCATCGCGATCCTCTCGAGGGCGTCGCCCAATGGGACACGTGGTACGACACAGATTGGTCATGCAATCGTGAGCAGTATTTCGACGACACCTACTCGCTCGCCGCCAAATACGACTTAGTCAACCGCGCCAACCTGGGCGGTGTCGGACTCTTCACGCTTGACTACGGCGGGGGCGCCGCCGAGCTCTGGTCGCTGCTCGCCACGTACTTCTCTTGCCCCGTCACCATCAACCTGCCGGCGACCCAGAGCACCACCCAGTTCAACATTCCGCTCACCGCTGGCACATGCTCGGTCAACTACTTCGACGTCCAGGTGTACGACAGCACCCTCAATGAAGGCTGGTTCGGACTGCCAGGGCCCAGCGCGTATGGCGGATCAGCGGCCAGCGCCGGGGTCAACGGCTATCAGGGGCACACCTATCAGGTCATGGCACGCGCCCACACAGCCGGAGGGATCGTGAGCTCCTGGGCGGTCGGCAGCACCCAGGTCTCGGCGACGGCCACCAAGTCGCATCCCTGGAGCGGTCTTTACACGCTGGACGGTTATGGCGGGATCCACGCGGCCGACAGCCCACCGCTCGACAATGCGCCCTACTGGGCGTGGCCCGCGGCACGGGCGATCAAAGCGACGCCTGGCGCGAATGCGCCCCAAGCGGGCCTGATCCTGGACGCGTACGGGGGGCTGCATCCTTACGGCGGCCCGGCGCTCCAGGTCGGGCAGGAGCCGTACTTCGCCGGGCACGACCTGGCCCGCGCTTTTGTGATCCTGCCCGACGCCAGCGGTGGCTATGAGCTGGACGCCTATGGCGGCATCCATCCCTTCTCTCTGGGGGCCAACCC
>DATKRM010000044.1:0-6286 GCA_035532195.1 Solirubrobacteraceae bacterium
GTACCGGGCCACCGGAGTCAGGTGGGCAAACAGATCGGGCAGCGACGCGATGGTGTCGTTCAGGGACGAGCCGCGCGCGGTGAACGTGTCGCCGAAGCCGACCAGGTCCTGCTGGACCGCCGGCCGGGTCCTGGCGTCGAAGATCTTGTAGATGTCGTCGAACTGCACCGGGATGGTCGTCTGCCTGGCCGGCATCACGCCGCCGTCCGGGATGACCTGTGACGACGTGCCCCGCTCCAGATCCACATACTTCTGCCCGAAGAGGTTCCTGGCCGGGATCGCCGCTGTGGAGTTGACCGGCACCGCCCCGAACGAGCGATCCAGCTTGAGGACCGCCTCGGCGCCCACCACCCCTGACGGCAGCTGCACCGGGTGCATCTCACTCACCAAGCCGATTCGGAAGCCGCCAGTCGAGGTCACCTGAGACCCTGGGGTCAGCGCCGAACCGTTGGCGAACTGGATCCGCAGTTCGCGGGTGGGTACGAACGGCAGCCCGCTGTTGGAGTTGTAGGCCAGGAACACGCCGACGAGCGCGACCAGCAACGTGACCGCCCCGATCAGCACCGGGTTGGCCAGTGCCGAGCGCTGGCCCTCCGGCGGGGCCACGGAGTCGCCGCTGGCGGTACCCGCGAGCAGAGCCATGTAGTCAAACGGCGGACGCTCCTCGCCGCGTTCGTCGGCCCGCGCCCACGCCTCGCGGGCCGCGTCCCACTTGCCGGCTCGGGAGAGCAGCATGCCGAGGCGGAAGGCCCCGAAGCCATCGCCGCGCTCGTCGGCCCGGCGGTAGGCCTCCTCGGCCTCGTCTGTCTGGCCCCGCGACTCGGCGAACAGACCGCCATATGCCGCCGCCCTGCCGTGACCGGCGTCATCGGCCCGCGCGTAGGCCGTCTCAGCGCCGGCCAGGTCGCCTTTGCGGGCGAGCCGATTCCCCTCCTCGAAAGCTTCCTTGGCTTGCTGCGGCTGCTCCATGGGACGAAATTCGCACGCTACACGTACCCTGTTTAGGCCCGCGCCAATACTAGTGTGATATAGGGCACAGTTGCCGGGCGGCCGACTAGCATCCACAGCGGTGGCGCGTGCACCCGCACCGATGGTGGCTCTGGGCTACGGCAAGTTCGTCCGAGCCGACCGGATCTTCGGCCTGGTTCCGCTGGAGGGGCCCGAGCGGGGGGATCGCCGCCGCACAGTGGTCTACGTCGAGGGGATCGAGGCCCCGCTGGTGGCGTCCCGGTCCGAGGGCGCGATCGCCCGTGACGTGGCCGAGGGGCTGGGCCAGCCAGGAGCACGCCGAGGCCGGCGCGAGGGTGAGCTGCCCGGGCAGGAGTACCTGTTCTGAGTGGTGATGCGCACCGGCGAGGAGCTGGCTGAGGTGGCGGCGTCGTGACCCAGCGTGCCTATGCCGTCGTAGATGCCTTCACCGATCAGCCGCTGGAGGGCAACCCGGTGGCCGTGTTCGCGGATGGGTCCGGTCTGGAGGGTGAGCACATGCAGCGCACGGCGCGGGAGCTCAACCTGTCGGAGACGGTGTTCCTGCTCCCGGTGTCCGAGGGAGCGGAGGCCGACGTCCGGGTGCGGATCTTCACCCCCAAGTCCGAGATGCCGTTCGCCGGGCACCCGATCCTGGGCACGGCCGTGCTGCTGGCCGCCGAGCGCGGGCTCGACTTTGTGCGCCTGGAGACGGGGGCCGGGGTGATCAGGGTGAGCGTGGACGGCCAGCAGGCGGAGATGGAGCAGCCCATCCCCCGCATCGAACCGTTCCCGCCGATCGATCAGCTGCTGGCGGCCCTCGGCGTGGAGCGAGCGGTGCTCCCGGTCGAGGCATACGTGAACGGCCCGCGGCATGTCATGGTCGGGCTGACGAGCGAGGCGCAGGTCGCGGCGCTGGCCCCGAACCTGGGCGCGCTTGAGGAGCTCGGCCAGCTCGGCGTCAGCTGCTTCGCCGGCGGCGAGGGGCGCTACCGGACGAGGGTGTTCGCGCCCGGGCTAGGCGTGCCCGAGGACCCGGCCACCGGTTCGGCCGCGGGCCCGCTGGGGGTGCACCTGCTTCGCCACGGGCGCGTCGTGCCCGGGCAGCCGATCGAGATTCACCAGGGCCTCGAGATCGGACGGCCGTCGCTGCTCCGGGTGCGGGTGGAGGGATCGCCCGAGCGGGCCGAGCGCGTGCTGGTCGGGGGCAGCGCCGTGATAGTGGCCCACGGCGAGTACCGACTCCAGTAGGCTCGCGCGGTGGCCGAGAACGGCTGGAAGCTCACCCCGCGTCAGGAACGAGCCCTTGCCGACATCTGCGACACGTTCTGCCCGGGCGGCAATGGGGTGCCGACCGCCCGTGAGCTGGGGGTGCCGGCCGCGGTCCAAGAGGCGGTGGCGCTGAATCCGCGGGCGTCGGAGCGACGCCAGCTGGCCATGCTCCTGTCGCTGTGGGACACACCAGCCATGGGTGCGCTGGGCGGAGCCGGTCTCAAGCGGTTTGGCTCGCTGCCACCCGAGGAGCGCGAGCGGGTGCTGCTGGCCTGGGGGGACGCGAGCTCGCCGCAGCGCCGCGCGGTGTTCCACGCCCTGCGCAAAGGGGCGCTGCTCTTCTACTACATGCTCCCGGGAGCCGAGGGCCGTAACCCGGCCTGGGACGCCATCGGCTACGACGGCCCGCTCGGCCGGCTGCCCGACGCTCCGCCCAAGGCGCTCCGGCCGGAGCCGATCGACCGCGACACCACGCTGGACTGCGACGTGGTGATCGTCGGCTCGGGAGCCGGGGGTGGGGCCGCGGCCGGGGTGCTGGGGCAGGCCGGGCTGGATGTGGTGGTGATCGAAGCCGGCGACTACTACGACGACGCGGACTTCGACGGCTCGGAGCTGGGAGCGCTGACCCGGTACTACATGGGCGCTCCCAACGCCACACACGATCAGAGCGTGGGGCTGCTGGCCGGGGCCTGCCTGGGCGGGGGCACCGTGGTCAACTACACGACCTCGTTCCGCACCCCGGACGATGTTCGGGCCGAATGGGCCGGCTACGGCGTCCCGGCGTTCACCTCCGCGCAGTACACCGAGAGCCTCGACGCCGTGTGCGAGCGGCTGGGAGTCAACCAGGAGCACAACACCCCGTCCACGCGTGAGCAGAAGCTCCAGGCGGGCTGCGTGGAGCTGGGCTGGCACGTGGACGCGATGCCCCGCGGAGTGCGCAACTGCGCCCAGGGCAAGGAGTGCGGCTACTGCGGCCTGGGCTGCCGGGTGGGGGCCAAGCAATCGGTGGTCAAGACATGGCTGGCCGACGCCACCCAGGCCGGCAGCACGCGAGTGGTGGTGCGCACCAAGGTGGACCGGGTGCTGATCGAGGCCGGCGCCGCACGCGGGGTCCAGGGGCGGACGGTTGAGGGCCACGCGGTGACCGTGCGGGCCCGGGCGGTGATCGTCGCCTCTGGGGCCATCCACACGCCTGCGCTGCTCAGGCGGTCTGGCCTTCAGAACCCCAACATCGGCCGGCACCTCAAGCTGCATCCGGCCAACGCGGTGTGGGGCATCTTCGACGAGGAGCTGAAGACCTGGGAGGGGGTCATGCAGGCGTTGTACTCCGACCAGCACCGCGACCTCCACGACGGCTACGGCGTCAAGTACGAGACGGCGGCCAACCATCCCCACCTGTTCATCCCATTCGTCCCCTGGCGGAGCCAGCGTCAGCACTTCTCGCTCATGCAGGGGCTGGGAGGCTCGGTGCCCGTCGGCGTCCTGCTGCGCGACCGCGACGGCGGCGAGGTGCGGGTGGGCCGCGATGGAGAGCCGGTGGTCCGCTATGCCCTGTCGCCGTTTGACACCTCGCACCTGCGGACCGGGATCGAAGGGGCGGCGCAGATCCTCGAGGCCGCCGGCGCCCAGCGGATCTTCTCCTCACAGACCAAGTGGGTGTCGTATGACCCGGGCGTGTCCGGTTCCCGGGAGCAGTTCATGGCCGATGCCGACGCGGCCGGCTACGGCCCCGGCCAGGTCACGCTCGGCTCGTTCCACATCATGGGCTCGGCCCGCGTCGGCGGCTCGCCGGCCAGCTCGGCCTGCGATCCCACCGGTCAGACCTGGGACGTGCGCTCGCTCTATGTCATGGATGGATCGAGCTTCCCCACCGCATCCGGCGTGAACCCGCAGATCTCGATCCAGGCCATCGCGCACATGAACTCGCGCGAGCTGGCCTCGCGGCTGGCGTAGGCATAGGATCCCGGCCGTGGCAGATCCAGCTCGCGTGCTCGTAGTGGCCCACCAGACCGCCGCCACTCAGCCGCTGCTCGACGCGGTGCGCGAGCGGGCCCAGCGCTCGCCGGCTCGGTTTCACCTGGTTGTCCCGCGCCAGCCCCACGGCATGGACAAGATGGCCAACCCCCACGAGCACGGCAAGGAGGAGGCGCAGGAGGTGCTGGACGACGCGCTGCCCAAGCTGTCCGAAGCCGCCGGCGCCGAGGTCCACGGCGTCCTCGGCGACCATGAGCCGCTGATGGCCATCGAGGATGCGCTGAACCAGACTGGGCCCTACGACGAGATCATCATCTCGACGCTGCCGCCGGGGATATCGCGCTGGCTGAAGCTCGACCTGGTCAGCAAGGTGCGGGGCGAAGGGCTGCCAGTCACCCACGTGCTTCCGCCCGATTGAAGCTGGCCACGTTCCAGCCGGCGGGAGCCGGCCAAGCGCGTGCGGGCGTGGTGGAGGGCGCGCAGGTGCGGGCGCTGGCCGACGGGCAGACCGTGGTCGACGTGCTGGCGGGCCAGCCAGCCAGGCCGGGGGAGGCGGTGTGGAATCTCGACGAGGTCACGCTGCTGGCTCCGGTTGATCCCGGCACCGTGTTCGCCATCGGCCTGAACTACGCCAAGCACATCCAGGAGACCGGTGCTCCGACTCCCGAGGTGCCGGTGGTGTTCGTCAAAGTCCGCGGGTCGGTGACCGGGCCGAATGGTCCGATCGTCTGTCCCGAGGTGGTGCGCCGCCTGGACTACGAGGGCGAGATGACGATCGTGATGGGCCCGGACCGGCAGATCGCCGGCTACTGCATCGCCGACGACGTCACCGCCCGCGACCTGCAGGGCCGCGAGCCCCACTGGATCCGGGGCAAGGGCGCCGACACGTTCTGCCCCATCGGGCCCTGGATCACCACCGCCGACGAGGTTCCGGATCCCGAGAACCTGCGGCTGCGCACCTGGGTCAACGACGATCTGCGCCAGGACTCGAGCACCTCTGATCTGCTGTTCGGCTGCCAGAGGCTGGTCGAGTTCATCTCCGAGACCTGCACGCTCGCGCCCGGGGACCTGATCCTCACCGGTACCCCCAGCGGCGTGGGCATGGGAATGGACCCGCCGCAGTTCCTGGAGTCCGGCGACGTGGTGCGGATCGAGATCGAACAGCTGGGCCTGATCGAGCACCCGGTCCGCTAGGGTCGGACCTGGGGGAGGCTCTCAGTGGGAGTCGATGACCCGGTCGATCAGCCCGTACTCGAGCGCTTGCTCGGGGTTGAAGAAGCGGTCTCGCTCCATGTCGCGGTGCACTTGCTCCAGCGGCTGGCCGGTGTGTTCGGCGTAGATCTCGTCGATCCGCTCGCGCACGTTGAGGATCTCCTGGGCGTGGATCTGGATGTCGCTGGCCTGGCCCTCGAAGCCGGCCGACGGTTGGTGGATCAGGATGCGGCTGTTGGGTAGGGAGAAGCGCTTGCCTTTGGCCCCTCCGGTTAGCAGCAGCGAGCCCATCGACATGGCGATCCCCACGCAGATGGTCTGGATGTCCGGCTTGATGAACTGCATCGTGTCGTAGATGGCCAGGCCGGAGTAGATCGAGCCGCCGGGGCAGTTGATGTAGATCGAGATGTCCTTGTCCGGGTCCGACGACTCCAGGTGCAGAAGCTGGGCCACGATCAGGTTCGCGATCGTGTCGTCGATGGGGGTGCCGAGGAACACGATCCGCTCGTTGAGCAGGCGGCTGAAGATGTCGAACTCGCGCTCTCCGCGCGCGGTCCGCTCGATGACCATGGGGATGAGGGGCATAAGCCCAGACTACGGAATCAGGACCGCGGTGCCCTCAAAGGCCCCAGCCCGCAGGTCCGACAGCGCCTGCTCGGCCTGGTCCAGCCGGTAGACCGTTACCGCTGGCTTGATCTTGGCTGCCGCCGCCAAACCCAGGAATTCCCTTCCGTCCTTGCGGGTCAGGTTGGCCACCGACTGGACCGAGCGCTCGTGGTACAGGCTCTCGTAAGGGAAGGACGGGATGTCGCTCATGTGGATCCCGGCACAGACCACCGTGCCGCCCGGAGCCAGCACGCTC
>DATKRM010000045.1:0-2145 GCA_035532195.1 Solirubrobacteraceae bacterium
AGTTGCCGTGGGCGGCTCGGGTAGGTCCTTGGGTGCTCTGCGAGTGGTCGGCCGCTACGTCTACGGGGTCACGGGCCGGCGCGTCAAGTTTGTGGCCGTGGCCAGCCGCTCGGAGCTCACCAGCTCCTCACGCCTCCGGGCGGATCTGCGCGCAGCCGGTATCTAGCCCCGCTCCCCGGATTCGTGACAGTCCGCGGCGGCTCGTCCGTTGCTTGGTCGGGAGAGCCCAAGGCCGAACCGAGGGCGGCCCAGATCAAGCTTGTGAAAAACACAAACCGTCTGCAATCTCCCCGCGCGGCCTTGGCCAGCGTCCTGGCGCTGGCCGCCATCCTGCTCCTAGGGCTGACCGGCCCCGTACGGGCGGCGTCTTCCCGCCCCGCGTTCGCCGCATCTGATGAGGGCATCGCCATGGGGACAAACACCGGCGTGCTGTTCAACAGCCACAAGTTCACCCGGGCCCAGATCGACGCCCAGCTGGCGGCGCTGGCCCGAACCGGCGCGACCACGGTTCGCAGTGATGCCCTGTGGGAGACCGCCGAGCCCAACCCGCCGACCAACGGGATCCAGCTGTTCCCACCCGCAGTGGGACTGATTCGCCACTACGACTGGCGGCACGACGATCTGATCGCCGGCATGCTGGCCGCCCACGGGCTGCGCTGGCTGCCGATCATCGACTATACGGCCGCGTGGGACGAAACGGTCCCAGGAGACGACCACTCGCCACCCAAGTCGGTGAGCGACTACTACACCTACGCCGCGGCGGTGGCGGCCCGCTATGGCCCCGGCGGAAGCTTCTGGAGCGAGAACTCCAACCTGCCACCCCGTCCGGTCGACAACTACGAGATCTGGAACGAGCCTGACTCGCACTACTTCTGGCATCCCACGCCTGATCCAGCGGCCTACGCCGACCTGTACGCCAGCGCGCGGGCGGCCATCCTGACCGTCGAGCCGACGGCACGTGTGATCATCGGTGGGCTGACCAGTCCGCCTGTGTTCCTGGCCTCGCTGCTGAACGCCGCCCCCCGGATCCGCGGTCAGATCGACGGGGTGGCGATCCATCCCTATGGCCCGACCCCGGAACACGTCCTGGACAGCGTGCGCACCGATCGGCTGGCCATGAACGCCGACGGCATGTCCACCGTGCCGCTGTACGTCACCGAGTTCGGCTGGACGACCCATCCCAAGGGAGCCCACGATTGGGCGCCGCCGGAGAAGCGGCCCGGCTACATCTGGCAAACGCTGGCGGGGCTCGGTCACACCGATTGCGGCATCGCTGCCGTGCTGCTGTATGCCTGGGCCACGCCGCAACGCCAGCCCGGGGACGGGGAGGACTGGTATGGCATCTCGCCCCCCGACGCCAGCGCCAGCCCCGACACGGCTGCGTTCACCGGGGGCGTGCACGCGGCGAGCGCCGGGCCGCTGAAGCCCCTGTGCTCGGGCCCCAGCCCGCTGGCCGCGGCGCATAAGGTCTCGGCCAAGCGCTCCCACCACGCCCACAAGCACCCGCATAGGTCGCACAGCCGCCACCCGCAGCATCCGCGGCGGCAGGCCCGGCGATAGCTAGCGGCGCGCCATCAGCCGCTTGCTCACCGGCAGCGTCAGCCAGCGTGGCATACGGCGGTTGGGTCCAAAGGCCATGCGCACGTGGGGGCCGCCGGGGATCACTGAGAATCGTCCGCGGTCAGCCGCCCGGAGCGCGTCCCGGGCCACCCGGTGGGGCGAGACGAACGTGAACTTGGGCAGCCGCTCGGCGAAATAGCCGGCCTGGTTAGCCTCCTGGAACCCAGTGGGCACCGGTCCCGGCAACACCGCGGTCACCGTTACCCCGCTGTCCTTGACCTCGGCGTGCACCGCCTCGGAGAGCATCAGCACGTAAGACTTGGCCGCCGAATAACCGGCGTTGTATGGAAGCGGCTGGAGCCCCGCGGTGGAGGACAGATTGATCACCGCGCCGCGGCGCCGTTCAACCATCCCAGGGAGGTAGCGACCCATCAGGTCGACCACCGCCTCGACGAGCACCTGGACCTGGAACACCTCCTGCTCGCGGCCGGCGGCCGCGAACGGCTCGTAGATCCCAAACCCGGCGTTGTTGACCAGGATGTCAACCTGCGCGCCCAGCCCCTCCAGACGTTCGGCCAGGCGATC